>OZ245995.1:5265000-5565000 GCA_965230185.1 Motiliproteus sp.
AGACTTGCTCACAGGAATAATTGCCGGAACAGGGGGCTCGGCTTTGGGATTGCCGATGATTTGTTGAAGGCGAAGGTAGCCTGTCTCAGGTAGTTGATTCATAGAGCCGTTTCCTTTTTTGGATATTGACGGCTGCTATGCTATCGGAGCGGACACCTTCAACCCGCCAGTAGAACACCACCTTCTCTTTGGGTGTGTCCTACTACTGTTATTGTGGTTAGTTTTTCTTTAGATCAGGATTGCTCTTCTTAGCAGCAACGATTTTGTCTTTCCAGGTATGGAGCGAGTAAACCAAGCCCACTTCATCACCCACAGCCTTAAGAATTTTGATTGCTTTGCTGACATACCCCAAGCTCGTATCACACGTCGTAGAAGGCTTAATTCCATAGGATTTCAATATTGTTAGCACACGTATGGTCAGCTCTATTGCTATGACGTTCATGTCAGTTCCAACCTTGGGCTTCTCCGGCAAATTCCTGATCACCTGATCCGACTCTCGGAGATTGTCTAACAGCAGGGCTAACTCATGGGCAGTTCCTGCAGGATCAGTTCCCGCGACCAGTAGACGATCATAGTCAGAAGAGATATTTTTCAGCTTCTCCAAGCTAATCTCCACACTCTTGAGCAAGCCTTCATGCTCAGCAACCACATCTTCATTTGCCAAGGCATCCCGTGCTTCCTTAACCTCATCGATAGCCCATGAAGCTTCAGACAAAATGATTGCAACAACATCCTCTGCGGACCAATGACTATCTCCACCTTTCACATCTTTGTCTTCCGTACAAAGATCCAGCAGTTTTCTTCTTAAGGCACCGCTAAAAAAAACACTTGGAGTCGGTACTCCTGAATTAATCCGATCCTCAAGTGAATCTGAACTACTGGGACTAACGTTTTTTTTCATCTTTTTCCTAACTGTAATTGAATCCAATAGTACGTGAGGCACCAGATTTTTTGCGCCGAAGTTTTGGCATGGTGAAATCAAAAGTATCATTTGCAAGCAACGACTTATACTTCGAGTCACGTGCACTGATCGCGCCCTGCATGAATATGCTACCAAGTACCGAGGTGATTCTTCCTCTGAAACCGAGACAGGAGCGAGATGCGAATCATTATCAACAACCAGCAACGCCAGCAAAGACGGCGCCTTGGGCCGCCCGATAGGATCCATTACATAGGAGGAACTTTTCAGTAAGAATCAGCCTAAATTCGGTCAAATCGAAGAAACAAGGACCCGGTTTCGCACTTTATCGGGCAAATATACTGGATGAGCATCTGTATCTACTTCGCGGCCTGGAAATCAGCCGGGGGTTGTATCTCGGAAGCGGTAAAAAGAGCCTCTGCAGGGCAAAATGTTCCACGAATCGTTCCACCAGAACGTTCCAGTTGCGCACCAATAAAGCACGGCAGCCAGATGGAAAGAATGCAGACAGGTAGGGGCTTTGAGCCCACTATTAAGCAGGCACAGGGACCGTTCCGGGAGTCATGTGCGTTCCAACTCTGATAAATTTTCAGCAGCGCATATTTTCTCAGAATTAGATATCCAGCTAGGGAACAAAGCCGCATCCTGGTAAAGACTCATCACAACGCCCCTCTTTCGGCAGGTTGTAACATGAACACCACAACGGAAGGCCCGGATCACCCGCATCATGAATTTTGCGGCCCCCGGGCCTTATAACTGTGACGGCGCCTTCCCCGCGTTCGATCGCAGGGGACGCCGTGTAGCAGGCTCTACCTAAAGAGCCTATAAACAGCATATGCTTGCCGACGCTCGACGGCAAGCTTGACTATATACTTGGGCTGCGGATTTCCTCGGGGTGATCTACCCCCAGATCTAAGAGCAAATCTAGATGGTGGCTTCAAATAATGACCGTCAGATCAAGTCCTGGCGCTTACAAGCCATGACAGACTCTCCGATTCTCTACCTGGGTAAATCAGGTTACCCACCCAGTATCAGACCGTTCAACAATACCCTCCCGACAGTTGGGGCACTCCTCACCGACACAATCATTGATTGAACGCACGTCTCCAAGCCCACACTCCTTACATCTGATGGGGTCCTTGTCGAAGTCTAATCTTTGAGAACACCCGCAATTCATACAAAGGCAGTCAAGAAGATAACCAGATTTAGCCAGTAGAAGTGCCTTTATATCAAATGCGCCCAAGAATTCTTGATACCACTTCAAATCCTGATACATCCGATGAGTATCAAGGTGATTTTTGCCGATATAAGGGCCCAGCAATTGCCGCCAGCATGAGATATCCCGAAGCTCATAATCCAGGATATGACGACGCTGACTCGCTTCTAATGGATGACCACACAGCTCTCTCTGCCCATCCTGATTAACCGCATAATGATTTCCACCCCATCCGCTGAAAAAAAGTTCGTTACATTCTCTGCACTGATAGTTATAAATGATCATTCCCGATCCTTATCAAAATCCCTTTCAGACCGCTCGTAATGCTCTGTTCCCGTTAGCCATACTCATGTCACCAGTAGCCGCCTTTTGAATATGCTCACTCCACCAGTTCATTAGCAGACGCCGCTTCTCCAGATACTGGGCACGGTTATAGGCTCGACGTACCTCATTTTTGTCCACATGAGAAAGTGCCGCCTCGATCACATCAGGGTCAAATCCCTGCTCGTTCAGAGTGGTGCTTGCCAGTGCTCGTAAGCCGTGGGACACCAATAGCCCGGCAAACCCCATGCGCTTTAACGCCATATTGGCAGTGCTGGAGTTAGCGTGCGATCGGGGGTTTCGATCTGATGGGAACACATGCTCCCGATGGCCGCTAATTGGTCTCATAACCTCCAACAGTCCAAGACACTGAGAAGATAAAGGCACAACATGCTCCTTGCCCTTCTTCATACGTTCGCCAGGGATGGTCCACAGCGCATTCTCCAGATCCAACTCATCCCAGCGGGTAGCTGCCGCTTCCCCGGGCCGGGTGATCGTATGGAGTTGCCACTCAATCAGACAGCGTGTCGTTCTCTTTATGCTTGCATTGGCGATGGCTTTCATCAGATCCGGCAGTTTGTCCGGTGGTAAAGTAGCCATGTGTTGCTTCGCCGGCGACTGAAACACTTCGCTGATCCGAGCCAGCGGATTGCTGTCGATGATGCCGGAGTTAACTGCAAAGTACATTACTTCGTTTAACCGCTGGCAGACCCGCTTCACTGTCTCCAGATGACCTTTAGCAGCTAGCGGCTTAAGCGTATCGATGAGTGCAGGCGCTTTGATTTTATAAATCGGCACGCGCCCGTGCGATGCCAACACATGTAGCTCCAGCGAACGGTAGAGCTTTTCAGCATGCTTCGCTGTTACTTTGGATCGTTTCACCTCTAACCAGCGCTGAGAAACCGCCTCAAGCGTGTTTTCCGCTGCTTCTTTCAGCTGACGGTTCTGGTCGTCGCGATGCTCCTTAGGATCGATATCCTTGGCCAACAGCTGTCGTGCCTGACCTCGCAGTTCTCTGGCCTGTGCAATCGAGATATCCGGGTATGAACCAAAGCTGATGTTTGCTCTGGCTTTGGTATGTGGTCGGGAATAATTGAACAGCCATAGTTTAGTGCCGTTCGGTTTCACTCTCAGAGCCAGCCCCTGCCCATCAGACAGGTTGTACTCCTTATCACGGGGCTTGGCATGCTTTACTTCAGTGTTGGTCAGCGGAGTGGTTATTCGAGCCATTTTAGTAACACCAGCAATGTACATGTGCCCACAGTGTTACATCGAGTGTTACTAAAAGTCTAGGATGTTACTACACAGCATTGGACTTTATAGTCATAAAAAAACCCGCAAGGCCCTGTTTTAAGAGGATTTGCGGGCTTTCTTTGGACCCTGTTGGACCCTATATTGGTGGAGCTGGCGGGACTTGAACCCGCGTCCACGATGTTTCCGAACCAACGATCTACATGCTTAGTCCAGTCTTTTAGTTAACCCTTGAGACTCCGACGGACAGGATTCTGGCGGGCGAGCCTGATTGGTTTTAACGCTTGGGCTCCAGGCGAAGCTTACGCGCGATCCTGTATGGGATGACCTTCCGAACCTCTATCTACAGGCAAATTGGAGTGGAAGGGCTTCTACTGCTGTTTAGGCAGCGAGAGCGTAGTTTTCGTCGTTTGCGACTATAAAGTGGTAAGGTTGATTTACGTGATCACTCACCGCTCACGACATGCACCCTGGACATACGCACCATGTCGAAACCAAATCAGCCCCGAAAGTCGTAGTCTGGAGGCCACACTATAAAGATCAGTGGCCATATTTCAACTCGATTATAAACAATTTATCGATGGCTGCGGGATTAATCTGCCGACAGCCGCCGGACGGGTTCTATGGAAGGAGGGTGGATTCGTCGGTAGCCGGCTCAGTGCCGTACAGCGACCAGCGGTTGCGGCCGGCTTTCTTGGAGTCGTACATGGCGGAGTCGGCATGGACCAGCAACGCTTCCGGCTCCTCGCCGTGCTCCGGGAACAGGCTGATGCCCAGACTGATGCCGATACTGATGCTGCACTGCTGCTCCTCGAACTCGAAGGGCTGCTGAAAACGCTGCAGTATCTTGTCGGCGATCACTTCCACCGATTCGACGCTGCGGATCTCCGGGACGATAACGATAAACTCATCGCCGCCGAGTCGCGCCAGCTTGTCGGTGGCCCGCAGACAGTCGCGGATGCGTTCGGAAGCGCCGACCAGAACCATATCCCCCAGGTCATGGCCGTAGCTGTCGTTGGTCTCCTTGAAGCCATCCAGATCGAGGAATATGACCGCCAGTTTACGGTGATTGCGCTTGGCCCGCTTGATATCTTCCTGCAGGTGTTCGGCGAACCAGCGCCGGTTCGGCAGTCCGGTCAGCGGGTCGTGGCGGACCATATGCTGGAGCTTCTTCTGGGTGACTCGATGGTCGCTGATCTCGTTAAGCAGCTGCTGATTTTTCTCGTACAGCTCGGCGGTCCGTTGCTCGACCCGGCTTTCCAGAAAATCGTGGGCTTCCTGCAGGCGGGCGGTGCGCTCGCGGACCTGGCGGCGCAGGATCAGCACGCCACCGAACAGCAATACCGCCCCCAGCGAGGTACCGACCAGCAGCATAATGATCCACTCCGGCACGCGAGTCTGCTCGCCATTGCTGTACCACTTGTCCAGCAGCCGGTAGTAGACGGAGTTGTTGTCGGCCTTCAGCTGTCTGATCTGCCGGTCCAGCCCCTTCAGAAAATCACCGTTACTGCCTTCCAGAACCGCGTAGTGCACCTCCCTGGAACAGCAGATAATGGGGCTGCGGTGGATGCTGTATTCGGCCTCCAGCAGGTTGCCGTTGGTACGGGAGGTGATACCGGCGTCGGCCAGCCCGGCTTCCACCTGAGCCAGCACTTCGGCGTAGCTGTCGACTTCGATCAGTTTTACCGGCACTTCGAACCGCTGCAGCAGTGACTGGAAACTGAGGGTATAGATATCCTGCCTGAGCCCGACCACCCGCCGGTCTCTGAGATCGAGGATCGACTGGATACGGCGGTCCTGTACATAGACCTGCCCCCAGTTGATAAAGACCGGCTCGGTGGTGAAGTCGTAGAGCCGATCCCGCTCCGTGCTGTAGGCCATGCCGGCGATCATATCGATGGTGCCGCCCTTCAGCTGATCAATCAGCCCCGGCCAGGTGTCTCTGACGTATTGCAGCTCCCAGCCTTCCACTTCGGCGACCTGCTCCAGCACGTCGATATAGAAACCTCTGACCCGACCGTCATCGTCGAAAAAAACACTGGGATAATTCTGATAGATACCGACCCTGAGGGGATCCTCAGCGGCGGCGGACAGACTGACAAACAGCATCAGCAGCAACGCCGGCAATACGCCGATTCGGCAAGGCTTGTAGATCGTCTTATTCAACAGCTGCATCCATTCTGTTGCAGATGAACATCATTCAGTCACTGATGCTGCTGGATGCCGCCGCAGTCGGACGGGACAGACCGAGAATATTCACTGTAAACTGCAAAAACGATGATAGTACGTGGAGAGTTCGGGTGACCCCGCACCTGTTGTTGCTACGATGGCGATTTGTTCCCCTTCCGTCAAGGCGACCTTTCGCCAATATAGCGCCGGTTCGCGAATACCATGTCCGAAGCTGGCGAGTAATGCCTGCCGGTACCGTCGTATAGTAGCGCTATGAATATCAGCCACGAACACTGTTACCGGGCACTCAGGACCCACGATGCCCGTTTCGACGGCCACTTTTTTGTGGCGGTTTCCTCCACCGGCATCTACTGCCGCCCGGTCTGCGCGGTGCGCACACCACGCCCGGAGAACTGCCACTTCTATATCAGCGCCGCCGCCGCGGAATCGGCCGGTTACCGTCCCTGTATGCGCTGTCGGCCGGAGCTGGCCCCCGGCAACGCCAGCGTCGACGCCACCCGCCGGCTCGCCCGGGTGGCCGCCGAACTGATCGACGAAGGCGCTCTCAACGATCAGTCACTGCCGGCCCTGGCGGAGCAGCTGGGGGTATCGGACCGGCACCTGCGCCGCAGCTTTAAGGAGCAGTACGGTGTTGCCCCTCATCAGTACGCTCAGACCCGACGTCTGCTGCTGGCCAAACAGCTGCTGACCGATACCCGGCTGACGGTCACCGAAGTGGCGATGAACAGCGGCTTCTCCAGCCTGCGGCGTTTTAACGCGCTGTTTAAGGAGTGCTACCGGATGACGCCTTCGGCACTGCGTAAAATGCGCAAAAACAGCACGCCAGGGCAATCCGAGCAGCTGCAGCTGAGCCTGAGCTATCGACAGCCTTTCGACTGGCAGCGGCTGATCGGCTTTCTGTCGAAGCGCACCATCGCCGGCGTCGAGTCCGTCACCGACAACAGCTACCACCGGACTCTGCGCCTGCAGCAGGGCGATCGGACCCTGAGCGGCTGGCTGTCGGTCTCGGAAAGCGAAACCCCCGGCAGATTGCTGCTGCAACTGCCCTCGGCGCTGGCGCCGGCACTGCCGGTGATCCTGACCCGGATTCGTCGGCTGTTTGATCTGGACTGCAATCCGGAACCCATCGCTCAGCAGCTGGGCAGTCTCGCCGAAGCCCGCCCCGGCCTGCGATTGCCGGGGGCCTTCGACGGCTTCGAGATGGCGATCCGGGCGATCGTCGGTCAGCAGGTCACCGTCAAGGCGGCCCACACCCTGGCGGGACGGCTGGCGGAACGCTTCGGCCTGCCGCTGGACACCCCGGCGAAAGCTCTGAACCGGACCTTTCCCGATGCCGCCCGACTGAGCGAGGCCAGCATCGACGACATTGCCAGCCTCGGTATCGTCAGCAGCCGGGCCCGGGCCATTATCGCCCTGGCGCGGGCGGTGGCCGACGGAGAACTCAATCTCAATCACTGCAGCGATATCGACCACAGCATCGAGCAGCTGCAGGCCCTGCCCGGCATCGGCCCCTGGACCGCCCAGTACATCGCCATGCGGGCTCTGAGCTGGCCCGACGCCTTCCCCGCCAGCGATCTGGGTCTGATCAGGGCGATGGGACTGAAGCAGCCGAAGCAGTTACAGGAGCAGGCGGAGGCCTGGCGCCCCTGGCGGGCCTATGCGGTCATCCATCTGTGGACACAACTGAGCGAGGGACAATCATGATTCACTGGACAAAGCGGCAATGCGCACTGGGGACACTGCTGATGGTCGCCGACCAGCAAAAACTCTGCGGCCTCTATCTGGAAGGTCAGAAGTATCAGCCGGATGTGAAAGAAAGCTGGCAGCACAGTCCTGAGCTGGCGCTGTTTGAGCGGACCTGCGAGCAGCTCGGTGAATATCTGGACAACCGGCGCCGGCACTTCGATCTGCCGCTGGCCCCGCAAGGTACCCCGTTTCAGCAGCAGGTCTGGAGCGCGCTGCAGCAGATCCCTTACGGCGAGACCCGCCAGTACGGCCAGCTGGCCCGGACCCTGGGTAAAGCCAGCGCCACCCGAGCGGTCGCCGCCGCCATCGGCCGCAACCCGCTGCTGATTGTTATCCCCTGCCACCGGGTCGTCGGCGCCAACGGCTCGCTGACCGGTTTTGCCGCCGGAGTGGAGCGCAAGGCGCAACTGCTGAAACTGGAAGGAACCCTCGGGTAATTCCGCCCGAGGTCCGGCCCCGGCTTCAGCAGCCTCCGGGCCATCGAATCAGCGGTATAAATCTCGCCTCCGAACCCCGAGTTCATCACCGGGCCCGGCGCCGGAACCGCTGCTCAGAACCGCTTCTGAAAGGCCCTGCAGAACGATCCCGGAAACAAGTGCCTGATATTATTGTCTGAATTCGATAGGATTCTGATCTTCCCTGTTGTCCACCCGGTTATCCGGTGTCTCAATAGCGAAGCGTGCCGTCCCGACAACAAACCTTCTATTATTAACAGACGCTCCCGTGGTTAAGGATTGACTGTTCGGGGATTGTCGGATACCAGAAGTTCAGTCGCTGTTGCAAGCCCGGCTCCTCACTGGCGATGGAGTCGAGCGGAGAAGTCAATCGATGTTACACCCTGATCGGTGGTTGCTGGATAATCAGGATTCGCTTGTTCCACTGAGCAAATGGCAAAGGACTGTCGATATCATGGCCCGGGTCTTTGCCGCCCCGGCGGGCTTTATTGTTCAGCACACCCCCGCCGGTTACCAGGTGGTGATCGCCAGCCAGCAGGTGGACAATCCCTACTCTGCCGGTGGTGTGATACCGCCGGACACCAATATCTTCTGTAAGAAGGTGGTGGAAACCCACAGCAGCCTCTATGTTCGTAACGCACCCGAAGACCGCCTCTGGGATGACAACCCGGAGGTGGCCAACGACGGCTTCCGCTCCTACCTGGGACTACCGATATTCTGGCCCGACGGCACTCCCTTCGGCACCATCTGTGTCATGGACTTCGACCGGACCGATTATCAGCAGGAGTTTGTGGCGCTGATGAACGAGCTGCGGGATCTGGTACAGGCCGATCTGGAACTGATCAGTCAGTATCAGCTGATCTGCGAATTCGCCATCACCGACGAATTGACCGGACTGCTGAACCGGCGGGGGTTTAATCTCGTCACCGGCCAGCGTATCAGCCTCGCCCGGCGAACCGAAACCCGCCTGGGGATGCTGTTTATCGACCTCGACGGACTCAAGAAGATCAATGACATTCACGGCCACGATGCCGGCGACCGGGCGCTGATATGTCTGGCCGATGCCATCCGCGCCACCGTACGGGAGAGCGATATCGCAGCCCGACTGGGCGGCGATGAGTTTGTACTGGTGGTGGGTGTAAAAAACCGTGGCGAACTGAAAGAGGTGGAACGTCGCATCTCCGCCGGCTATGACTGCAACGGGGCTGACTTCAGTATCGGTGCGGTGCTGATGGACGATTACCACAAGCCGGTGGAATACTGGGTCAACCGGGCGGACAAGGTCATGTACCGGAACAAACGTCGTAAGCACAACGGCACTTCAGAGACATCCTGAGCGCTCCCTCGCCGGTCAGGCATAAATATCGAGATGGGAAATCCGCTTCTCCTGCTTATCCCTCGATAGCGTCCACAGCCGCCGGGAAGCAGCAAATTCCAGCGCGTCATCAACAGCGACGATTTCGTCCGGACCTGCTCCTTCCTGGCTGCCGGCCGCCTGCCGACAGATATCCACAAGCTGGCGCTGATGCTGTTGATGATTGAGCTGCAGCACCCCACTGCGGGCACTCTGGTTCAGAACAGGCCCGGCAACCGGTTGCCCCCTGTTCGCCAGACGGTCCGGAGCCGTAATCCGACCGATTCAGTCAGCCATCGAAAATCCCCATCGGGGATCGATATTATTCATCATTGCTTAATCAGTAACTTTCGATCAACTGGCTATACTTATCCGTCACCTCTCACCGATTCACTGCAAAGGAGGTGACTGCAATGAAGCCGATGTACCGCAAGAGTATCCCCAAACCCCAGCCCGCCCGTGAGACTCACGAATCCATCCGCACCCAGACAGAAGCCTTTCTGAGACGGGGAGGAAGAGTCCAGGTCGTCCCCCAGGGATTTACCGGCATCACCGAGATAGCCGGCCCCGCCCAGAGACACAGGCACCTCAGATTTCCGCGCTGAAAGCAGAATCGGCTGTTACCAGCCCTGCAGCACCTCTCTGAATATCATCGCCGTCAGCCCGCGTGCACGGTCGCGCCTGATCGGGAGTTCCGAGCGGGTCCAGGCAGCAGCGCAAGGATTATTAACGGCTGATCGGCATGATACGGGACGGTCTGACAACCTGCTCCACCAGCGGGTGGCTGTTCCGGCCGTAGAATCGCAGCACTTTGCGGACATACTGCCGGGTCTCGTTATAGGGCGGAATGCCACGGTACTTCTCGACGGCGCCTTCACCGGCATTGTAGCCGGCCAGGGCCAGCCGCAGATCGCCGAGGAAGTAGGCTAACAACCAGCGAAGATAGGCCATGCCGCCATGAAGGTTCTGAATCGGGTGGGTGCTGTCGCGAACCCCGAAGCGGGCGGCGGTGGCCGGAATCAACTGCATCAACCCCCAGGCGTCCTTAGGGGAGCGGGCCCGGGGATTGAAGTTCGACTCGACCCGGATCATCGCCAGAACCAGCTCCGATTCCAGTCCGTATTCCGGCGCCAGTCGCCGTACCCAGGACTCGATCTGCCGGACGCTGGGATCCCCGGCCGCCGCTACCCCGCCAATGCCCTCGGCCCAGCTGGTGATGGAGTCACCATAGATCGGGGAGCCGCCTTCGACCAGCACCGCAGGGATCACCGCCAGCGCATATTCATCGTAGCGACTGTCCCAGGTACATCTGGGATCCCTTCCTCTGGGCGGGAAATTAAGAAAGGCGAGAAACCGCCGAGCTTCGCTACTGCCTTCGGCGGCGGCTACCCGTAACCAGGCACCCGCCAGCTCCCGGTCCTGAGGCGAGCCGACGCCATTGGCGTACATCCAGGCCAGACGAAGCTGGGCCGGCGTGTAACCCAGTCGCGCTGCGGCACAGTAGAGCTGGCGGGCCCGGCCGTAGTCATGATGACCCCAGCGGGCCTTCTCGTAACCGGTAGCCATCTCCATCAGCTCGCCGGGATCGGGTTCTGCCAGCAGTCTGCTCCAGTCCAGGGCCGGCGGCTCTTCGCCCCGGGCTGCGGTAGCCGTCGGCAGCAGCGTCAACGCAAGCAGCTGAGTCATCAGCACCAGTACCACCGCCGTTCTCTGCTTCATGGTTCTGCTCCATTGCCTGCTGCCAGTACAGGCCGTTCATGCCTCCGCCACGGATCAGCTCTGTTTTCAGACCGGGAAAAACTCAATCGGCACCTTCGTGGTCACCGTCGGTACCCCCGGTTTCGAACCGAAGTCGATACGCTTAATCAGCAGGATCAGCTTCTGCTCCAGGGATTCGGCCTTCAGCTCACTGTAGACGACCCGGCTGCGGGTAACCTGGCCGGCGGGAGCAATGGTAATACTGACCACCACCTTGCCCCTCAGGCTCGGGTTTTTCCTCAGCTCGCGATTGTATATCCGGTAGATCGCTCGCTTATTGCGGTTAAGAATCTCCTGAATCTCATCTTCACTGCGCGCTTTGCGCAGCATTCCGGCGGTTGCCAGAGGGGAGCCACCGGTGCCCGTTATCAGACCGGGCCCGGTACCGCTGATCGCCTCATCTCCCGGAACGGAAGCACCGGTCAGCTGCTTCAGGCTCGGTCCGTCACCGCTGAGACCGCCGCTGCCTCGGGTCACCCCGGATACCAGGCGCTGCGGCTCCGTTGCCGCCAGCTCGCCGCCTCCCTGAACAGCTCCCCCTTCCCGATCGGGTGCGATTGTCGGTGCTGAATGACGCAGTTCAGCCAATGAGTCGCTGAGGGCCAGCACGCCGTAGTGGGAGACTCTGCTCTGATCCGGTTGCTGAGGGGATGTAACCCGCTCGTTACCCTCCCCCGCCGTTCCGCTCGGTCCGGATGGAACGGCATTCGTTCTGGCGACGGCTCTGGCGGGGACTGATGGCTTTTTCTTCGCGGATGACAGTTGTTTCGTTGATGGCTCTGGTGCCAGCGAAGGCTCTTTTTCAACAACCGGCTTATCGGTGAGCAACGGCTGCTTTGAAGGCTGAGGCGCAGTTGCAGTTACGGTTTCGGGTGGAGGTGCAACAGCGACGGTCGATGAGGAGGGCCGGGAAGGGGCAGCAGGGGCGCCGGATTCGGTCCGGGCCGGAGATCGTGCCTCAGGCTTCGAAGCCTGTGGCGGGGCTCGGCGAGGCCTGGCGTCACTGCCGGTCGGTCGGGGAATGGTTTCGGTGATAATACGAGCAAAGCGTGGTGGCTCGGGCGTTTCCTCCTGCTCGATCTGCGGCAGCTCCATATACGGAATAATCAGAGCGAGCAGCAGAAAGGACAGCACCGTAGCTGTCAGAACCTGGCGGAAGCGGCGCTCCTCTTCCGGCGAACCGACCCAGGGCAGCGCGGGCTGCAGATACAGCGACATTACAGCGACTCCGACCGTGCCGATCGCTGAAGCACCGACAGCGAGATTCGCTGATAGCCGACCTGGCTACTGGTCAGCATCACTTTCCTGAGCAACCGGAATGGAATGGATTTATCGCCCATGATCGTCACTTCCCCGTCCGGGCTACCGGCATCGCCGCTATCGGCAGCACTGTCGGAGCGCGCCCTCAGCAGGGCATGGCGGAGCCCACTGATCTGGTTCTTCGATGACCTCAGACTGGCCCGGGTATCCGCCACCGCTTCCCCTGCCACCAGAATATGATCCGGAGTCACCGTTATCACCAGGGTGTCCCGCGGCAGCTGTCGGGCAAGCGATTCCGGCAGGCTCACCGCCTGCTGATCTTCGACGGTTGTAAAATCCGAGAAATGGGCCAGAAAGAAAAACACCAGAATGGTGAAGACATCCATCAGCGCCACCAGGTTGAGCTGGAAGCGCCCTCCGCCCCGGCGCTGGCGACTCCGGACCGGGCGTCCGGAAGATCCGGTGGCCTTCATTGTGCCTTACCTGCGGATCTGTCGGCGGCCACTTCACCCAGCGCCAGACTCGGGAACATCGGCTCGCGTACCAGCTCACCCTCTTCCCGGTACTGTCGGATTCTGACAGTATCCATCACCTGTACCAGCACATCGTAAGAGACCTGAGGCTCAAACAGCAGGATTGCCTCGGTACTGCCTGGAAAGCGCTGCTTGAGATCGGCCACCACTCCCGCCAGTGCCCGCCAGTCCTCACCATCCCCGGTTCTGTTAATGACGAGCGGACTTTGCCGGCCCTGATAGTCCACGTTGACGGTACCGCTGCGCACCACCACCTGCAGCTCCAACGGGTCGGAGACCGCCGATGGGCTCCGGCCGTCAGCCGACGCCTGCAGCTCCAGGATGGTCATGCCGGAGAAAACCGCTGAGATAAGCAGAAAAGGGATCAGAATCACCAGCAGGCTGAGAAAAGCGGTCACATCCACCGTCGGCGGTTCCCGTCTGTTTCTGGCCTGCCGATACATTCTCATCGGTTGTTACCCTTCACGCCGGCTCGTCAGTGCTGCTGCCACCGTTATTTACCAGGTTGGAGACTTTGACTACTGCCATCTCCAGACTGTCCAGCAGCTGGTTAGTCTTGGTCTGCATAAAGGCATGTGCCAGCAGCAGAGGAATGGCAACCATCAGGCCGAAGGCGGTGGTGTTCATCGCCACGGAGATGCTGGCTGACAGCAGATCGGCCTTATCCGCAGGATCTATATCGGCGAGAACTGAAAACGCCTCGGTGAGCCCCATGATCGTTCCCAGCAGTCCCAGCAGCGTCGCGATATTGGCAAAGGTGGCCAGATAGTGGGTCCGTTTTTCCAGCCGGGGAATAAATTCCAGCATTCCCTCCTCCATGGCCATCTGCACCTCCTCCGCCGAGCTTTCACCCTTAGCGCGCTGAAGCCCGTAGGCCAGAATACGACTCATGGCCGAATCGGAGCTCAGCGCCAGTTCCCTGGCGTTTTCGTAGCGCCCCTCTTCCACCAGTGGCAACACCCGCTCCCAGACCTTGCGGCTGCGCGCGGCGGCAACAGTCAGATAGATATAACGTTCGATGACGATGGCGACCCCCAGCGCCAGCACCAGTACGATCGGATACATAAACACGCCACCGGACTGAAAGAAGCTGAGCACAGCGTATAGATGATCCATAACGTACACCTCCAGGGTTTATTTCCAATCCGGCGCCCGGGATCGGCAACTCCTGCAGCGGAGCCGGCGACCGCAGACGATCACCTTCCGTTAACCCGGCTTTTCAGGGAACTCTGTCAACACTGTAGCCCTCCTGAATAAGCTCCAGCTGTTTACGAAACAGCTCCCGCTCCAGCGGTTCCGGTTTATCATCCAGACCGCTCTCGAAAGGGGTTCCGTCCAGCGGTGCCCCCAACCGTTTCCAGGGGGCAATATAGAGAGTGCCGGGCAGAGCCTGGTTGCCCCGAATGGAGAGGGTCTTCTGCTCCAGCTGCTCCGGTTCTTCGGCTGCTGCACTACTGAGCATCAGAAATGGAATCGACAGCAGTGGGATGGCGGCGACTCTCATGGCAGAACCTCCGCACGGCTCTGATCGGAACCCTGTCGCTGCAGATCTTCTATCCACAGATCCACCGGCAGATCTGTCGCGGCAGACAGGCGTTGATAGGCCCGGTAATGACGTAGTGCACAACCGCGGTTCTGCAGATAGAGGTCGCACAGAATGCCGAGATTCAGATGCGCCAGTGGATAGTCCGGTTTCAATTCCAGTGCCTGCTGGTAGGCGTCCCGGGCCTGCCGGAACTGCCCACGCTTGCGAAACAATATACCTAGCTGATTGTAGGCGATGGATTTTCCACCATCCAATTGAAGCGCCCGTCGCAGAGCCTGTTCGGCCTGCTGATATTCGTCGAGCTGAAGATAGGCGATACCGAGATTGAGCTGCACTCCGGGTACTGTCGGGTCTTCCCGGGCGATCGCCTGAAGTTGCTGTGCAGCCTCAGAAAACCGCTTAGCTTTCATCAACATAACCGCCTCACGAAATGCCTCCAGCAACCGATCGTCAACAGTCGTGGTCGCAGGGGTATCGCCATCCGAAGCAGGCACTTCGGGTAACGACTCCTGCACGACCCGGGCAGGCCCACACCCCCATAACAGTCCGGCGACAATAAGCCCGGCAACAAGGTTAGTCGATTGTTTCCACTGCGGTTTCACTCCGTTCCACCTTCGCATATCTGGCTGGCCATAGTTCTGCCAGTCGTTTCAGGCTTTTTCTGATCCAGGCGTCATATTGCCCTTCGGAAATTCGCCTGACATTGTTCTGATAATAGACAATAGCCTGCTCTTCAAAAGGCGCAGCCTGCTCCTCCAGCAACAGCTCATACTGTGCCAGTTCTTCACCGCCCAGCCCCTGCGGGCGCTCTGAACGCAGCAGTTCATCTCCCAGTTCATGGTACATACCGGCGATTCGGTAGGTGGCGACGGTGGTGGTTTTTCCGATGCCGTATCCGGTGACCTCTTCCAGCGTCTTCAGGGCCCGCTTCATGGCCTTCAGCTTCTTCGCCAGGTTTTCCTGCAACGGTTCGGTCAGGCGGACACGTTCAAAAGTTCGGACCTGCTCCTCCGCCAGACTCAGACTTGCCTGTGCGGCGGCGGAGCCCGTTGCTCCATCACCGGCGAGCCGATCCACTCGAATGATCTCCAGCAGCCAGTGCTTACGTCCCGGCTTATCTCCCCGAGCCAGCGCCAGATCCGCCAGTTTCTGACGAACGGCAATCGCCTCGGCCACCGGTATCGGAAAATCACCGACATAATGCTCGAGCACGGCTCTGGCCTGTCCGGTCCGCTCCAGCTGCCGATAGAGTTCGGCCGCCCGAAGCAGCGCCTGACGGCGCACAGACGCCACCCCCTGCCCTCGTCCCAGTTCCGACCAGGCATCGGCGGCTTCCCTCCGACGACCACTGCGGTCCCAGGCAAAGGCCAGCTTCGGTAACACCTCCTGCTGCAGGGGATGGTCGGGATGATCATGACGAAACTGCTGAAGAACCCGAATCGCCTGATCCCACTGATTCAACGCCAGCAGCGATGCCGCGGCATCATATTGCGCCCCGGGGTGAACCGACGACTCTGAACCACCGCTGGTCGCCGCCAGAAGAAACAGCTCGGCCGCACGCGACTGATCACCCTGGTCCCGGGCAGCTTCTGCCTGGCGGTAGACAGAGACGGCCAGACCTTCCCGCAGGGCGGTGCGTCGAAGATCTTCAGCCGTCGCCAGCCCGAGCGCGTGCCGATAGCCCTGCTCTGCACCGAGAAAGTCCCGCTGCTGAAACCGGGCCCGGGCCAGCATCGTCCAGGCAATCTGTTGCAACATCACCGGCAACCCCTGTGGCTGCTGCAGCAACCGTTCAGCGGCTTCGGCAATATCAGCCTGGCGTCCTCGATCCAGCAACTCGGAACCGGTCTGGCTGAACACAGCCACCGCATCAGGATGATCGGGCCAGGTCCTGACAAAGCGAAGCCGGCTCTCGGTAAAGCGTTCAGACCAGGCCGCCAGCTCCTCTCCCTCCAGTGCCTTCAGCTGCTGAGCGAAAGCTTTGAGGGCCGATCGACCCGCCTCGCTGCCACGAGGGCTGTCACCGCTTTCATAAGCGGTATGAAGGTACTCTTTCACGGCCCGGGGATAGTCACCCCGCTGATACAGCAGTTCAGCCAGCTGAAAGTTCATTTCCGCGGCGATATCACTCTTTGCAGCGCCACCAAAATCCTCCAGGTAGCGACGATAATACTGTTCTGCGCTCTGGAACGATTCGAGGGATCCTGTGTTCAGCGCTCGTCGATGGGAATCACCCGCCAGTTCCAGCAGAGACGCCTGCAACTGCTGAATGACCTCCGCAAACGCGGACCGGTTATGGCTACGCCAGAATGCGCTGCCCAGCCCATAGTTTTCCAGCAACTCAGCGCGGGTCATCAGGACGCTCCGCTGGGTGCCCTCCTGACGGTAGAGCCTGATCGCCTTCAGGTAATGAAAGGGAGCTTCGGCGTCTTCGGGTTGTTGCCGGGCCAGAGCGAGCCAGGTTCCGGCGGCATCGGTTGACAACCCTTTACGCTGATAGAGACGGGCGAGATGACGGTAAATCTGGGACTCATAGGGCCGGTGTCCCCAGCGGTTAAAATAGTCGGCGATGGCATCGGTACCCGCCAGGTAGGAGAAACAGAGGCTGATAGCCCGGAACAGATCGTCAACCTGCTCCCGATCAGCCCGGGAGAGTTCGGAAAGCAGTTGCTCAGGATCTGAGTTCAGTGGAAGTTTGAGGTCCATCAGGGTAAAAAAGGGCTCCAGCGCATCGTTATAGCGTTCCTGCCGGAGCAGACTCCAGCCCAGCTTATTCAGCGCCTGCTCATAGACAGGTACCTTCCCGCCCAGTTTCACCACGGCACGATAGGCCGCCTCAGCCCGGGCAAAATCCTGTTCACCAAACAACAGCTCACCGAACCTGAACTGAGCATCGGCATAAAGGTTTGCCCGGATATGCGGATAGCCATCGATCAGCCGCTTCAGAATTTCTGTCGCCCGCTGCGGGCGACCCTGCCCCTCATAGGCTTTCGCCAGCTGATAGAGCAGCTCCGCCGAGGCGCTATCCTGAGGCCGGATACCCAGCAGCTGCTCATAGATTACGATCGCTTCAGAGTAGCGCTCGTCGGGGGAGCGAGAAACGGACGCAGTTCGGTCGGTCAGTCCGGAGCTGTCATCCGCCCCGGCACTTTCCACCAGCAGGTCCGCCAGACGTCTCTGAATCTCATGCTGTTCGCTGCTGCCCGGATAATCCTGCAAAAACTTCCGGTAGGCTATGATCGCCTTTTCCCGGCCATCTCCGCCCAGAGGCATCTCGCCTTCAGCGCCAGTGGTTACATTGAGATCGGCAATGGTCAGAGCGGCGGCAACAGAATCACCGGAAGGCGGGCCGGACGTCACCGGGGGGCCACCTGAACAAGCCGCCAGCAATCCACCGCAGGACAGCAACAGCAGGAACCCGGTGCGGGGCAGCAATAGCCTATTCATCCCTGACCGCATCATAGCTCTTGGCCAGCTCCAGCCGGGCTCGTTCCAGATTGGATTCAAGCTGACGCCGACGCCGTTCCAGCTCCTCCAGAGCCAGCGTTCTGGCATAGCGATCATAGGCGTCGATCGCGCCGACGATGCGCTCCTGCAGCCGGGCAACCCGTTCTCTCAACGCAGCCAGATACCCTTCCAGCTCCCCCCGCCGGCTTTCACCCTTCTGGAATCGCCGAATCAGCCGCCCGACCCGCTCTCCGCTGGCGGCCAGCTCTCTGACCAGTTCTCTCAGCTCTTGCTGCTTCGATAATCTGGCTGCTGGTTGCTCAGGAACAGAACCACGTACCCGGCGAGACAGCCATTGCGGTGGCTGAGCCTGCGGAGGATCGGGAATCACCTCGTCCGGATAGGCAAAGTCCTTATCTGAATTCGGTATCCGGATGGTACCGGCCACGGGAAAATCAGTCTGTTCCGCCCCGGGTATTTCAATGGTTTCCGCTTGCGGAAGCCCGGTCCCGTCCGATTCCGGAAGACCGCTGAAATCCGTTTCCGGCAACACGGACCAGCCCCCCGGCAGTGGCCGGGTATTGCGCTCTGGCGGCAGATCCAGCTCCGGTAGCGATGGTTTTTTCCGGGTAGAGTGCGGCTCTTCGCCATCAAGTCGCTGTCTCTGCCAGTACGAAACAGCCCCCTCCGGCTCTCCCTGCGACTCACTCTTTGTGTCACCGTTTTCAGCGTGTTTTCCCGGATCAGCACCAGGGGATGCGGCCACCGTTTCAGAGCCGGGCAGGTTCCGACCGGCTTCCTTTTGCAGGGCGAGCCCGGTCAGCCGGTCCAGAGTATTCAGCCCCTGTTCCAGATACCCCTGCATCGCCCGGAGATCTGACTGTCCACGCGCTGCTTCCTGGAACACCCGACTGGCCAGCACCGGCCCCATATAGGGAGCACTGCTGATACCTGCTGCCGGCTCCCGGCGCACTGCATCCATCACCTGATTAACCCGCACCAGTTCCCGGGAAAAGATATCCACGGCCACTTCGTAGCTCCTCGCCGCCAGCTCCGGAGAACGCAGCTCCCTGTGTACAGAGGGTACGGCCAGCAGCGACTCCTGCACCGCCGGATCTTCTGCCGTACGGCCACGCAACGCCATCCAGGGGGTCAACGCTTCTGCCGAGCGCCCCTGTTGTCGGGTAATCCAGCCGGTAGCCAGCAGGGCGCGATTTGCCGAAGGTCCGTGCAGCCGCACCTTACCCAGGTGACTCAGCGCCTGCTCCGGGTTCTCCAGCCGCATCAGTATGTAGGCGAGTGTCAGATTGGCCTTATCTTTCAGCGAAAGCAGCTCCTCTTCAGCGGCTGACAGAGTCGCAACCCGCCGCAACGGCAGCATGGCTGCTTCGAGCCGCCCGGTTCGTACCCACGCCACCCCAAGGTTATAATCCGCATAGCCGGACAGGGCTTCCGGGCCCTGCCATTGCTCCAGTGCCGTGGCCGCATCAGCATACTCCCCCTGGGCCATCAGCACATGAGCAAGCAGCAGACCATGCTGCCCGCGGATATCCTCAGGCAGCCGGCCACGTACGTTGTCGAGTGCCCTCGCAGCTGCAGTCAGCTGACCTTTATGAAAAAAAGCCTTAGCTAGTTCATACCATGCCCGGTTTCTGAGCTCCTCCCCGATCCGCTCATCCAGCAGCGTACGAAAAGTGGCGTCCGCCTCATCCCGTAAACCCCAGGCCAGCTTCAGCCGGGTCAGCAGCACCACAGTATCTGTCGGAGTCAGAGTCAGCTGGCCACGATCATATGCCAGTTGCAATCGAGTGATCGCGGAAAAAGGATCATTCTGCTGCTGATGAAACAGAGCCTGACCGTATATCAGCTCCCGGAGCCGGGTGGCATTCTGCTCCGGACCCTGCTCCGGACCATAGTCCGCGCTGGTGGTAGAGATCAGGCACAGGTTCAGAGCCAGGGCCAGGGCGGTAATACCTAAATAGTGCGTCGGGGGCCGGCTCAACATGGTTGCTACCACTCCAGAATTTCGAGTGTGGGATCCTTCCTGAACCCAGAACGCCCGATACGCAGCTCGAGGTATTTGGGCCCCCCGGTCTTGGCAATAACGTTGGCCAGACTTCTTTGCACGATCTGGCCATCCGGCCCGTAACAGGAGACTGAAACGGCAATGCTGTGATCGCCGGCTTTAAGCGTACCAATGTAGGGCCGGTGAACTCCGCCCTGGCCCAGAGCCCGGTTCTGGCTGTCGTTATAGTGGTGTCGGGTGATTTCCCTGCCGTTCAGTTCGATCAGCAAACTGTCCAGAACAACCGGCTCATCCTTGGTTACCGAAACGTAGATAACCAGCTGCTCGGCCCTGGGATACAGCAGCTCTTCTTCCAGCTGCAACAGTTCCCGATTCAGCTCCAGAACCTCTTTTTTGATCGCCCGAACCTCCTGATCGAGGGAGACGGAGTCCCCAACGACCTGCAGCGGCTCTCCACTCGCCTGCAAAGACAGAGAAAAAATCAGAAGGAAACACAACTGTTTTGCCCGGAGCGAACTCCCGGCCTGAAGAAGGAAAACTCTCAGGGTGGTCAGCCCCGGCCACCGGCCTTTCCCGGTCATCCCTGCCATGACGCCCCCTGCGAGACAGAGTACTGTGAAAAAATCAGCGGTGGACGGCTACGTCAAACCGCTGACCCTGCACGAATATGTTCTAAGGATAGGTGACAGACTGATTGTTTTCTATACAACAGGAGAGACAGGAAACGGTAAGAGCGAACTACCGGGCGAAAGTCCTGAAGGGCATAATCGACACCTGCGGAGGTTGCCCCATCGAAGGCTGTGACGCCGACATACGCTGTGCCGACTCCTGCTTTGGGGTGGGCAGTGACCTTAGGCGGCATGTAACCATTGCCATGTGTTTTTCGTTACTGACCGGCGCCTTTTTCGCAGGTTTCTCAGGGATAGCCAACCCCGCCTGCGAATTTTTGGCTGGCTATAAGAAAGCTGAGTCAGGGCCGGACTTCATACACGTATACTCTGTATGGCGATTCTTTATTAGAAAAAACCTCCAGTGGCATTAAGACATTCTTGGAGTTCTGCCCAAGCCTATAAAAAGACAGAACATACCTAATTTCCATTTCCCGAAGCTTCTTCTGATCAACCGGCAGACGAGCCTCAACAGCTGGCACATTAGTTGAGGGGTTATAGCTAACTTCGGGTGAGAATAGGTAAGCACGCCCTCCCCAGTGGTCAAAATAATTGGCGTACCGATCTGAGGCCTCCAAAACAGGATAAATTAGCTCCCTGAACTCCTTTTTGTATTCTTTAGAGTAAGCATTGTGATAACCATCTGCCGTAGAAAAACCGTTAAAGGTCAGTATAGATGGGTGAAATCCGAAAGCAACAACCAGTTCTTCCTGGTAGTTAATACTCTTCTTTATTTCATTAAAGAGCTGGGTACTATAAAACTGTTTGTACGTAAAATTAGACGAGCATTCAGACTGGTATGTACACAAAAAAGTCCTGGCAAGATCGTTACCATAGCTAGGGGTGGCTGGAATCAAAATCATATGAGAAAAACCTAGAATCCCACAAAGAAATGGAGAAATCCTCCTTGATATTCCAACTAGAGATATTAAAAAAATCAAATGCCACGCCAAAGGACTCAACCATATGAAGCGTGAAAAATTAAAACCAGCAAGCTGAGGAACTATCGTTTTTAAGAGATTGCTTAATTCCGTTCCAGCATATAACCCATGAATTATTGAAAACACAAACACCACTATAAAAAGTGAAAATAAAATTTTTAACTCATTCTTTTTGAAATTTTCCTTTATGCCACAAAGAAGCCCACATCGAAACGATTGAAAATCCATCAAAGCAAAGAACCCGACCAATGCAGTTGGCAATATGACATACAGATGCTTAGACTGTGAATAATGCTGACTATATAAGAAACCTTTTTTCAACTCCTCCCAAAAAGAGCCTGTAGAAAGTATAAACTCTGAACGAATCGTTTCCTCACCAGAAAGCAACATTAACCGGAACAGGCGGTAGTCAGTAAGAATATATCCAAGTGAAAAAATGGTCAGCACCAGCAATGTCCGCTTCGCTATTTTGCGATCAAAGAATAGAGAACAAACAAATATTAATCCAAGAATTGCACAGAGAAAAAAACCGTATCTTGGAAATTCTGACAGAGCTGGATAAAAAAAGACTGCTATAAAAACCCATGGACTGGGAGATTTCAGGAAGCGAATGTAAAGGAAAGCGGCCAGTGGTAAGGATGCTTGAGCTATGTAAAGGTTTTCATAGCCGGGAAGCAGGGCGTAAGCAGCCGCAACAACCGGGATAGCTATCTGATAGTGAGTGGTATTACCGAAAATCTCACGAGCCAACAAAAAAAATGATAGAAAACCAATACACAGCTTTAGAACAAAGCTTATAATATGGGCTTCGAATGGTGGAAAAAAATAATAAACCAGGTTTCCGAGCTGAAACTCTGACATGAAATAATCACGTCCCATCCCAGACAACATGGGAACATCCACATCAGGCCCAGCAAAAAACAATTCATGCTGATACAGAGCAGCTAACCATGCATGTGAAGAGTCAAGATTGTCGTGGATCTCAACATAGGCATTTTGACCGAAATAGACATTCAGACAGGCGTAAACGATCAGTACTGAAATAGCAGATAACAGAGAAAAATTACGCGCAAACATAGCATTTGAAATCATAAGGATTTACTTTTACCGGTATACGAAAAATCGATTTGACGCATAAAAAATGACAGTATAAAAAACCATTGATACTATCTGTGCAAGTTTTGGATTGACTTCATTACTATACACAAGCCACCACAGAACTAGCTGATTCAATCCGAATGCAACAACAAAGGAAAATATAAATTTAATATAATGCGAAACCTTATACTTATTCACATCAAAGACAAAGCTTCGATTTAAGTAGAAAGCAAATAACAATGCTACTAAATAACCCACAGCGTTTGCTGTATTTGGCGACATGTTGACGCCCATCAACATTATCAAAAAAACGGAATATCCAATTACGGTATTAATGACACCGATAATAGCGTATCGAAACGCTACCGATATTTCTTGAAAGACGCCATTCACACTATACCCCAAAAATTCTAGATTCTAGTTCGTGCGAGCTTATTTCAGGCTTCACCTTAGACAGTTTATTCCAAAAACCAAGTGCCTCCTCTAACTGAAGCCGGGTTCTCGGGCCTAAAATCACCCCACTAATCCCATCATTACAGTACGCGTGAAACAGCGTAAGGTCGGAGACAGTTCGTACTTCGGGGTAAAGATTGTTCTCAGTCAAAAAACTTCTAAGCGAGTCAATCACCCATACAGGATATGTAATGTTTCTCAGCTGATTCGAAGAACCCGACCGATACTCACCTATCTTTAACCCGCCCATGTTCAATCCATAAGCAAGGTACTTCGCATCTGGAAAAAATTGTACGTAATTATCCCTGGCCTCGTGAGTTAAAAGATTCTCCTTGACCTGAATCCACAAATCTCTGTGGGAAAACTCAAAAAATTGTTGGTAAAGAGCAGGGGTTTTGATCCCCGATAGCCCAATCTCAAAGCCTTTGGCATTCAAATCTTGAAGTTCTTTGGCAGTTTCCTTAATTCCCGCATAATCGTCGAGAGTCTGCCCCCGATTGTCCCAGTGCACAGAGAGACAAAAAAGTGATTGCCCTAACTTTTTATGCGTCTCCTCAACTATACGTTTAATACGACCCGGGCTGAGATCTGACTGGCTGCTACCCAGGTTATCGCGTGCACCAAGCTTGAGAATAACTTGCACCCTTTTATGTTGACGAGACCTTATCCAGCTGGAAATGTACTCCAAAGCACGCCCATAATCTGAAGCAACCTTATTGATCGGGTAGTTAGTGGCGACATCAATGAGCGTCCCCCCACCTTCCACAAAGTGATCGAGAATCTGAAACGCTTCATTCTTATCGACTCCCCACCCCCAAAGTGCAGTGCCCAGAACAACTCGTTTGGGGGTAAAATTATGTTTCTCTACCTTCAGCAGATTCATATTGACTTCGGAGTCTGATTGAGAGTTTTCTTGAGCGTTTTCATGGCCCGGATATATTCAAGACTTAGGCGAATGATCCGCACTTTGCTGTCGGGATCATCTGTCCATCGCACAGGTAAATCCTGCACTCTCCGCCCCAGATACTCAGCTACAATCAGCAACTCGGTTGCGAAGAACCAGCCATCGCTACGAGCACCATTTTCAATTAATTTTTCTACTTCGGTTCTCTTAAGGAATTTGAACCCACACATGCCATCCGTAAAGGTCGTTGAAAAAACCATTTTTATTAAGAAATTCAGACCGATACTCGTCAATTTTCGAATGAACTTTCGCCCGATTACGGTTGAGCCATTCGCGAGACGCGAACCGGTAACAATATCCGCCTCGTCGCATATCAAAGCACTCAGAGCAGGCCTCAGATATGAGAGATCGGTAGCAAGATCCAGATCCATATAGCCCACGATATCTGCTTGTGAACGTGTCCAGGAAGCTTTCAAGGCCATACCTACTCCACGCTCGGAAAGCCGGATATATTGGACTCGATCAAGAGTAGCGCTCAGTTCACTGGCTATCGCCTCGGTTTGGTCTGTTGAACCGTTATCGACAATTACGAGACTAATACTCTCTTCGGGAAACTCCACTGAAAGAAATCGATCAACCTCCATTACTTTCTCAACAATCGTTTTCTGCTCGTTAAGTACTGGTATCGTTATCTCAATTTTCATAATAGTCTGTAGGTATTTTCCACATTAATCTTTACAGGGTGAAATTTTTTCAGACTCTAGCTTCTCAATTACATCGTAGATGTTATCAATCTTTCCTCCAAGTACCGAATAACAACCGGGTATTTCAGCATGCTTTTCGAACAAAATCGGGCGCCCGTCGTCACCTTCGTTCTTAACCAGAACGGTTTTAACCTCAAAAAGCGAATCGATATATCTGGCCTTGTGTATGGAAGGTAAGTACCGACCAGCATCCCTGATCATTCGGTCCACACGTGTAGCCCGACTGTATGCGTCCAGCTTCTTATATGGGTCAATCTCTTGCTCGTCCTCCCAGCTAAAGTGAGGTGTATAACGAACATGCGAGAGCGTGTGTAAGCCACGGGCAGGAAATGGCATCATCGAAAAAAATGGCCCATCCATGATCGTAATCCCAATATCTTTTAACTCGCTGGGCGCCTCCATAAGCGCCATTTCAGTCACTTCCTGCTTGAGGCTTGTTTGTGTACCCGGGAAATCGCCTGAAAACTGATTCAGTCCACTATAGGTGCAATTGAATACATATCGGCAGGTGACTGAAGAGCCTACTCCTGACCCTGATTGAATAGCTACTTTCAAATTTTTATCGGCTATCGATCGAAAAATGGCGGTCGCGCGAGTAGAATAACGGACCTCAACACCTGCGCCCTTTAGCTCTTTAACAGCCCAGTCTGCAAGTCGTGTCACATCGAATACATACTCCTCAACGAGAAAAGCATCTTCAATCAATCGAGGCTCAAAAAGCTTTTTTAATCCAGCTCCTGCCGGTTTTATGCTTGCTCCGATTTCGTAACAAAAGCGCTCAAACTGCTTTGCAGTCACCTTTGAATTGCGTCTTGCAATGGCATAAAGCTTAACAAAATCCTGCTTTACAGCTTGAGGCCAATCACGCACAAAGCGAGGCAAATTAACTCGACTACGATACGCTGTAGTAAAGCTTCTGGGATAGTGATACCCGTTATGAACGCGAGCCTGGTTGTTATACGATGCACGAATAAGCAACTCAGGTTCTCGTTCAAGCACAATCACTCGACGCAATCCTCGGTTTTTAGCAAGGTAGATCGCTATTGCAGAACCGTAAAAGCCGCCACCAATAATGACTGCATCGGCAGTCTCGGATTGCCCGGTCATATAACAACCTGATCTGAGTTATGCGATGCATCTGGTGTCGATGATACATCCTCAATATTCAACTTCTCCCGGCGGGTCATCTGCGCACTTGTGAACTCTTGACCAACGTGATAATGCGGGCCTTCATTGCTGAGACTAGCCATATGCAATATGTATTCGCCAAGCACTAAAAGCACGAGCGAGATCAGGAAAAACATACCTGACTGCTGTAAAGACAAGCTAACCCAACCAGAAGCAACATCTGTTTTGAAAATTCCGACAGCAATTACGTAAGCCGAATAAAGTAAGTTCGCCACAGCTCCAAATAAGGATAATGACGTCACAACTCGCATCGGAGCCTGTGTCGTTGACACTAGCAGGCGCACCCCTCGATCAATGCCTTCCCACAATTTCTTTGTGCTTTTTGCGAGCGGTTTAGCGCTGTATTCCATATTGATACGAGCAAAACCACCAGTGGCTGGTAGATGCCGATAGGTTACAGCAGGCTGAGGGTGCTGAAGGATAAAGTTAATAACTCGCTTACTCAGCAGCCTGTACCGGGGAGCCTCTTTTGCCAAATGTATTCTGTTAAAAAACTTGTACAAAGCATTGAAGGCTGAATATGCCACGCGGTAAGCCAAGCTCTGCATAGGTTTCAGCTGGTTATTTGCAAAAACAACATCGACTCCACCGACCGCTTTATTAAGCATTTCAGGCAAAAAGCCAATGTCATCCATCAGGGGATCGATTACGGCGACGAAATCCCCAAGTGCATTCTCAAGTCCAACCCATGAAGCAGTGTCACTATCCACTTCTTTCGTAAGGGCGTAAACCTGCAAGTTTGGATAGCCCGATGGTCCTGTCAGGTTTTTTAGAACAGCGGTGCTGTCATCATCCGAAGCATTGTCGACGATAATCAGCTCATAATCGGTGACAAGTGGGTCTAACTGCGCAGAGGCTTCCTGAACAATATCTTCAAGTTTTAAGCCTTGGTTGCGTACAACAAGGACAACAGATAGAAAAACGGGGAAAAAATCCATCATTGAGAACCTTAGCTAGAAAAAAGCTCGTATATGTTACCTAGAGTTTGAATAAACTTCCTACAATATATGGAGGGCTTGGAGTCGCCAGGCTAAAGGGCCTCTTTGGGTTCAACGTGTGGCTTCGCTGTGCGCATAGCGGAAGCCCTTATCATCCGGACATATCATCTCCTGGACTTCCCCGAATATCTATAACGCTTGGGGAAGTCCAGGTCACTACTGCTAGTGAGCGGGTCAGGTCAGTGAACTGAGTGGAAACAGCAGTATCACGTCGGCCCACAACCGAGCTCTGAAAGCACAAAGGGAACTTCAGTAGAATCTTGCTAAACCCACTTTTTCATTATTCGGCCGAAAGCCCCTCTGGGGCCTTTCTTCATTTGGCCCCCCGATCACCGTGACCAGAATGTGATCATACGCTCGTCCGGTCTGCAAACGATCAAACGCGCCCGTAGCTCGGGTGGATGGAGTGCCAATACCCGACTCAGGAAACAACAGATTAGGAAGCTTGAAGAAGTGGCGCGCCCGGAGGGATTATTCGGCTTCGCCTCACCCTTCGGGCCGTTGCCGACGGCGACGTTGTCTCGCTTCGCTCGGCTCAAACCCACAGGGAATCTCACCCTCTGGTACGGGGTGTGGAAACAGATCAGTGAGGTAAGCTGGTTCAGGGTGGAGAACAAGAAAGATGGCGCGCCCGGAGGGATTCGAACCCCCGACCAACAGGATCGGAACCTGCTACTCTATCCAGCTGAGCTACGGGCGCGTGGAGATCTCTTGCGAGAGGGGCGTATTCTACTCAGGAGCGTGTCCGGCGGCAAGCCCCTGACGCCCGCTTCGTTAATATTCGTTTCCGGCTATTCATCATCGGCTGGTATCAGCCCGGCGGAAATCATCCGGCGCCGCTGGCGACAGGAAAGCCGTCGGCCTCTGAACTATCTTTTTTATGTAAGTTGGTAAATGCCCACTCAGCATATCGAGGAGGCTGTTATGAACACACAATTCAGGGAGCGCCCCGGCAAAGAACCGATTGTTTTCGTCGGTTCCGGCGATCATCAGATCCATACCGGCGACTGGGTCTACCTGAAAACAGGCGCAGAAGAGACCCTGTGCGTCGAGGTAGAACACACAGACCATGAAAGTGCCGGCAGTCGTTTTGAAGGCCGGATTCATCATTTCGAGCCGGAGCTGGGAGTCGCTCCCCGATCTCTGGCCCATCTGGATCTGGCCGTCGACCAGTCAGTCGTCTTTGAGGAGCAGCATATCTTTTCCTGTTCCCACCATCCTGACAAAGACCGCAGAACCCGATCCAAAACCGGCGGTCGTCATATTCTCTGAAACCGCTCAGCAACCGTGATCGGATAGCCATCGCGGTTGCTGCTTTCTGTGGCGCTGAAACGGACAGCGCAACGACTGTCTTCAGGTTTTTTCTTCTGTGTCCGCGGCTATGGCCAGAATATGCCTGCGAACCGCGGCAGCTACCGGTTCCGGTGTTTCCATATGCAGGTGGTGACCTCCTGGCAGACTGCGTTGTTCGACCCTGCCAATCGCCGCCATTCGTCGTTCCAGGGTCACCTGGTCCTCGAGCTGATCCAGTGGGTCTGCGCTGATCACCAGAGTCGGCGCTTCCACCGCTTCCAGCAACGCCATTGCCTGCACCTCCACCAGCCGCATGGGACTGGCCAGAGTCAGTCGGGGATCGCTGCGCCAGCGCCAGCCGCTGCCAGACGGTTCTACCCCTCGTTCGACCAGCAGTCTGGCAGCTTCAGGTTCCAGTCTGCCATTCTGCTGGCGAGCCCTGATCGCAAGGGCAATATCATCAAACACCCGTCGTTGCTTTCCGGACAGCGCGGTCAATCCCTCGACGGCCCGACGCAGAGTAGCCACCACCTCCGTCGGCCTGACGCAGGCCGGCCCGACCCCTTCGATCAGTGACAGGCTGAGCACCTTCTGTGGGCAGGCGGCAGCCAGTGCCGAGCAGGCCCGGGCCCCGAGCGAGTGCCCCAGCAGATGAAAGCTCGGCCAGTTCAGCGCTTCAGCCGCTCGTAAAGCGTCGCCGACATAATCGATAAAATGGTACCAGCTCCCTTCCGGGCGCCAGTCGGATCGCCCGTGACCAGGCAGGTCCAGGGCAACCAGGTCCACGTCTGACAGCAGAGGTGCCATGGGAATAAAGCTGGCGGCGTTATCCAGCCAGCCATGCAGTGCCAGCACCCGTGGCTTTCCGGGAGCGGGCCAGTGCAGCCCTGCGATCTTCCCGGCCGGGGTGTTCAGACAGATTTCAACTGCCTCTGTGGGCATAAGGGATTCTCCAGCCGTTCGGAATCAAGGTGAACAACCGGTTAAGATACCGTCGCAGCGGAGCGGATGAAAGCCCTTCGGCTGGCTTCAGCCTGCGGACAATCCGGCGAAGTATGCCCTGAGCTCACTTTCGGTCGGCTGATACTGAAATACCAGCTCGTCGTTTACCAGGATGTTGGGCGAGTGGCGTATATGGTGGGCGGACACCAGTTCCGGGTGCTCTTCGATATACTGCACTTCGTAGCGGATACCCAGATCTTTAAATTCATTCTCCAGATTCGGCAGATTGAAGTCGGTTCGGGTTACTAACAGCTGAACTTTCATGACGCATCTCCTGTCGCTGCATACCTTCAGTATAGAGTCCCTGACATTCATTCCAGGCCGGACGCAGCAACCAGTTTCCGCCGGATCTGAACGGATTCGGAACAACAGGAGCGGACTGAGATCTGTGATTCAGATCAACCGACTTTTAACTACTGGCCGGTAACGCTTAAACGGGCGGACGGAGCGTGCTTAACTATGATGGAGTTCAATCTGCCGCCATGGTGCGCCTATGAAATTCGAAAAGAAAACCGTCTATATCTACGAGATAAACGGTCAGGAAAAGATCAAGATCACCAATGCCGCCGAAGCCAGAAAGTGGGACGATATCTTCGATGTCGCTCAGATGCTGGATAAGGTCCTGCTCAAGCATGATCCGGGTATCAAGCTCAGCGACACCGATCGCAGCGACCTGTGCATTTACCTGGCCCGGAATCGGAATGAGTTTGTAAAAGCGATGCAGGCCAAGCCGGATATCGTCGAGGTGCCGAGTCCCGGGCCTACGATTCCCTCTTCCAAAGATGGTTTCAGTCTCTGAGCCGGACGGTTTCTCCGGAACCGCCCGCTGGCGTTTCCCATGCGCACCGGATTTCGCTACTCTGGTGACAGGACGGCGCGCTTGCCTGCATACCCAGAACCCGGAAGGAAGTAACAACGATGATGGTTAACGGATTACGTACTCTGATGGCAGCTCTGCTGATCGGGCTGATGCCTGTCGCTTATGCCGGCTGGAACCCGCTTGAGGATGACGGCAAGAGCGAATCCGCAGTCAGCGACCTGGAAGTGGCGGCCACCATCAGCAACTTTAAACGCCAGGATCCCGACCTGAAGGTTTTCTTCGACAAGGCCTGGGGATATGCGGTGTTTCCGACGGTCGGCAAAGGCGGCATCGGTATCGGCGGCGCCTGGGGTAGAGGCAGAGTGTACGAACAGGGCCACTATACCGGCGATACCACCCTGACGCAGCTGACAGTCGGCTTCCAGCTGGGCGCTCAGGCCTACAGCGAGATCATTTTCTTCCGGGATAAGCAGGCACTGGCTCGCTTTATCGAAGGTAACTTTGAGCTGGGCGCCCAGGCCTCAGCCGTTGCTGCTACCGCCGGTGCCTCAGCCGATGCCGACTATTCTGACGGCGTGGCCATTTTTACTATGGCCAGAGGCGGACTGATGTATGAGGCCTCGGTGGGCGGGCAGAAGTTCAGCTATCAGGCCCGCAACCGGGCACCCGACTCCTAGTTCAGCCGGTTACCCCGGCGGACTTTTGCCAACGGCATCCTATCCCCCCTGTTCAATCGGGTCGGGAGCAACCGGACCACCCGAAAGCCGCTGTTATTCTCCGTTTTTTCAGCCCGCAGCTGACGTCAGTACAATCAAAAACTGAGGTCCGATTTCAGCGAGTCAGGAAGCCACTGCCGCATTATACTGGCCAGCAACATTCTCCTTTCAGTTCAGCGAGAACCGGTTGCTTATGATGACTACCGCCAGTATCCGTGATCTTCTGTTGCTGTCCCTGCTCTGGGGCGCTTCTTTTCTGTTTATGCGCATGGGCGCCGACGATTTCGGCCCCGTGCCGCTGATCGAGCTGCGGGTGGCCATCGCAGCCCTGTTTCTGTTGCCGATGCTGCGTTTACGTGAAGACCTGCCACAACTGAAACGCCACGCCGTGCCGCTGCTGGTGGTCGGCGCGACCAACTCTGCGCTGCCGTTCTGTCTGATCGCCTATTCGACCCTGTCGGTCACCGCCGGCTTCGCCTCGATTCTCAATGCCACCGCCCCGATGTTCGGAGCCCTGGTGGCGCTGCTCTGCTATCAGCAGCGAATCACTGCCTTTCGCGGATTCGGCCTGATTGTCGGTTTTTCGGGTGTCGTACTGCTTGTGGGAGACAAGGTTTCTTTCAGCCAGCAGAGTGATACCCCGGCGATCGCCGCTGGCCTTGGAGCAGCTCTGTTTTATGGCATTGCCGCCAATTATTCCCGCTCCCATCTGAGCGATCTGCGACCTCTGCTGAACGCGGCCGGCAGTCAGATCGCCGCGGCGCTGCTGTTACTGCCTTTTGCCATCTGGTGGTGGCCGCCACAGAATCCGCCACTGCTGAGCTGGCTGGGGGTACTGATTCTCGGTGTAGCCTGCACCGGAATCGCCTATCTGCTCTATTTTCGGCTGATTGCCAGCGCCGGCCCCCAGCAGGCCATAGCCGTCACCTATCTGGTACCGATTTCCGGTATGCTGCTGGGAGCGGTTTTCCTGCAGGAAAGCATCAGCGTGCAGATGGTAGGTGCCTGCGCAGTGATTTTACTGGGAACGGCACTGAGCACCGGTATGCTCAGCCCGACAACACTGCTGGCAATGCGTAAACGGCGGTCGTAGCCGGCCGCCGGAACTAGCAGTCGCTGAGCAGACTCTTGAGGCCACTGAGGGTTGCCCGGCCACGAGCGATATTGGCTTCCGGGCAGCTGTCCTCCCGGCCTTCCCACTCCAGATCCTCTTCCGGCAGCTCATCCAGAAAACGGCTGGGAGAGGTATCGAGAATCTCACCGAACTGCTTGCGCTGGCGGGCCAGGGTCATGGTCAGGGTCTTACGGGCCCGGGTGATGCCAACATAGGCCAGGCGCCGCTCCTCATCGATAAAATCGTCCTCGATGCTGTTGCGGTGAGGCAGCAGCTCCTCCTCCATCCCCATCAGAAATACGTGGGGGAATTCCAGCCCCTTGGACGCATGCAGAGTCATCAGCTGAACCCGGTCGGAATCATCTTCCTCCTCCTGACGCTCCATCATATCGATCAGCAGCAGCCGTGCCACGGCACTATCAATACCAGCGTCTTCATCATCTTCCCGCAACCGTTCCAGGGTCCGTTCCAGCGATTCCACCAGGAACCAGACATTGGACATCCGCCGCTCGGCCTGCACTTCACTGCCGCTGTTCTGGTACAGCCAGCCTTCATAATCGATGTCGCGAATCATCTGTTTGATCGAGCCGATAGCATCCTCCCGGTAGCTGCGCTCGCTGGTACGCTGCATCCAGTCGGCGAACTGACGCAGTTTTTCGACGCTGCGTTCCGGCAGCCACTCGCCAAGTCCCACTTCAGTGCAGGCGGCAAACATGCTGATATTGCGTTCGGTGGCATAGAGCCCCAGCTTTTCCAGTGTGCCGGGGCCAATCTCCCGTCGGGGAAGATTGATGATCCGTAGCAACGCATTGTCGTCGTCAGGATTAATCAGCACCTTCAGGTAAGACATGACATCCTTCACTTCGGCCCGGGAGAAGAACGAAGTACCGCCGCTGATTTTGTAGGGAATCTGGTAGTTCTGCAGCTTCATCTCGATCAGCCGGGACTGATGATTACCGCGGTACAGAATGGCGTAATCCTTAAAGCTGTTGCCGCGGCGCATGCGCTGGTCAATGATTTCCGTAGCGATCCGCTCCGATTCACTGTCCTCATTGCGGCAGCTGATAATCCGCAGTGGTTCGCCAATGCCCATTTCACTCCAGAGCTTTTTCTCAAACTCATGGGGATTATTGGCGATCAGCACGTTCGCCGCCTTGAGGATACGGCTGGTGGAGCGGTAGTTCTGTTCCAGCATGACCACCTTCAGGCTCGGAAAATCCACCTTCAGCTGCATCAGGTTCTCCGGTCGGGCGCCACGCCAGGCGTAGATAGACTGGTCGTCATCACCCACCACCGTCAGACCGGTACGATGCCCCACCAGTAGCTTAACCAGCAGGTACTGGCTGATATTGGTGTCCTGATACTCATCCACCAGCAGGTAGTGGATTCGCTGCTGCCAGCGTTCCAGCACATCCGGCCGGGTCTTGAACAACAGCGTCGGAATCAGAATCAGGTCATCAAAATCAACGCCGTTATAGGCCCGCAGCTGGCGGTTATAGCTCTCATAAACGTTGGCGGCCAGTATCTCGTTAGGATTCTGAGCGATTTTCTGTGCCTGCTCCGGCAGCAGCAGATCGTTCTTCCAGTTAGAGATGGTGTGCTGGATATAGTCGATCAGATCGGTCTCTTCCAGCGAATCACGCATCATCAGTTCGCGGATCATCGCCGCCGCATCCTGGGCATCGAAGATCGAAAACCCCGGTTTGAACCCCAGCAGCTTGTGTTCACGGCGAATAATATTGAGGCCGAGATTGTGGAAAGTGGAAACCGTCAGTCCCCGCGACGCAGGCCCTTTCACCAGTTTCGACACCCGCTCTTTCATCTCCCGCGCGGCCTTGTTGGTAAAGGTCACCGCGGCGATATTACGGGCCTTGATACCACAGTCTTCGATCAGATAGGCGATCTTGCGGGTGATCACACTGGTCTTGCCGCTTCCGGCCCCGGCAAGTACCAGCAGGGGGCCTCCCACGTAATGGACGGCTTCACTTTGACGGGGATTAAGCTGACTCACGAAAAAACCTAAATAAATGGACACAGAGGCCGATAGCTATCGGGGGTGACATTGTATCAGCAGGGCAGGACCGCTGGAACGGCCGGAAAGCGCCGTTGGCAGTGGTTTTTAGTGCTGATCCGCCCTTGCATCATCTCTATACAAAGCAACAACTTGAAATACATAGTTAAAGTGATACTCTAAGTTTTAATCTCAACGGACTGATTCAATATTTCACATACGGTTAGCTAATTGACAGATGTTTGTTGCGAGCAGGGACTTGCAGTGAACAGGCTCGGGTCCCCATTCATATGTCATCGACAGAACAGCATGGTGAAAAGGACAGCACAAAACACCCGATGTCGGTTCTGGTAATCGACCCCAGCCCCTTTTCTTCTCACCGTATCCATGACCTGCTGCTGACCGACCCTATCCGAAACTACCAGGTTAACTGGTGCGCCAGCATCCGCGAAGCGCTGGCCGAATCCCGCCACCACCACACCGACCTGGTTATTCTCGAGCATCAGCTCAGCCAGACCGAGAAAAAGGACTACCTGGGCCTTGCACGTCGTAACCAGCTACCGGTACCGATCATTCTGCTGGGCGAGCGCATCAGCACCGAGCATGAACAGGCACTGGTGGCCGCCGGCGCGTCAGATTACCTGTGTCGGGAAGATCTCAGTCTGGACAGCCTCAGGCGCTCCATGCGTTATGCCAGAGATCTGAGGCTGAGAGATTCGCGAATCGACCGGCTGATGAACTATGACGAACTGACCGGCGCCCCGACCCGCCAGTACTTCTACGGACGACTGATCCGCCGCCTGGACAGAGCCCGGGCCAGCGGCCAGCAGGTGGGGCTGATGCTGCTGAACATTGACGGCTTTAAAAAGGTGAACAACTCGCTGGGCCATCGTATCGGCGACCGCACCGCCCGGGACATCGCTTCCAGACTGCAGCAGGCCCTGAAGCCCGGGCAGAAGCTGGCACGGATCAGCGAGGACCAGTTCACCATCAGCCTCAGCAGCCGCGATGCCAGCGGTGAACTGGAAGCGCTGATCGATCGTATCCGCCAGCTGCACCGAATGCCCTATGAACAACTGGAGCGCCGGGTGATTCTCGGCTGCAGCATGGGCTGCGCCATCTATCCGGATACCGGTCGTGATCTCGATGAACTGCTGCGCCATGCCGGCACGGCAATGCACCAGGCCAAGAAAGAACGCGGTTGCTCCTTTCGATTCTACAGCGACGGGCTCAGCAACGATGTGGCCAATCAGATCGCACTGGAACCAGAGCTGCTGACCGCCCTGCGCCGCCAGCAGTTTGTGCTCTACTATCAGCCCCGCGTCGATCTCAACAGCCAGAAAATTATCGGAGCCGAGGCCCTGATTCGCTGGCAGCACCCCACCCGGGGTATGCTCTATCCCGGCGAGTTTATTCCGCTGGCCGAGAAGACCGGTCTGATCGTTCCCATCGGCTACTGGGTGGTCTACCGGGCCTGTAAGGATATCGAGAGCATGCAGGCTCAGGGCTTCGATCTGCAGAAGGTAGGCATTAACCTCTCTTTCCGTCAGTTCCAGGATGAAACCCTGCTGCCAACCATTCAGCGCCTGATCAGCCATTCCGATGTCGATCCGGGCCGCCTCGAATTTGAGCTGACCGAAACCGCGGTGGCTCTGAACGAACAGCATGTCGGTCATTGTATCAATGAGCTGAGCAAGCTGGGACTGGCCTTCTCACTGGATGATTTCGGCACCGGCTACTCCTCTTTCGCGCACCTGCAGAAGCTGCCGATAAACACCCTGAAAGTCGACCGTTCCTTTGTTCGTGGGGTCACCGACAACCCGGACGATGCCGAGATTGTTCGCGCCATCATTAACCTCGCCCATAACCTGCGTAAGGATGTGATCGCCGAAGGCGCCGAAACGCCGGAGCAGATCGCCTTCCTGAAGGAGAACCAGTGTGACCAGGTACAGGGCTACTACTACAGTCCGCCGATCAGCCTGGATGCCCTCTGTGAAATGATCCGGGCCGAGAAGCAGGTTACCCGCAGTCAGCTGAGCAGCTGAGCAGCTGAATATCAGCGTGGCTGCCTTTCCTGGCGACGATAACCGAGCGATTCCATCAGGTGATGTCGCTGCAGCTGATCGGAGCCCTCCAGATCCGCCAGTGTTCGCGCCACACGCAACACCCGGTGGTAAGCACGGGCCGACAGACGGAGATTCTCCAGCGCACGGTCCATCAGTTTCCGGTTCTCAGCTGACAGCGCACAGTCCTGTTCCAGCTCCGCAATGGTCAGCAGGCTGTTCTCCCGACCTCGGCGCTGTTGCTGCCGCTGCCTCGCCCTGAGCACCCGCTCACGCACCTGTGAGGTGCTTTCGGCGGCCCTGCCGGTAGCAGTCAGTTCCCCCTGCTTCAGCGCTGAGACCTCCACATGCAGATCCAGCCGATCCAGCAGAGGCCCGGAGATCCGCCCCTGATAGCGCCGGACCTGATCCGGCGAACAGTGGCAGCGGCCGCTGCCGTCGCCGTGGTAGCCGCAGGGACAGGGATTCATCGCCGCCACCAGCTGAAAACGGGCCGGGTAGGACACCTGGCGGGAGGCCCTTGAGATGCAGATCTGGCCGGACTCAAGCGGCTCTCGCAGCACCTCCAGCACTCGCCGGTCAAACTCCGGCAGCTCATCCAGAAACAGCACTCCCTCATGGGCCAACGATATCTCGCCGGGTTTTGGCGAGCTGCCGCCACCGACCAGCGCCACGCCGGAGGCGGTGTGATGAGGAGCCCGGAACGGACGCCGGTGCCAGTTACCGGCGTTCAGTGGCTGACCACAGATCGAGCGGATCGCCGCCACTTCCAGCCGTTGGGCCGACGACAGTGGCGGCAGCAGCCCGGGCATGCGGCTGGCCAGCATAGTTTTACCGGTGCCTGGCGGTCCGCTCAGCAACAGGCTGTGACGACCAGCCGCCGCCACCTCCAGTGCGCGCCGGGCCTGGGGCTGACCACGAACATCCGCCAGATCGACAGCCGTCTCGGTTCCATCGGCTGCCGGTGGCAGCGTCTCCGGCATCAGTGGTTGCTGGCCCAGCAGGTGGGCACAGACCGTCAGCAGATGATCCGCGCCCAGCACCCGGGCGTTTTCCACCAGCGTGGCTTCCGCAGCATTGCCCTTCGGTAACAACAGCGTACGTCCGGATTCAGCAGCCCGGACAGCCGCCGGTATGACCCCCGGCACCGGACGGATCGCACCGGACAGCGCCAGCTCACCGATCACCTCACAGGCATCCAGCACGGTCTCGGGCAGTTGACCGGAGGCACATAGGATGCCCAGCGCGATGGCCAGATCATAGCGACCGCCCTCCTTGGGCAGATCGGCCGGCGCCAGATTGACGGTGATTCTGCGAAGCGGGTATTCGAAGCGGGCATTGATCAGGGCACTGCGTACCCGATCCTTAGCTTCCTTAACGGCGGTTTCCGGCAGTCCGACGATAGACAGCCCCGGCAGTCCGTTAGTGAGATGCACCTCAACGGTAACCACCGGCGCTTCGATACCGAGCTGCGCCCGACTGCGTACAACGGCAAGAGACATGATAACCTTCCCTGGTTTTCAGCCCCGGGAGATGGTCTCCCGAAACCAGCTTATCTGCATCTGCGGTGATAGCGGTGAGCGCCGGGATATCCGTTCCCGACCAGCGCGCCGCAAACCAGCTGCCGACGGAGCGCTACAGCGACTTTTTGGCCGGCACAGCCTTCAGACTAGCACAGCTGTAGAGATATTCGCCCCTGAGCTGCTTTCTCAGCAGCAGCTCCATCTGCTCCGCCGGTAACGGTCGGGAAAACAGATAGCCCTGACCATAGCGACAGCCCTCGGCCCGCAGATCCCGGACATTGGCCTCCACTTCGATACCTTCGGCCACCACATCCAGTTCCAGACTCAGCGCCAGTCCGATAATGGTGCGGACGAAACGCAGGTCGCGGGGAACGTTATTCAGGTCCTGGATAAAGGAGCGGTCGATCTTCAGCCTCTGAACCGGCAGGCGCTTAAGATGACTGAGGGAGGAGTACCCGGTACCGAAATCATCCAGAGCCAGGCCCACGCCCAGTCGACGAAGGCTGTTCATAATATCCGGCGAGCTGTCGATATCCCGCATCGTGGTGTCTTCAGTCACCTCCAGGGTCAGCAATGTCGGCTCCAGACCGGTGATGCTCAGCACCGTCTCCACCGACGACGCCAGGTCATACTGGGCGTACATCGCCGGGGAAATATTGACGTTGACCGGCCCCGGCGCCAGCCCTTTGCCCAGCCACTGCTGATTCTGCCAGCATGCCTGTTTCAATACCCATTCATTCAGGGGCCGGGCGAGACCGAACTGCTCGGCAATGGAGACAATTTCCGGCGGCGGAACGTAACCGTAGTTATCGTGATGCCAGCGCAGCAGCGCTTCGGTGCCTTCGACCCGACCGCTGTTCAGGTCGATAATGGGCTGATAAAACAGTGCCAGCTGATCACGCGCGATGGCGATCCGCAGATCGTCGGAAAGGCGTTTGCGGCGAATCACCGCCGCATTCATCTCCGGTTCGAAAAAGCGATAACTCACGCCGCTGTCGCGCTTGGCGCGATACATAGCAAGGTCGGCATTGACCAGCACCTGATCCGCTTCATCGGCATCTTCCGGATACAGACTGACACCGATGCTGGCCGATGGAAAAATCCGGGTGTTGTCGATCTCGAGCTCAGTGGCGATGCTTTCACAGATTCGCCTTGCCAGGCGGGCACTGACCTCGGCATTATCGATACTCTCCTGAATCACGGCGAACTCATCCCCTCCCTGACGAGCCACGGTATCCTGCTGACGGACACAGGATTTCAGCCGCTCAGCCACCGCAATCAACAGCTGATCACCGGCCCGGTGACCCAGAGTATCGTTAATGCCTTTAAAATCGTTCAGATCGATAACATGAATAGCCATCTGCCGGCCATCACGATCGCAACGGGCCTTCGCCACGCTCAGATGCTCGTTGAAGTATTTGCGATTGGGCAGCCCGGTCAGCGGATCATGGAGCGCCTGGGTACGGTTGCGAGCACTCTCGCGCAGCAGCAGAAGCACCAGCATCATGCCACTCAGCAGCAGGCCGACCAGGTAAATACCAAATTCCCGCTGCATTTCCTGCACTTCCTGCAGCAATTTAAGCCGCGCCGGCCCGGAGAAGCTGTTGACGTTAAGCTCACGGATCACCGGCACCAGCGGACTGAAGCGCTGCTGGAGCTTAGCAACGGCCGGAGATTCGGCGTCTCTGATATTGAGAATATCCGCTTCGGATCTGCGTAACTCCCTGGCCAGCACCTCCAGCAACTCCGTTGCTCCGGGCTCCTCCCTCACTTCCCGTGTTTCCTCACCCACTCTGAGGACATCCACGCGGGCCCAGAGCAGATCAAAACTGAGAATCAGCTGATCACGGTCACGGCCTCCCAGACCGAAAAGCTCAAGCGCGTGCATAAAGCGCCGCATATCCGCTTCCAGCTCGGAAGCGGCCCAGGCGCCGGTTTTCACGGTTACGGCCAGGTATCGGGAGGTTTCACTGTGACGCTGAAAACTGACCACCGAGCTGAGGGCGAAGGCAAACACCACCAGAGTCAGAACGATCACCCGGACTATCCGGCGTCGGATCATTACCTGACCTCGAGGTGACGCAGCTGCCAGACCATGCCCGCATGATGGTAAGTACTGTCCAGCACCGGATAATCACTCATGGGATACAGGATCCAGATCGGCCCCTTGTCCCTGACCCGCATGGTCTGACCGTCCGATCTGAGCGCCAGTAGTATCGGATAATCCTGAATATCGGCCAGTTGAATGACCGAGTGGTAATCATTCAGTGCCCGGGCCACCAGCTTACTTCCCCGGGCTCCCACATAGTCCAGCAGATCGCTCAGCAGCACGCCTTCATAGACATGGCTGCCTTCGGTCCAGGGCGTGGTGGTGGAGAACTGGTGCTTCGGCAGAGACTCCAGCAGGGCGCGATCGAAATGAGCCATTCCCTGGTCATTGGTGTTGGTGATCTGGCCGCTGACGGACAGAATGATCCGCCCTTCAGCCGCAGGCAGGGGCTCGCTTACGGCAGTCTGACTGAACAGCAGCCAGAGGCACAAAAGCATGGGCAGGAACGGGGTTGATTTCGACATAGCAGATACCACTGAGCAATTACGATACCTTCATTCAGCTTAGTTCATCCTGTCTGGCAACAGGCCCCCCGAGCCGGCTCAACCACTACCGGCCCGGGCTTTATCCGAACGTGCGCTCAGCCTGCGTCCGATTCAGCAGGCCGGCCTGTTCCAGCTCGGCGACACGCTGTTCCAGCGCGTCCACCAGTGAACGGGTACGCAACAGCACTTCCCGCTGGGTATCAAACTCTTCGCGGGTTACCAGGTCCAGACGGGAAAAGGCGCTCTGAAGAATCTGGTCCGCCCCCTTCTTCAGTTCTTCGCGGGTTTTCTGCGGGCCTTCTCCCAGCAGTTGTACCAGCTGTTCATTAAGACCTTCCAGCAGTTTAGGGGCGATCATAGCGGGGTTCCTGTTTGATGAGGTTGGACGGAATCAGGTCTGTGCGGACCGGCCGGAATTCTACCATAAAGCACTGACCGCCTTATACGAGCAGGCCGGACCGACAGGCGGACGATGGCGGAAAGTACGCCGGGTTCTGCTGTCCCACCGGCAGATGACCCAAGCTGGTGCATGCACCGAATCAGTGCCTTTTTTTTGTGCCCGCGAGTGGTGCGGTGTCTCTCACCAACACCGAATCATTTATACAAAAACAGATATTTCCTTGTTTTTTTAATGATTTTTCAACCATGGCACAGCTAATGCAAAAGACCAGATAACAGGCGCTGGTTAACTACTTTCCCCAGCGATCTATCAGCTTTAAACAGATTTAAGGGAGAACCATCATGAAACTGATTTCGGCGGTTATTAAGCCATTCAAACTGGATGACGTGCGTGAAGCACTGTCAGAGATCGGCGTCCAGGGTGTCACCGTGACCGAGGTGAAAGGTTTTGGTCGCCAGAAGGGTCACACCGAACTCTATCGTGGTGCCGAATACGTGGTCGACTTTCTGCCCAAGGTCAAACTGGAGGCGGCGGTCAGCGAAGAGGTCGTCGACCAGGTAATCGAAGCGATCACCAGCACCGCCAACACCGGCAAGATCGGCGACGGCAAGATTTTTGTGACTCCGCTGGAGCAGGCGATCCGCATCCGCACCGGCGAATCCGGTGACAACGCACTCTGACAGATACCTTTCCCGGCTGAACGATAACAGATAACTGAACCGGGTCTTCTGTTCCCGAAGACCATCGGAGGCAAATAATGGAAAACCAGATTTTTGAATTGCAGTATGCAATCGATACTTTCTACTTCCTGGTGTGTGGCGCACTGGTTATGTGGATGGCCGCAGGCTTTGCCATGCTGGAGGCGGGCCTGGTCCGCTCCAAGAACACCACCGAAATTCTGACCAAGAACGTGGCACTGTTCGCGATCTCCTGCATCATGTACCTGATCGTCGGCTATGAACTGATGTATGGCGGCGGTATGTTCCTGGCGGGTATCGAGTCCGTTAATCCGGAGCAGGTGCTGGCCGACTCCAAGGAGAACGGTTTCGGTGGTGATTCGGTCTACTCCGGCGCTTCCGATTTCTTCTTCCAGGTGGTCTTTGTGGCGACGGCTATGTCAATCGTGTCCGGTGCCGTGGCCGAGCGCATGAAGCTCTGGGCGTTCCTGGCCTTTGCCGTTGTCATGACCGGCATCATCTATCCGATGGAAGGCGCCTGGACCTGGAACGGTCAGGACGTGTTCGGTATGTATAACCTGGGTGACCTCGGCTTCTCCGACTTCGCCGGTTCCGGTATTGTCCACATGGCCGGTGCCGCTGCCGCTCTGGCCGGTGTCCTGCTGCTTGGGGCTCGTAAAGGCAAGTACTCAGCCAACGGTGCTGTCAACGCCATCCCCGGTGCCAACCTGCCGCTGGCGACTCTGGGTACCTTCATCCTGTGGATGGGCTGGTTCGGTTTCAACGGTGGTTCCGTCCTGAAGCTGGGTGATGTCTCCAGCGCCCACTCTGTTGCGATGGTGTTCCTGAACACTAACGCCGCCGCAGCCGGTGGTGCTATCGCCGCACTGATCACTGCACGGATGCTGTTCGGTAAAGCGGATCTGACCATGCTGCTGAACGGCGCTCTGGCTGGTCTGGTGGCGATCACCGCTGAACCGTCCACTCCGACCGCACTGCAGGCCACTATCTTCGGTGCACTGGGCGGCGTGCTGGTAGTCTTCTCCATTATCTCGCTGGACAAGCTGAAGATTGATGATCCGGTCGGTGCGATCTCCGTCCACGGCGTCTGCGGTCTGCTGGGTCTGCTGCTGGTGCCGGTCACTAACGATGGCTCCAGCTTCAGCGGTCAGCTGATCGGCGCAGCCACTATCTTTATCTGGGTCTTCCTGTTCAGCCTGATCGTCTGGGCCGTACTGAAAGCGGTGATCGGTATCCGCGTCAGCGAAGAGGAAGAGTACGAAGGTGTCGACCTCGCCGAGTGTGGTATGGAAGCTTATCCTGAATTCACCAAGTCCTGATTCCGGACCGGTTTTTTCAGATCATAGAGGGCGCCCCGAGGGGCGTCCTTTTCTTTATCAGCGAACCAGTATGCCGTTGCGGAACAGGCTGAACGGCCATCTTATCCGCTGTATTCACCACCCGCCCCCAGGGCTTTTCCCGCGCCAGCGCTATGACAGTTCTGCCTCTCCTCCCGGCTCCAGCTAACCCCCGCAGAGCCGCTTATCAGCGCCCGCTGAGAGCGGTCGCAGCGAGACTCACCATCGGAAAGACAATTGGGCTATACTAGGGAACCTTTTTTGGGACCGCATCGGGATTCTGCCGGTTACCGGCAGATCACAGATCTGGCTGCCGGCATCGACAGCCCTGAGCGGATAAACAGGAACTCGACAGGAGAGACAGCATGAAACTGGTCACAGCAGTCATCAAGCCCTTCAAACTGGATGATGTACGGGAAGCGCTATCTGAAATCGGCATTCAGGGCATCACCGTCACAGAAGTTAAGGGTTTCGGTCGTCAGAAGGGCCATACCGAGCTGTACCGTGGCGCTGAATACGTGGTGGACTTTCTGCCCAAGGTAAAAATTGAAGCGGCTGTCGACGATGCTGTACTTGATCAGGTTATCGAAGCGATCAGCAACTCCGCCAACACCGGTAAGATCGGTGACGGTAAGATCTTTGTGACATCTCTTGAGCAGGTGGTCCGTATTCGTACCGGTGAAACCGGCAGCGACGCGCTCTGATCCCTTTCGGGGCGCCTGCTCAGGCGCCCTACGCGACAACTCTCTTCAACAGTTCTCACCAGCCAGCAATACCGCTGTCAGTCATTCAGCAGGCGCGATGGCGCTACAGAGCCAACTACAGAAACAACTCCAGCAGATCGTTCAGAAACTGTCGCCCCTGTTCGGTAGGCGTCAGCTGTGAGGGATCATCGCTCATCAGCCCCAGCGATATCGCCTTAGCAAGCTGTGGCTGCAGATCGCTCAATGGCAACCCGGTACGTTCGCTGAACAGTTGTGCTGCCACTCCGTCGTGCAGGCGCAGGGCATTCATCATAAATTCCAGTTTCAGGGCATCACGGCCGATTACCTCTTCCCCGGACAGGAAGGATCCCGGACTGGTCAGTTTCAATAGCCGCTGGGAACCAACCGCCCGATTTACGACCGGGAGATCCGAGCCAAGGGCCGCCATATAGGCTTTCGGCTGCCGCTGTTTCCAGCGCCTCCGAATCACACCGGCAGAAGGATCGGTCAGTTTTCCGTGAGCCCCGGCCCCGATACCGATATAGTCGCCGAAGCGCCAGTAGTTAAGATTATGCCGGCTCTGCTGGCCGGGTGCTGAATAAGCGGAAATCTCATACTGCCGATAACCGGCCTGTGCCAGCAGCTGCTGGCCCTGCTCCTGAATCGACCAGAGCACCTCATCTTCCGGCAGCGTCGGTGGCCGACCATGAAACTCGGTATTAGGCTCGATGGTCAGCTGGTACCAGGACAGATGGGTGGGCCCAAGCTCGATTCCCCGATTCAGATCATGCAATGCCTGGGTCAGGGTCTGCCCGGGAAGTCCATGCATCAGATCGATATTAATCCGTTCAAAGCCAAGCACACCAGCGGCCGCCACCGCAGCCGCAGCTTCATCAGCGGAATGGATACGCCCCAACGCCTGCAGACGGTCATCAGAAAAGCTCTGAATTCCCAGTGAAAGGCGGTTAATGCCGGCCTCCGCGAAGCCGGCAAAGCGCTGCTGTTCAAAGGTGCCGGGATTGGCCTCGAGGGTAATCTCAATATCATCCTCAAAGGGTATCCGGCCCCTGATCTCTGACAGCAGCTGGCGATAGAAATCACCACTCATCAGGCTCGGTGTACCGCCGCCGATAAAGATAGAGTGCAGCTTACGTTGCCGGGCGCCGGACAGCTCCTGCTCAAGGTCGGCAATCAGCGCCTGCAGATACAGCGACTCAGGAATCTCTCCACGCAGGGCATGGGAGTTGAAATCGCAATAGGGACATTTACGCACACACCAGGGGACGTGAACGTACAGACTCAGGGGAGGAAGCTGCAGCAGCCCCGGACCGGCAGACATCGCTATCACTCAGCGACGGCCAGCCAGTCGCTCCACCAGGCAGGCGACGGCCTGGCCACGATGACTCAGACGATTCTTCTGTTCCGGGGCCAGCTCGGCGGAGCAACAATTGAGTTCGGGAATATAGAACAGCGGATCATAGCCAAAACCGTTGTTGCCTCGGGGCCCGGTAACAATGCGCCCTTCCCAGCTGCCCTGACAGATCAGCGGTGTCGGATCTTCAGCGTGGCGCATAAACACCAGCAGGCACTGGAACCGTGCAGTACGCTGCTCCTCGGGAAAGGCGCTCAGCATACTGACCAGCTTATGATTATTCTCAGCATCGGTGGCCCCTTCGCCGGCAAAGCGGGCCGAGTAGATACCGGGAGCACCGTCAAGAGCATCGACTTCCAGCCCTGAATCGTCAGCCAGCGCCGGCAATCCGCTGATCCGGCAGGCGTTACGGGCCTTCAGAATGGCATTCTCAACAAAGCTCAACCCGGTTTCTTCAACATCAGTAACTTCAAACTGAGACTGCGGCAGCACCTCGTAGTCGAGCGCACCCAGTACCTGATTGAATTCCCGAAGCTTTCCCTTATTACTGCTGGCAAGAACGATCTGTTGCATGGTGCTGTCTTAATTCACTCTGTATAAAAAGCCGAATTCTGGCGGGACCGGAGCCACCGCTCAGTCGGCATAGAAATGTTGTTTAAAACTCAGGCTGTAGGCCGCACTGTTGGGGTCCGGCTGAACACTGATATCGAAGGAGAGCACTTCGTCGTCGGTAAAGCGGAAGCTGGCGATATAGTAGATGGCCTCACCTTCCCGGATCTCGGTAAAGCGAAGCTTCTGGGTCTGGCCAATCAGGTTTTTCATCGAACCGCTGACGACAGCCTGCACGGACGACTTATCGCTGCCAGCCTGCTTCAGCACCGCCACATTCATCAATGCCCGATACTTACTGCGTTTCAGATCGTAGGCGCTGGCCACTTCCGGAGGCACGAAGCCACTGTTGAAGGCATTGTAATGGACTTCATAGTTATCGAAGAGCTTAAACTGCTCAGCCTGGGCCAGTGCGCTCAGCCAGCAGCCGAAGACCAGAACCAGTGCACTCAGTATTTTCGGACGCATGAGCCTCTCCTTTCAGGGTTATCAGCGGAATTACCGGTCGGGTTTGCCTGCCCTTCGGATCAGTACGGCAGCGACGGCGGGCGTTCCCGAGGCGGCTGATCCTGCCGGCCGCTGCCGGCTCAGTACCTGTATACCGGTGATCCCGATTTCTCTGTCGACCAGCGCACGTTCAGGCAGGGGCTGTGGTATCCACACAGACACTTCCGGTTCCTGAAGGCAGCGCAACGAATATTCGGCGTATCATACTAATTATAGGCAGAAAACCGGTGCTGGTAGTCTGCCCTTTAAGGTCGCGGCGAGGTCCGCTCAGACAATTCTCGACAGCTGCAGCTGAATAACCTGAATCACCAGAAAAATCAGGATCGGAGAGAGGTCAAGACCACCGATAGGCGGAATCACCTTACGTGCCAGCTTAAACACCGGCTCGGTCAGCTGGGTAATCAACTGCGGAGCGGGATGGTAACTGTTAGGGGCGATCCAGCTGATAATGACCGAACCGATGACCGCGTAAAAATAGATATCCAGCGCCGTACTGAGGGTGCTGACCAGCGACAGTACCAGCACACTGACCGGATTGGGGAAGCGGTCCACCAGAATAAACAGCAGGGCAAAGGTGAGCATCTTAACCAGCAGTACCAGCACCAGAGCAGAGAAATCACGGCCGGCAATGCTGGGCGTCACTTTGCGGATCGGCGCAATGGGGCCGTTGGTCATTTTGGCAATGGCCTGGGAGATGGGATTGTAAAAATCCGCATGGGACATCTGCAGCAGAAAGCGCAACATCACGATAAACGCGTAAAACTCGCCCAGTGTCCGGATTATCAGGCTGAAGGAATCATGTCCCATCGTCGATCGGTCTCCCCTTGATGGCTAAAGGCCTGTTCAATAAGCTGTCTTATAATAGGGCCAGCATAGTTGCATTTCCAGCAGCCAGCCCCCGCAGATTCGGACTCAGTCGCCGCCAAGCTCTGCGGCCAGTGATTTCGACCGCTCAGCACAGGCGTCCATGGCCTCCCGGAATAATTCTCTCAGACCACCCGCCTCGAAACTCTCGACCGCCTTTTCGGTAGTTCCCCTGGGTGAGGTAACCCGCCGTCTCAGCTCTGCCGGATCGACATCACTGGCCAGCGCCATCCTGGCCGCACCGAGAGCCGTCTGCAACGTCAGCCGGGTACTGGTATCCCGATCCAGCCCCTGAGCTTCGCCCGCGGCGATCATCGCCTCCATCACCATAAAATAGTAAGCCGGGCCGCTGCCGGAAACGGCGGTTACGCTGTCCAGCAGCTCTTCCCGATCCACCCAGACCGCCATGCCGACTGCCGACAGAATCTGTTCGGCTCGCTGCTGTTGCTGATCACTGACATTGTCATTGGCATACAAGCCGCTGGCTCCGGTCTGTACCAGTGCCGGCGTATTGGGCATACAGCGTACCAGCGCGGTATCAGAACCCAGCCAGCGCTCCAGGCTTTCCGCCATAATGCCGGCAGCAATAGAGATCACCAGCGGTCGGGAAGCCGCCACGGCGGCCTGAAGATCCCGGCAGACCTGCCCCAGTATCTGAGGTTTAACCGCCAGCACCAGAACCTCCACCTGCGAAACGGCTTCCTCATTGTCCGCAGTGGTATTGATCCCCCACTCTGCCTGCATCTGTTGCAGTTTCTCTGCCGACGGATCGGTAGCCCAGATTCGCTCGGCGGGATAACCTTCGGCCAGCAGACCGCCAATGATTGCCGAAGCCATATTGCCAGCGCCGATAAAACCTAACGGAGGATAATTTGTGCTGTTGCTCACGTCTGTGTCCTTGCCTGTATATAAGATGTCGATCCGGTAGCTGGTCCAATGAACGTAACTAGTCCGGCCGACTATAACTACGCGGTCCGAAAATCGCGGTACCGATACGGACGATGGTGGCGCCTTCGGCCACCGCCGCGTCCATATCCTGACTCATACCCATGGACAGCGTATCCATCTCCGGAGCCTGCTGTCGCAGCGATTCATACAATGTCCGCAATTCTGCAAAGGTCTGTTGCTGCCCCGCTTCGTCCATTCCTGCCTGAGGAATGGCCATCAGCCCCCGCAGTCGAATCCGGTCAAGTTCACGGATCTCTTTCACCAGAGCCTCTGCCTGTTCCGGCCTGATCCCGGATTTTCTGGCTTCGTCACTGATATTAATCTGGATACAGAGATTGAGGGGTGGCATATCGGCCGGTCGCTGCTCGTTAAGCCGACGGGCGATTTTAATCCGGTCAACGCTGTGAACCCAGTGAAAGTGTTCCGCCACCGACCGGGTCTTGTTGGATTGCAGCGGACCGATAAAGTGCCAGCAGATATCCAGATCGGCCAGTTGCTCGATCTTGACCAGCGCATCCTGCAGATAGTTCTCTCCAAAATCACGAAGCCCTGCAGCCCAGGCTGCACGCAGCTCTTCCTGGGGACGAGTCTTGCTGACCGCCAGCAGGCTGACCGAGTTTAACGGGCGTTGAAAGCGACTCTCCGCTTCCCTGATCCGGGTCAAAGTCCGGGTTATATTCTCTGCTATGCTAGTCATCAGATTTCAGTGATAATGCTGGGTCACTCACTTTATTTGATTGTCTTTTCCGGGTCCAGAGGGTGCTATGGATATTACCGAACTCCTGACGTTCAGTGTGCAGCAAAATGCTTCAGACCTTCACATATCGGCAGGTCTGCCGCCGATGATTCGGGTCGATGGCGATATGCGGCGCATTAAGATGCCAGCTCTGGATCACAAACAGGTCCATTCGCTGATCTACGACATCATGAACGACAAGCAGCGTAAGGATTACGAAGAGTTCTTTGAAACCGACTTCTCCTTTGAGGTTCCCGGTCTGGCCCGCTTTCGTGTAAACGCCTTTAATCAGAACCGCGGCGCGGCGGCGGTCTTCCGGACCATCCCGACCGATATTCTGAGTATGGAGCAATTGGGCATGGGCAAGGTGTTCCGAGACCTGTCGGAGCGCCCCCGTGGACTGGTGCTGGTTACCGGTCCAACCGGTTCAGGTAAAAGTACCACCCTGGCGGCCATGGTGGACTACGTCAACGATACCCGCAGCGACCACATCCTGACGATCGAAGATCCGATCGAATTTGTTCACAACAGCAAAAAGTGTCTGGTCAACCAGCGGGAAGTACACCGCGACACCCTCGGCTTCGCTGAAGCCCTGCGGTCAGCGTTGCGGGAAGACCCGGATATTATCCTGGTCGGTGAAATGCGGGACCTTGAAACCATCCGGTTGGCCCTGACCGCCGCCGAAACCGGCCACCTGGTATTCGGAACTCTGCACACCACCTCCGCCGCCAAAACCATCGACCGGGTCATCGATGTTTTCCCGGCTCAGGAGAAAGACATGGTTCGTTCGATGCTGTCGGAATCGCTGGAGGGTATTATCTCCCAGACTCTGCTGAAGCGACCCAAAGGCGGCCGGGTAGCCGCGCACGAAATCATGGTCGGTACCCCGGCCATCCGTAACCTGATTCGCGAAGACAAGGTGGCGCAGATGTATTCCGCTATTCAGACCGGTGCCGGATTCGGGATGCAGACCATGGATCAGTGTCTGAAGGACCTGCTCGCCAAGGGCCTGATTTCAAGGGAAGCGGCTCGTGAAAAAGCCAAGATGCCTCAGAATTTCTGATAACAGATTCCGGGCACCGGTGGTAAAGAAACCGTTAAATCGACTATGGACTGAGGTGAGTACGTGGACTTTACACAACTACTCAAAGTAATGGTGGAGCGGGATGCTTCCGACCTTTTTGTCACTGCAGGAGCGCAACCCAGCATTAAAGTGGATGGAACCGTCAAGCCACTGACCAAAGAGCCTCTGTCCGCCCGGCAGGCCCGGGCCCTGACCTACAGCACCATGAACGATGCTCAGCAGAGTGAGTTCGAAGCGAAGCACGAATGCAACTACGCCATCAGCGCCCCTTCCATCGGCCGTTTTCGGGTCAGCGCCTTTTTTCAGCGCAACTCACCGGGAATGGTACTGCGACGGATAAAGAACGATATCCCGCCCATGGAAGCCCTGGGCCTGCCGCCGGTCATCAAAGATCTGTCGATGTCCAAACGGGGACTGATACTGTTTGTCGGCGGCACCAGTACCGGTAAATCCACCTCACTGGCATCGATGATCGACTACCGCAATCAGAACAGTAAAGGCCATATCATCTGCATTGAGGATCCGATCGAATTTATACACGACCACAAGAAGTGCATTATCACTCAGCGTGAAGTTGGCCTGGATACCGACAGTTTTGAGATAGCCCTGAAAAACACCCTGCGCCAGGCGCCGGACGTGATCCTGATGGGTGAGATTCGCAGTCGCGACACCATGGGCTACGGTCTGCAGTTCTCCGAAACCGGCCACCTCTGCCTGGCCACCCTGCACGCCAACAACGCCAACCAGGCGCTGGACCGGATCGTCAGTTTCTTCGAACCGGAACACCATACTCAGTTGTGGATGGATCTGTCACTGAACCTGAAAGCGATCGTCGCACAGCAGTTGCTGCCCACCGCCGACGGCAAGGGCCGGATTGCCGCCGTCGAAGTGCTGCTGAATTCGCCCCTGGCATCTGATCTGATCCGCAAAGGCAATGTGCATGAACTGAAGGAGCTGATGAAGAAGTCCACCAACATCGGCATGCAGACCTTTGACCAGCACCTGTTCAAGCTGTTCGAAGCGGGCAAGATCACTTATGAAGACGCCCTGGCCCACGCCGACTCGGCCAACGACCTGCGCCTGATGATCAAACTTTCCGCCGAAACCAACCCGAATCTGCAGGACCAGATCAAGTCCCAGGAGGACAACGACCTGTTCTTCCTGCAGGATGATGATGACTATATGAACGTCTGAGAAAGCGTCAGGGAGTCGCCGCCGGGGACCCCCATCTCGCCCGGCCCGATTTCCCGAATACCAGAGAAAAAAAGGACCGTCCAATGAGGGTCCTTTTTTTTGTATCGCCGGGATTCGGATCAGTCAGCTTCGAAGACGACCCGTCCGCCCAGCAGGGTATATTCAACCCGCCCTTTCAGCGACTGCCCCATCCAGGGTGTGTTGAGACCTTTCGAGCGATTATTTTCAGGTGTCAGCTGCCAGCTCGCCCGCGGATCGAAGATACAGATATCGGCCACAGCACCAACGGCCAGCTGCCCCAGCTCCAGCCCCAGAACTTTCGCGGGTCCGCAGGTAAGGCGGGCAATCATATCACTGAGGCCGATCACGCCCTGTTCAACCAGCGCCAGACTCAGTGGCAGCAGAGTCTGCAGGCCGGTCATCCCTGGTTCCGCAGCGCTGAAAGGCGCATCCTTGGCGGCCGCCTCGTGGGGTTGATGGTCGGAGCAAACAGCAACCAGTGCGTCAGCAACCAGCGCTTCACGCAGCCCGGCGCGATCCGGAGCGCTGCGCAGTGGCGGTATCAGGTGGTACCGGCTGTCATAATTCTCCAGCTGGTTTTCGGTCAGTAGCAGATGCTGAATGGCGGTATCGGCGCTGACTCTGGCACCACGCTGACGGGCATCGGCGACCATCTGTACCGCCCGGGACGATGACAGCTGACCGAAGTGAATACGCACTCCGGTCTGCTCGGCCAGCAGCAGATAGCGAGCCAGATCCAGGGTTTCAGCCGTTTCGGGAATGCCCGGTAATCCCAGCTTCGTGGCCATCTGGCCGTCATGGGCACAGCCGTTTTTGCTGAGTTCGTAATCCTGCGGCTGAATAAACAGCAACAGGTCATAGGTGGCGGCGTACTCCAGACAGCGCACCAGGGTCTGATTGCTGGTAATCGGTCGACGACCATTGGACAGCGCCACGCAACCGGCTTCCTGCAACGACACCATATTGCTGAGCTGTTCCCCTTCCAGCCCCCGGGTCAGGGCAGCTACCGGCAGCACCCGAACCAGCCCGGCCTGCTCGGCCCGATCCTGAATCAGCCGGGCAACCGCCGGGGTGTCCAGAACCGGCTGGGTCGTCGGCGGGCAGCACAGGGTGGTGACACCACCGGCAGCTGCGGCAGCCGACTCACTGCTGATGGTTCCCTTCTGGGTAAATCCGGGCTCTCTCAGGTGGGCCTGCAGGTCGATCAGACCTGGGCAGACCACCTGACCGTCAGCCTCGATGGTACGGTCTGCAGTAAAGCCGGTCGGCGCCTCACCCAGGGCAACGATCCGACCCTCTTTAATAAACAGATCCAGGCTGGCATCCAGCTGGCTGGCCGGATCGATCAGCCGGCCTCCACGAATATGAACTCTCATCAATCTCGCTCTTGTTGTCCCGATTTCTGCGGTCAATGCACTGCAGACTACTCTGCTCAGCCGGCGTTTCCGGCCTGCAAGGCCTGGCCGCTCATCGCCATCGACATCACCGCCATCCGTACGGAAACCCCGTACTTCACCTGCTTGAGGATCAGCGACTGGGCACCATCGGCCACCTCTGACTCGATCTCGACGCCCCGGTTAATGGGACCGGGGTGCATCACGATGGCATCGGGACTGGCCCCGGCCAACCGTTCACGACTGAGGCCATAGAGCTTATAGAACTCGCCCTGACTGGGCAGGAAGGCGCTGGCCATCCGCTCGGTCTGCAATCTCAGCATGATGACGACGTCCACATCTTTAAGCCCTGCATCAAGATCATGAAAAACCTTTGCTCCCAGCGATTCGATATAGGATGGCATCAGCGTTCTCGGCCCCACCAGCCGGACTTCGCCGGCGCCCAGCGTATTGAGGGCGTAGATCTGTGAACGGGCCACCCGTGAGTGCAGGATGTCACCGACAATCGCCACTTTCAGCGGTTCGAAGTCCCCTTTATGCCGGCGAATCGTCAGCATATCCAGCATTGCCTGGGTCGGGTGGGCATGGCGACCATCGCCGGCATTAATAATGGCGACCTCAGGCGTCACATGGCGGGCAATAAAATGGGCCGCTCCGCTGTTGGGATGACGGACCACAAACATATCACTGGCCATCGCCTCGAGGTTTCTGAGGGTGTCTTTGAGAGACTCCCCTTTGGAGGTTGCCGAGGTACTGATGTCCAGATTCAGAACGTCGGCGGACAGCCGTTTGGCCGCCAGTTCGAAGGTGCTGCGAGTCCGGGTGCTGTTCTCGAAGAACAGATTGACCACGGTTTTACCACGCAGTAACGGGACCTTCTTGACCGCCTGAGCACTCATATCGACAAAGGAGTCCGCGGTATTGAGAATTTCGGTTAACAGCTCCCTGCTCAGTCCTTCAGTATCCAGAAAATGACGCAACTGCCCCTCTTTATTGAGCTGCAGCTGGCTGGCGTCGTTAAGCTGATTCATTGCGTAGTCGTCCGACTGAAATTTAAAAAATAGCCGTAGCCCGGCCTTTACTCGCTGCGATCCTGAAGTACCAGCTTCAGTGGATCCGGCCCCAGCAGTTTGATCTGCTGCGCCGGCGCCAGCGCCAGGGTCTGACCAGTAATATCCGGTCGAATCGGCAGCTCCCGGGCGTTCAGGTCCAGTAGCGAGACCAGGGTAACCGAGGCCGGACGACCGTAATCGAACAGCTCATTCAGGGCCGCTCGGATAGTGCGGCCGGTCATCACCACATCGTCCACCAGAACCACATGCCGGTCCTCGGTTGCCAGCGGCATCGAAGAGGGCTGCACCCTGGGATTGAGACCGACCCGGGTGAAGTCATCACGGTAGAAACTGATATCCAGCACTCCCAGCTCTGTTTCCAACCCCAGTCCGCGATGCAGACGTTCTGCCAGCCATACGCCGCCGGTATGGATGCCGACCATCACCGGCTGGCTGACATTCCGTTCATTCAGGTATTCCCGCAGCTGCTGTTCCATGCTCTTCAGCAGCAGTTCTACATCAATGCGCTCGGGCATTACGTCTTTCTCCTTCAGCCAGGGGCCGGGTCTATCGCCCAGTCCCGATCAGGTAACGGTATCCGTTTTCTCAAACGCGGCCAGCGGCAACTGGCTGCTGCGATGCTCTCGCTCCCGGAACCAGCTCTCCAGAATCAGCTGAGCTGCCAGCCCATCCACGGAGTTGGCCTTAAAATCCGCCGCGCCGCCGCCGGCAAGATGAATGCCCTTGGCTTCGTGGCTGGTCAGGCGCTCATCCACCAGATAACTCGGTAACTGAAAACGGGATTGCAGTCGGTTGGCGAATTTTCTGGCTCGGGCGGACATTTCACAGAGGCTGCCATCCATATTCAGCGGTAGTCCCACCACCAGCGCTTCCGGCTGCCACTCCGCCACAACGGCCGCAATCAGATTCCAGTCCGGAATGCCGTCCCGGGCCGCTACGGGTTTCAGGGGGGTCGCGGTAGAAGTAATTGCCTGACCGACGGCGATGCCGATGCGAGAGGTGCCAAAATCAAAGGCAAGGATCAATGAATGAGCGCTCACTGAGGTTCGGGACTATGCGTGCCCCGAGTCTGAGGTCAGCAAATCCAGGTTAATTCCGAGTAAAGATGCAGCGGCATCGAGTCGCTCCGAGGCCGCAGTGGAGAACATTATATCCAAATCTGCCGGACAACTTAACCAGGCATTCTCACCGATTTCCTGCTCCAGCTGACCGGCACCCCAGCCGGCATAGCCCAGTGCCACCAGAAAGCGCTCAGGTCCTCGCCCGGCGGCGATAGATTCCAGAATATCCAGCGACGTGGAGAGATGGATCTGCTCGTTAACCGGGTGGCTGGACAGCCACTCCTTTTCAGACGGACTGTGCAGTACGAATCCACGCTCACTCTGTACCGGCCCGCCGCTGTAGACCGGCATATCCGGATCTTTCATCGAGTCGGTTTCCATGTCCAGATGACCAAGAATATCTTTCAGGGACAGATCCAGCGGCCGGTTAATCACGATCCCCATCGCGCCGTCCTCGGTATGATCACAGATATAGGTGAGCGTATGGGTGAAGTTCCGGTCACTCATATGTGGCATCGAGATCAGGAAATGGTTACGCAGATTGATGTCGGGCATAGTCTCGTTCATAGTCCCAGTATCGATCTGACACCACAGTTTAACAAGCCTTTCATGTGATAAATCATAACCTCTGCCGATTTGCACTAAAGAATCGATACTGAAACTGGTCAGCCGAAAACACCTCGGTTATGCTTTGGGACCCAGGAGGCGGACGACCACTTATGGCAAATCTCAGAGTTCTAGTTGTTGATGATGCGGCCTTTATTCGCGATATGGTACGTAAGACGATACGGTCGCGTTTCCCCGGCTTTTCGGTCGAGGAGGCCATCAACGGTCGCAAAGCTCAGCAATTGCTGAACAGAGAAAATTTCGACCTGATTCTGTGTGACTGGGAGATGCCGGAGCTGTCGGGTATCGAACTGCTCAGCTGGCTGAGAAAAGAACGCCGCCAGACCACTCCTTTTGTGATGGTCACCAGCAGGGGCGATAAAGCCAATGTGGTGGAAGCGGTTCAGGCCGGCGTTACCGACTATATCGGCAAGCCCTTTTCTCGGGAAAAACTGCTTAACAAAGTGATTAAGGTGCTGAGTAAGCACCATGATCTCAAAACCCTGGAAGCTGGCGGCTCCGCCAGCCAGGGCGCCGTCGCGGCCGGCTCTCTGGATGCACTGACCGCAAAACCGGTCGCCGCAGCAGCCCCCAGACCCGCCGCCAGAGCGGCGGCAAAACCGGCGGCACCCTCAAAACCTGCCGCCATGCCAAAACAGACCGCCGCGAAGGGCACCGCCCACCTGCGTTTCGGTGAGACCATCAGCCAGAGCATCATCAAGGCACTGAGCCTGAAACAGATCTCGCTGGTTTGCCGCACTCAGGACGGACTGCCGGCAATCCTGGAACCGGTCGTGGTCGATCTCCAGCAGGGCGACAATGGCGGTGAGATCGCCCGTATCAATGCCTATGTTCACCAGCTTCAGGCCGCCGAAGCCTCTATGGACAGCAGCCTGGTGAATGTTATTGTCACCATTGTCGATCAGGACCCGCAGAAGCTGGCGTACCTGTCCAAGCTGATCGCCCGGGGCACCACCACCGGCAGCTATGTACCGGGAGCCTGATCAGATCCTTCCGAGGCAATCTCAGCAATGCCGGCATCAACCGGGATAAAGCGTTCCCGAAACGCTTGCAGTCCCTGCTGAACCAGCTCGTAGGTCCGGTCGATATTGCTGGCGATCTCCCCCTCCAGCACACCCAGACCATCCAGAATTTCCCGCGCTTCGGAAAACCCCTGATCGATACCGCCACCAATCACTTCCAGAAAACGTTCGACCTGCTCCGTCTCAGTGAACTCCGGACGCTGTTGCCGGAACAGGCTGAACAGTCCGGTAGTCAGACTGACAATACGGTCGGCCGTCGCTTCCGGCGAGACATCCAGCCCCTGCTGCTGGCCACGCTCAAGGGCATTTTCACCCAGCAATGGCTCCAGCTCTTTGTTAATCGCATCAATAGCGGCCCGGAACACCAGAGTCAGCGGTTCACTGCCCGCCGAAATACTGGCGGACTGGCTGGCTTCCAGAATCGCCAGATTCTGTTCGGCACGAGCCGCTTTACGCTGCTGCTGTAAATCACCATCGACGACCGGCCTGCCGGACCCTGTGGCGTCGGTATCGGTTCTGGCTGTCGGCGATGCCGGTGAGGTCGTGGCTGAAGAGGAAACAGGGGGAATAGCCATAATTGGCCCTCCTGCAGAGAGACTGGAGGTACTCTGAAGTATTGCCGATTTCTGCCGAAAGTCAGGGGGACTATCGATTCTCTCAGGCTCAGCTGTTAATACCGAAGCGCGCCTTTTCAAATCGCCAGGTGCGGATAATCTCGACCAGGTCGGCCCGTTTGCGGATCTCCGGCGGGAAAGGCGCAAAGGGGGCTGAAAGATGGACGATACGCTTGGCCGCATCGTCCAGGATGCTGTGGCCTGAGGACTTGAGCACCTCGACCCGCTGCAGGGCCCCGTCGGGCTCAATCACCACCAGCAGGCGCAGGTAGCCGTAGAGGCCACGGCGATGGGCCTCCTCCGGGTAATTCAGGTTGCCGATACGCTCCACCTTCCGACGCCAGGACTCCAGATAGGCGGCATCATAGGATTCCCGGGTAGACGCGGAATATAACCGCCTGACGCGGGGACGGCTGGCCTGCTCCTGCCTCTGCAGATCCAGCTTTGCCTCCAGGCTGGCGATCTCCAGACTGCGGGCCAGCAGCGACGAGGACATGCCGGAGGCCGGTGGCGCACTGGTCGACTGCTCGGCCTGCTTTTTCTTTTCCGCCACCTGGCGCGGGGCACTGGCACTGGTAACCAGCACTCGCTTCCGTTTCGTGGTCTCCGTCTTTTCAGCAGGCTGTGGTGCCACCTTCTCAGCAACCAGCGCCGGTTTCGGAGCAGGCTGCGGTTTCTCTGCGACTTCAGTCACCGGCAGAGGCAGTTGCTGCGGCGCCAGTTGCCGGGCCTCATTGGCCTGGAAAACTGCTCGTTCACGGCTGCTGGGCAGTAGCTTTTTCTCTGATTCGCCGCTGCCCTGCTGATTACTCTGGGCGATAAAATCAGCTTTTTCAGGAGCCTTTTTGCTCTCGAACTGGGCCAGCGTTACCTCCAGGGTATGGGCAATCCGCGGTGGTTTTTCCTCGGCAAAGCCAATTCCCAGCAGCAGAATGGCATGGACGGCCACGGCGATAAACAGAGTGAAGCCCAGCCTGTCGACTGAAGAAACTCTGAGATCGGATTCGGTTGCCGTTATCATGTCGCTGTCCTGACGCCGGGCCGATATCAGCGACCGCGGCAGCGCTCAGCAATTACGTCCATCAGCTGGCCGGCGATATCGAGACCAAACTGATCATTCAGTTCGCGAATGCAGGTCGGGCTGGTGACATTTATTTCGGTCAGGTAGTCGCCGATCACATCCAGACCGACAAACAGCAGCCCTTTTTCCTTCAGTACCGGCGCAACCTGCTCACAGATCCAGCGATCACGGTCACTCAGCGGCAGCCCTTCACCGCGACCACCCGCAGCCAGATTGCCACGGGTCTCGTCGCCGGTGGGGATACGGGCCAGGCAATAATCCACCGGCTTGCCGTCGATCATCAGAATACGCTTGTCGCCGGCTGAGATTTCAGGAATGAAGCGCTGAGCCATGATCTGCTGAGCGCCGTGCAGAGTCAGGGTCTCCAGGATCACATTGACATTAGGGTCGCCCTCCCGGACCCGAAAGATAGAAGTTCCACCCATTCCATCCAGCGGCTTAAAGATCACATCCTTCTGTTCCCGGTGGAAGGCTTTAAGCAACTCGGCATTACGGCTGACCAGCACCGGCGGACAACACTGGGGGAACTGAGTGGCAAACAGCTTCTCGTTGCAGTCCCGCAGACTCTGAGTCCGGTTGACGATCAGCGTCCCCTGGTGCTCGGCCTGCTCCAGCAGATAGGTGCTGTAAATAAACTCGTTATCGAACGGCGGATCCTTACGCATCAGGATCACATCCAGTTCCGCCAGTGGCTGCGCGCCGTACTCCCCCCGCTGATACCAGTCAGCCGGATCACGGGCTACCGTCAGCGGTGCCATACGCCCCATCGCCACACCATCACGCAGATACAGGTCGGCCTGTTCCATGTAGAACAGCTCCCAGCCCCTGTCCTGAGCGGCCCAGAGCATCGCCAGAGTGCTGTCTTTTTTGTAGTTGATCGCTTCGATAGGGTCCATAACGACCCCGACTTTCAGGCTCATGGGATTACGATTCCTGTATCGGCGTTGAAGAATTCAATTGGGGATATAGTACCAGACCGCCCGGCAATTACAGCCGGTGTGGTCAGAATCAGGCGAGGTCGCCCCAGAGATACTGCAGCAGAGACAGGGCCGCAACCGGCGCCGTCTCGGTACGCAGAACCCGCGGTCCCAGCGCAATGGGCAGAAAGCCGGCCGCTTCCGCCTGCTCCACTTCCGGCTCGCTGAGCCCCCCTTCGGGACCGATCAGCAGAGCTACGCTGGAGGGTGTTTCGAAACTGGACAGGGCTCTCGGGGCCCGGGGATCCAGCACCAGTTTCAGCTCGGCATCGGTCACCGACAGCCACTCGGACAGGGTCACCGGCGGTTCGACGACCGGTATCCGGCAACGACCGCTCTGCTCGCTGGCACTGATTGCCACCTGCTGAAAATGCTGCCTTTTCTTTACCAGTCGATCCCCCTTCAGGCGCACTTCAGAGCGCTCGCTGAACAACGGTGTCAGCTGAGTCACGCCCAGCTCCGTCGCCTTCTGCACCGCGTAATCCATCCGCTCCCCCCTGGACAACGACTGACCAAGATGAATCTTCAGTGATGAATCGGAAGCTCTGTCTGTGCAGGCGGCAAGCCGGGCAACCACTCGTTTTTTGCTGACTTCGGTCAGCACCGCCGGATACTCGCCTCCCTCACCGTTGAACACCACCAGTTCAGCTCCCACCGGCATCCGCAGCACCCTGCCAAGATGGCTGGCGGCAAATTCACCGAGACAGATCTCGGCCCCTTCGCGGAGCGGCTGGTTATCATAGACTCGTGGGATTCGCATGGTTCCGGCAGGTTTGGCAGACGACTGATCAGAAAAAACGGTGACGCCGGGAAAACCCGGCGTCAGAGAGGGGGAGGACTCAGAGACCGGCGGCTTTGGCCAGCAGGTCCGCCTTGTCGGTGCGCTCCCAGGTGAAGGCGTCCTCTTCGCGACCGAAATGGCCGTAGGAAGCAGTCGCCCGGTAGATCGGACGGCGCAGATCCAGCATCTCGATCAGGCCGCCGGGACGCAGATCAAAGTTTTCCCGAACCAGCTCGACGATCTGACGGTCGTCAATTTTGCCGGTGCCGAAGGTATTGACACTGATGGAGGTCGGATCGGCGACGCCGATGGCGTAAGAGATCTGAACCTCACAGCGATCCGCCAGGCCGGCAGCAACGATGTTCTTAGCCACATAACGACCGGCATAGGCGGCCGAACGGTCGACCTTGGAAGGATCCTTACCGGAGAAAGCACCACCGCCGTGGCGAGCCATGCCGCCATAGGTATCAACGATGATCTTACGACCGGTTACACCACAGTCTCCCATCGGGCCACCGATAATGAACTGGCCAGTGGGGTTGATGTGATATTTGGTGTCCCCGTGCAGCCATTCGGCGGGGATCACGTGTTTGATGATCTCCTCCATTACCGCTTCGCGGATATCCATCTGGTCGATATCCGGGGCATGCTGGGTCGACAGTACGACCGCGTCCACCGCTACGGGCTTGCCATCTTCATAGCGCAGGGTGACCTGAGATTTGGCATCGGGGCGCAGCCAGGGCAGGATGCCCTTCTTACGCAGGTATGCCTGACGTTCCACCAGCCGGTGAGAGTAGTAGATCGGCGCCGGCATCAGCACCTCGGTCTCGTTGGTGGCGTAGCCGAACATCAGCCCCTGGTCACCGGCACCGAGATCCTTGTTGTCCGCCTCGTCGACACCAACGGCGATATCCACGGACTGCTTGCCGATAGCATTGAGAACCGCGCAGGAAGCGCCGTCAAAACCCACGTCAGAGCTGTTGTAGCCAATATCGAGAATGACATTTCGAACGATGTCTTCCAGATCCACATAGGTCGAGGTCCGAACCTCACCGGCGATAATCGCCATGCCGGTCTTGACCATGGTCTCCACCGCAACCCGGGAATGGGGATCGTCCTTCAGGATCGCATCAAGAACGGCGTCAGAGATCTGATCGGCCATTTTGTCCGGGTGCCCTTCGGATACGGACTCGGAAGTAAAAATTGAATAGGTACTCATAAAAGAGATTGCCTTAATAATTGAATGTTTAAAAAACAGTGACTTAATTACTAAGCAATTTAGCAGCGCGGCAGCATGTAACAAGCAGCAGGGCGAACAGCCCGCCCGTCACTTCAGCCGATTAAAAAAGCCGTGACTAAATCAGGACCGCTATCATATCGGCAAATCCCGGAACTGGCATGTATTTTTTGCCCGCAATTGACGGAAATCATCAGCAAATGGAGTTGAATTTCCTTCAACTGGCCGTTTTTTTTGCTTTCCCATTTGAAGCGGAACGACGAGTACGAGAGAATACGCCTCTGATTTTTCCGAATCCCTGACCTGATCACTCACTGACAATGGGATAACCCCCCAGGAGTTACTTTAGATGTCGTCTCGTCGAGAACAAGCTAACGCAATCCGCGCCCTCAGTATGGATGCCGTACAACGCGCCAATTCCGGCCACCCCGGTGCCCCCATGGGCATGGCGGATATTGCCGAAGTGTTATGGAACGACTTCCTGCAGCACAACCCGGGCAACCCGCAGTGGTTTAACCGTGACCGTTTTGTGCTGTCCAACGGACACGGTTCCATGCTGCACTACTCGCTGCTGCACCTGAGTGGCTATGAGCTGTCCATCGATGACCTGAAGAATTTCCGTCAGCTGCATTCGAAAACAGCCGGGCACCCGGAGTTCGGTTACGCACCGGGCATCGAAACCACCACCGGTCCGCTGGGTCAGGGCATCGCCAACGCAGTGGGCATGGCTGTAGCCGAGAAGGCGCTGGCCGGTCAGTTCAACCGCGAAGGTCATGAAATCGTCAACCATTACACCTATGCTTTCCTCGGCGACGGCTGCCTGATGGAAGGTATCTCTCACGAAGTCTGCTCGCTGGCAGGCACCCTGGGGCTAGGTAAACTGATCGCTTTCTACGATGACAACGGCATCTCCATCGACGGTGAAGTGGAAGGCTGGTTTACCGACGACACCGCAAAGCGCTTCGAGTCATACGGCTGGCAGGTTATCCCGGCTGTTGACGGCCACGATGCCGATGCAATCACCGCGGCGATTGAAGCCGCCCGTGAGAACAGCGATCAGCCGACCCTGATCTGCTGCAAGACCGTGATCGGATTCGGCTCCCCTAACAAACAGGGTAAAGAGGATTGTCATGGCGCGCCGCTGGGTGAAGACGAAATCACCCTGACCCGCGAGAGTCTGGGCTGGAAGCACGGCCCCTTCGAGGTTCCTGCCGAGATCTATGAAGGCTGGGATGCACGGGACGCCGGCATCATCGCCGAAAACAACTGGAACGAACAGTTCGCCGCTTATAATGAAGCCTGGCCGAACCTGGCCGCCGAGTTCCTGCGTCGCATCAGCGGTGATCTGCCTCAGGATTTCGACGAGAAAGCCGGTGCTTACATCGAGTCGCTGCAGGAGAAAGGCGAAACCATCGCCAGCCGCAAGGCCTCTCAGAACGCCCTGAACGCTTTCGGCCCGCTGCTGCCGGAACTGCTGGGCGGTTCTGCCGATCTGGCCGGCTCCAACCTGACGCTCTGGAGCGGCTGCAAAGGCATCAGCAAAGAGGAGAGCGACGGTAACTATCTGTTCTACGGCGTTCGTGAATTCGGTATGTCGGCGATTATGAACGGCATCGCCCTGCACGGCGGTTTTATTCCTTACGGCGCCACCTTCCTGGTGTTTATGGAGTACGCCCGTAACGCCGTCCGCATGGCGGCGCTGATGAAGCAGCGCGCCATCTTCGTATACACCCACGACTCCATCGGCCTGGGTGAAGACGGACCGACTCACCAGCCGATCGAACAGATTGCCAACCTGCGCAACACCCCGAATCTGGACCTGTGGCGCCCCTGCGACGCGGTTGAATCTGCTGTGGCCTGGAAGGCCGCTCTGGAAAAAATCGACGGTCCCAGTGCTCTGATCTTCTCCCGCCAGGGCCTGCCACACCAGGCTCGCTGCGTTGAACGCCTCAACAACATTCAGCGCGGCGGCTATATCCTGCGCGACACTCAGGGCACGCCCGATGCGATCCTGATCGCCACCGGTTCCGAAGTGGCTCTGGCAATGGAGGCAGCCGAACAACTGGCCGGCGAAGGCAAGCAGGTAAGGGTCGTTTCCATGCCCTGCACCGAAGTCTTCGAAACCCAGTCCAACGATTACCGGGAAGCTGTGTTGCCCGCCTCAGTAACCGCCCGCGTGGCCATCGAGGCCGCTCACAGCGATTACTGGTACAAGTATGTGGGACTGAACGGTCGGATCGTGGGCATGACCCGTTTCGGCGAGTCGGCGCCGGCCGGTGAACTGTTCAAGCTGTTCGGCTTTACCGTCGATAATGTGGTCAGCAAGGTTAAAGAACTGCTGTAACCTTCCGGGTCCGCTGAGAACCTGCCTGCCTCGTGCGCTCTGCGCCGGGGCAGTGTTCGTTTCGGAATTGCGGTTTTACTGGGACACTGACTGATTTGACTGCTATGGATCTGAACTGATGAGTTTTCGGGTTGCAATCAATGGCTACGGACGCATTGGCCAGTGTGTCCTGCGAGCCCTCTATTCCGATCCGCAGTTTGCCGGTCTGAAGATCGTTGCCATTAATGAACTGACCGACATCGAAACCATCACTTATCTGACCCGCTACGATACCACCCATGGCCGTTTTCCGCTGACCGTCGAACACGACGGCGGCTACCTGCTGGTCGGTGACGACCGCATTCGGGTGCTGAATGAACCGGATCCGGAAAAACTGCCCTGGGATGAGCTGAATATCGACCTGGTGCTGGAATGCTCCGGTTCTTTCAGCGATCGCGCCACCGCCGAGCAGCATATCAGCAGCGGCGCGGACCGATTGCTGTTCTCTCATCCGGCCGAAGCGGACGTCGACGCCACCATTGTCTACGGCGTCAATCATCAGCAACTGCAATCCCATCATCGCATCGTCTCCAACGCCTCCTGTACCACCAACTGCGTGGTACCGGTACTGGATCTGCTGGATCGCCACTTCGGCATTGAGTCCGGGGTCACCACCACTATTCATTCGGCGATGAATGATCAGCCGGTGATCGACAGCTACCACCATACCAATCTGCGACTGACCCGCAGCGCCCTGCAATCGATCATCCCGGTGGACACCGGTCTCAGCAAGGGCATCGATCGTCTGCTGCCAGAGCTGGCCGGGCGCTTTCAGTGCCTGCACTTCAGGGTGCCCACCATCAATGTGTCGCTGATGGACCTGTCAGTTCAGGTGCGGGAGCCGACCAGCGCCGATCAGGTCAACGACCTGTTCCGACTGGCCGCACGTCAGCAACCGCTGCAGGGCCTGCTGGGGTACAGCGAAGAACCCCATGCGTCGACGGATTTCAACACCGATCCGCGCTCCGGCATCGTCGACGGAACTCAGACAAGAGTCAGCAATGAGAAGCTGATCAAACTGGTATGCTGGTTCGATAACGAATGGGGCTTCGCCAACCGCATGCTGAACGTAGCCCGCCTGTGGCTACGGGGAACGGAATAACAGATTTAGTCTTAATTTTATCAATCATAGGGTGCTCACATGAGTGTATTGAAAATGACTGAACTGGATCTGAGCGGAAAGCGCGTTCTGATCCGTGAAGACCTCAACGTTCCTGTCAAAGAGGGCAGGGTAAGCAGCGATGTCCGCATTCGTGCGGCGCTGCCGACCATCGAACATGCCCTTAACGCCGGTGCCAGGGTGATGGTGATGTCCCACCTGGGCCGTCCTGTCGAAGGCGAATATGAAGAAGCCTATTCACTGGCTCCGGTCGCCAGCCATCTGGCGGAGCTGCTCGGACGCGAAGTACCGCTGCAGAAGGACTGGCTGAACGGCGTGGAAGTCGCCGAGGGCCAGCTGGTGCTGCTGGAAAACGTCCGTTTCAACAAAGGCGAAAAGAAGAATAACGATGAGCTGGCACAGCAGATGGCGGCGCTCTGCGACATCTATGTGATGGACGCTTTCGGTACCGCTCACCGTGCCCAGGCCTCCACTCACGGCGTGGCGAAGTACGCTCCGGTGGCCTGTGCCGGCCCGCTGCTGGCCAACGAGCTGGACGCCCTGGCCCGGGCGCTGGATAAGCCGGAAAGCCCGATGGCGGCGATCGTCGGCGGCTCCAAAGTATCCACCAAACTGACGGTTCTGGAAGCCTTGTCCGATAAAGTGGATCAGCTGATTGTCGGCGGCGGCATCGCCAACACCTTCCTGGCCGCAGCCGGCCACCCGGTTGGAAAATCACTGTATGAAAAAGACCTGATCGATCAGGCGAAGCAGCTGATGGAAAAGACTCTGATCCCACTGCCCACCGACGTTGTTGTCGCCACCGAGTTTTCTGAAGCGGCAGAGGCGGTAATCAAACCGGTGACCGAAGTAAAGGATGACGAAATGATCCTGGATATCGGTCCGGAGTCCGCCGCCCGTCTGGCGGAAATGCTGCAGGCGGCCAACACCATTATCTGGAACGGCCCGGTCGGCGTTTTCGAGTTCGATCAGTTCGGTGAAGGCACCCGCACCCTGTCACTGGCGATCGCCGGCAGCGATGGTTTCTCCATTGCCGGCGGCGGCGACACCCTGGCAGCGGTGGATAAGTACCAGATCGCCGATCAGATCTCCTACATTTCCACCGGCGGCGGCGCTTTCCTGGAGTTTGTCGAGGGCAAGAAACTGCCCGCCGTTGAAATTCTCGAAGCGCGGGCTCAGGGCTGAGACGGCCCGGCCCCGGGATTCCCAATAACAGTATCTTTGCATAACTAAGCGAGGCGAATATGGCTCTGATCAGCATGAGACAATTGCTGGACCACGCAGCGGAACACGGCTACGGCATTCCGGCGTTTAACGTCAACAATCTGGAACAGATGCGCGCAATTATGGAAGCGGCAGACCGGACCAACAGCCCGGTGATTGTTCAGGCCTCTGCCGGTGCCCGTAAATATGCGGGCTCGAACTTCCTCAAGCACATGATTCTGGCAGCGATCGAGGAATTCCCCCATATCCCGGTCTGCATGCACCAGGATCACGGCACCTCTCCGGCCGTCTGCCAGCGCTCCATCCAGCTGGGCTTTTCCTCAGTCATGATGGACGGCTCACTGAGGGAAGATGGCAAGACTCCCAGTGACTATGACTATAACGTCGACGTGACCCGTCGCACCGTCGACATGGCCCACGCCTGTGGCGTCTCCGTCGAAGGCGAGCTGGGCTGTCTGGGATCACTGGAAACCGGCCAGGCCGGCGAAGAGGACGGCATCGGTGCCGAAGGCACCCTGTCTCACGATCAGATGCTGACCGATCCGGACGAAGCGGCAGATTTTGTCGAGCGCACCGGCGTTGACGCCCTGGCTATCGCCTGCGGCACCAGCCATGGCGCCTACAAGTTCACTCGTCCGCCCACCGGCGACGTGCTGTCCATCGACACCATAAAGAAGATCCACGCCCGCATTCCCAACACCCACCTGGTTATGCACGGTTCCTCCTCGGTTCCTCAGGAGTGGCTGGCTGTAATCAACGAGTTTGGTGGTGCCATTCCGGAGACCTATGGGGTGCCGGTCGAGCAGATTGTGGAAGGCATTAAGCATGGTGTCCGCAAGGTGAATATCGATACCGACCTGCGACTGGCGTCTACCGGTGCCATCCGCCGCTTTATGGCTCATAATCAGGCGGAATTCGATCCGCGTAAATATCTGAAGGAAACCATGACGGCGATGTCCGATATCTGCATTGCCCGTTACGAAGCCTTCGGCACTGCCGGTCACGCCGACAAGATCAAGCCGATCTCACTGGAAGACATGGCCGAAAACTACTGATCCGGAAGCGGATCTGCTAGATTAAAAAGCGGCTTCATAGCCGCTTTTTTGTGCCTGCTCTGCCCTCATCCAGGCAGTCAGAGTATACGGTTCGAACCACAACCTGCCACCCGGAGGGTAACACACAGAGGCGATGACCATTTTTGATGCGCGGGGTCTGATCGCAACACTACCGACCTTTCAGGCTGATTCCGATCCACCGTTGAACGGGGAAATGCAGGCGTTCTGCCACTACTATGGTATCGATTTCGACCCGGCAATTTGCCAGCAACAGCTGGGCTCCGTCAGGGTCGAGGGGTTTCAGATCGCTATCCACCGTTTCCGCCCGCCATCAACCACCGGAACAGCGATGCTGCTGCATGGTTACCATGATCATCATGGGCTTTACGGCCACCTGATTCGCTACCTGATTGATCGCGGGCTGACGGTTATCTGCTTCGACCTGCCCGGCCACGGTCTGTCATCCGGCGACCGCGGCAGCATCAGTGATTTCTGCCACTACCAGCAGGTCTTCACCGAGATATTCGAACGAACCCTGCAATCAGAGCCGGGCCCGTTACATCTTCTGGGCCAGAGCACCGGTGCCGCCATTATCAATCAGTTTCTGCTCAGCCGACGGCCGTCACTGGAGGGCCGTATCGTGCTGCTGGCGCCGCTGGTGCGACCGGCGCGCTGGCCTTTCGTCAGCACCGCCCACAGCCTGCTGAGACCACTGATCAAAGCGATACCACGCCAGTTCAGTCATAACAGTAACGACCCGGAATTTCTCCGTTTTATCAGTGAGCAGGATACTCTGCAGGGACGAACGATCACGGTTGAGTGGGTCGGAGCCATGAAGCGATGGATCAGCGAATTTATCCACCTGCCGGCTGCGGAACAGTACGCACCGCTGATTATTCAAGGCCAGCGGGACGAGACGGTGGACTGGCAGTACAACCTGACGGTCATGCAGGACAAATTTCCGGCCGCTGAAATACTGATGCTGGCGGACGCCCGCCACCACCTGGTCAACGAAACCGCTGAAATCCGACAGCGTTATCTGCAGTGGCTGGACCAGCAATGGCCACTCAGCCCTCAGGGCAGATAGAGCGGTGTCTCAATAACAAAATGGACGCCCTCTCCCACCGGACTGAGCAGTCGGATAGAGCCTCCCAATCGCTGGCTGATCAGGTTGTGGATAATCGGCATGCCGAGGCCGGTCCCGCCCTGCTCCCGATTAGTGGTATAGAAGGGCTCAAACAGACGCTCCCTGGACTCAGCGGACAGTCCCCGGCCATTGTCCCGGTACTCAAGCCGCAGACTCTGTTGCAGCTGTTCCACTACGATGGAAATCTCGCCGTCGCTCTGGAGATCAAATCCATGATTCAGCGAATTCATGATCAGATTCATCAGTATCTGACTGAAGTCGCCGGGATAGCTGTCCAGCGCAATCCGCTCATCACATTCGCAACTGACCTGGCAACGCGCACGCTTCAGGCGCGGTGACATCGCCGCCACGGTATCTTCCAGCATTTCCGAGAAACTGAAACGCCGCCGCTCCTCATTGGACTGATCTGCTGCCACCTGCTTAAAGCGGCCGACCAGATCAGCCCCCCGCTTGAGGTTGGTACTGAGCAGCTCAAAGCCGCTTTTCAGGGACTCCATATGGTGAAGAAAATCCTGCTTGTTCACCACCCCCGAATGTACCGACTCCAGCAGCTCGGTAACGGTATCATCCAGGCTGGATGCAGCCAGTACACAGTTCCCCAGCGGCGTATTAATCTCATGGGCAACCCCGGCGACCATACTCCCCAGCGCCGCCAGCTTTTCCGCCTGAATAAGTTGTTCCTGAGCCTGATGCACCTGCTCCAGACTCTGTTCCAGGTCGGCAGTGCGCTCGCGTACCCGCAACTCCAGCACCTGATTAAGCTGAATGATCTCCTCCTGAGCCCGGGTCAGGTCCTCAACCTTATTGAGCAGCTTCTGATTGACCCGCTGATAGTCCCGATGAGTAACACCCAGAGAACGCTCCCGCCGGTCCAGCAGTCGCTGGTAAACCGTCAGCCGGTCCTCGGTTTCCAGCAGCTGCTGCAGGGTTGAGAGCAGAGGACTGAGCCAGAACTGCAGCTGCGGCAATTGCGCTTCCGGCACCACCAGCTGCCAGAGCTGCTCATGAAGCGCCACGATCTGAGGCGCCGCCCCCGGACTGACCAGTACCCCCTTTATTCGCTCCAGCTCGCTTGCATATTCGCGGACAATCTCCCCGGAGTCAGACGTCAGCAGTACCAGCGGTCCGGCCAGTAATAGCTTTCTGGAAGGCTCGGCCAGGCTGAAGCCAGCCGGTGGATTGGTCAGGGTAGTCAGGAACCGGAGCGTCATCAGCCAAGTAACAACAGCACATAGGTCATATTATGAAAGAGGTTCTCGCTGTAGCCGTCCTCAACCGACAGTGGCGCGATCTCCCCAAAAGAAGGAAAACCGGCCAGCGGCAGGTTCGCCAGCGGCCCCTCTGCCAGGATGGAGACCTCCTGTTCGATCAGGTCGCCCAGTAGCCATTTCCGTCCGGCACAGCTGACGATCAGCGCGGCAGCCGGGTCAAACCGCTGTTTGCGGCAGTCTCCGGCGATATTGTGGACTTCGGCAAGCAGGTCCTGCGGTTCAGCCAGACAGACCTGAACCTGCTCACCGGTATTGATGCCCCCGTAGAGACCGATCGAGCGGTCCGAGACCGAAAAATCGGGGACGATCGCCCGCAGCCGGCGAATACCGGAATCCTCTTCACCCAGAATCGTCAGGGAGGTGACGCCACGGTCAGATTGCAGGACAGGTTTACCCGTTTCCCGCTCGATAAAATCCATGGCGGAAAGCCCGTCGATCTCAAAAACATTGGTGCCGTCTGCCTGCTCGATAGTACCGGGCTTACCCACCACCGGAATGCTGTTACCGACATGGATGGAGAATTGCAGGTCACCGCTGGCGGAGACCAGGATCAGGCCGTCCTCGACGCAGTCATGATTAGAGTAGACGGCACAGTCCACCATCTGATTGTCGTCCGAAGCGATACCACCCACCACCGGTACGCTGATCTTCTCCCGCAACACCTGTTCGTAGAGACTGGCGTCGGTTCTGAAATCGGAGAACATAAAGAGCAGGTCCGGCTGGTCGCTGCCGGTCTGCTGCTGAAGCTGCTGCCAGGCCCGTTCCAGGCAGCCGGCCGGATCCTGCTTCAGCCCGGTGACACAGGTGCTGTGCCAGCGCACTCTGCCATCCGTGTTCAGCCCCATGGCGACACAACCGATATCGCCACAGGCGCTCTGATGATAGTAGCCATCGCCGGTATTGCCCACTATCAGCGTGTCCGGACGCTCCAGGCCATCACGGACCCCCTCCAGCAATTCTGCGGACTTGCCGTAATGGACGGTAGAAAACAGAAAAACAATCTCGGGCTGAAGCTCAGCCAGCCCCTCACCCAACTCAAGACCAGCACGATAGGGATCAGCCGCCTGACTCGATACCGACAACGCTTTCATCTGTACCCCCGGCTAATAATCCGCGGTTGTCTTTAGTTTAGCGTTCTTTGACCGTTGCACCAGCCAGCCCCGGTCCAGGAAACAGCAACGCCGGTCGATCGCCCGGACAGCATAGCAGTTATGGCCGGTCACAAAAAAGGGAGCCGAAGCTCCCTTTTTAATCACTACAGTTGTATCAGAACAGAACCCGACAGCGGATGGTACCGGGCACCTTCTGCAGCTGCTTCATCGCCAGATCACTGTGCTCGGCTTCGATATCGATAACCACGTAGCCCACCTTATCGTTGGTCTGCAGGTACTGACCGCTGATATTGATGTTGTGCTCGGAGAAGATACCGTTGATGCTGGTCATAACTCCGGGCACATTCTCGTGAATGTGGAGCAGACGATGGTGGCCGGGGTGTGCCGGCAGGGCCACTTCCGGGAAGTTGACAGAGGTAATGGTGGAACCGTTATCGCTGTAACGAACCAGCTTCTCGGCCACTTCCATGCCGATGTTCTCCTGGGCTTCCATGGTGCTGCCGCCAACATGGGGGGTCAGGATCACGTTGTCAAACTCACGCAGCGGCGAGACAAACTCTTCATCATTGGAACGGGGTTCGACCGGGAACACATCGATAGCCGCACCCAGCAGCTTGCCGCCACGCAGGGTGGAAGCCAGGGCGTCGATATCGACAACCGTTCCCCGGGAAGCATTGATCAGGATGCTGCCCTCTTTCATGGCGTCAAACTGCTCGGCACCAATCATGTATCTGGTGGCGGGAGTTTCCGGTACGTGCAGGGTGACGATGTCGCTGATCTCCAGCAGCTCCTGCAGCGAACGGGTCTGGACCGCGTTACCGATCGGCAGCTTGGTCACCACATCGTAGAAGCAGACTTCCATACCCAGGGACTCCGCCATCACGCTGAGCTGGGAGCCGATGCTGCCGTAACCGATAATACCGAGGCGCTTGCCACGAATTTCATAAGAGTTTCTGGCCGACTTGTTCCACTCACCACGATGGGCTTTGGCGCTCTTTTCAGCCACGCCGCGCAGCAGAATAATCGCTTCGGCCAGCACCAGCTCGGCGACACTACGGGTGTTGGAGAAAGGCGCGTTGAAAACGGTGACACCCTGCTCGATTGCCGCGCTCAGGTCGACCTGGTTGGTACCGATACAGAAACAACCCACGGCCAGCAGTTTGGGGGCGGCGGCCAGTACCCGGGCATTAATCTGGGTGCGGGAGCGAATACCGATAAAGTGCACATCTTTAATGCGCTCGATCAGCTCCTCTTCAGGCAGCGAGGTGGTCAGATAATCGATATTGGTATAACCGGCGGCATTGAGCGCATCAACGGCTGACTGGTGAACACCCTCCAGCAACAGGAACCTGATTTTGCTCTTGTTCAGGGATGTGATCTTACTCATGACGTTAAAGCAACCTCGCGACGAACCAGAATTAAACGGGCGCCAATAATAGCACAGAGACCGGTCCGGACAGCCCTGATCCCGAGGTTTTCCGTTGAAATTATGACAAGATACGATGAATGGTCTTCAAGTGTCATGATCTTGCCGGTTTCTTCGCGGTGCATTCGCCAGCAGAAATTCCACGAATCCACGATCGGCATGGGACAGGTAGGCCCCTTTTTTCCAGGCGATACAGAGGTCAAGCCAGACCGGCTCCCGGAAGGGTACCGCCAGCAGATCATCATCTCCTTCCAGCACCATGCGAAGGAAAGTGGTAATACCGAAGCCCTTTTTCACGATCGAGCGGATCAGCGGGATCAGATTGGTTTCGAAAGCGATCTGCGGATTCCGACCGGCCTGCTGACTGAGACGATCGATAAACTCCCGATGAAAATAGCCCTCCTTAAACAGTACCAGCTGCTCGGCAAAGAATTCCTCGAACCCCACCCCCGCCTGCTCTGCGAAGCGGTGCCCGGATGGCACGCAGACCACCATCTCTTCGCGCAGAAACAGCTGGGACTCCAGCGCCGCCGCGCTCCCATCTCCGACAATGATACCCATATCCAGCTCACCGGCATCGATGCGCTGCTGAATATCCCGGGTCCCCGCCTCGATTACCGTCAGCTGCAACTGCGGGTAACGGTGTTTGAAGGCCATCAGAATCTCAGGAAAGTAGTAACTGCCCAGCATACTGGGAATGCCGATGCGCACCTCTCCCTTGCGCAGCCCTTTCAGCTCACTCATCTCCAGCTCGGCCTGACGGACATCGGCCAGAATACGCTCACTGTGATGTAACAGCACTTCCCCTTCGGAGGTCAGGGCCACCTGGCGGTCGTGACGATGAAACAGCAGCAGCTCCAGCTCCTGTTCCAGTTTTCGGACAGCGATACTGACCGCCGGCTGCGCCATCCGCAGCTCCCGGGCCGCAGCGGTAAAACTGCTGAGACGAGCCACTCGACTAAAGATATGCAGTTTTCTCAGGTCCATAGAGCCCTCTCCATCGCTGATCCGGTCCCGACGACAGGAATCTGATCTTCATCACCATATCCTTAGTTTATGTACAACATAACAACAATATATTTTATATATGCCGTTGTCGTCGTTACAGTGCCTGCGACAGGAGGATTAACGATGATTGAGGTGGGCAGCACTACATTCTGGCGGGCAACAACAGCGCTCTGTCTGGGATCCTTTCTGGTTTTCGCCAGCCTCTATATCAGCCATCCGCTGATGCCGCTGCTGAGTCGGGAGTTTCTGCTCAGCCCGCTGCAGGCCTCCTGGTCGCTGTCGCTGCCGATGCTGACTCTGGGGCTGTCACTGCTGATCTGGGGTCCGCTCTCCGACGCGGTGGGACGTCGCCTGATCATGATACTGACGCTGGCCGCAGCCATCATCTGCGGGGGACTGCAGGCCGGCGTCGACAGCTATTCTGAGCTGCTGAGCCTCAGGGCGTTGCAGGGCTTTTTTCTCGGCGGTCTGCCGGCGGTCGCCATCGCCTGGTTCGGAGATGAGTTCAGTAAGAAAGCACTGCTGCTGGCCGTCGGCTTCTATATCAGTGGCAACAGTCTGGGTGGGGTCAGCGGGCGCCTGTTCGGTGGTCTGGTCGCCGACCTCAGCAGCTGGCAGCAGGCCTTCAGCGGGCTGGCACTGATCAGCGCGGCCGGTCTGCTGCTATTTGCGTGGCTGCTGCCCGAGTCACGTCATTTCAGCCCCCGCCCGCTCCATATCGCCGGCATGCTGAAGGATCTGGGCCATCATCTGGGAACACCTGTACTGCTGGCCGCCTGTCTGATCGGTGGCCTCAACTTCTTTATCTTCTCCAACCAGTACAGCTACATCACCTACGTACTCAGTGAACCACCATTTTCGCTGCCAGCCTCACTACTGGGGCTGCTGTTCCTGACCTATCTGTCAGGCACCTTCGGCGCCGCCATTTCCGGTCCTGTCGCCCGAAAACTGCCGCCGCCACTGTGCATTCTGGCAGGCATTGTGTTGCTGATGACCGGTTCCCTGGTCACCCTGGCGGGCAGCCTCAGCGCAATTATCGGTGGCCTGCTGATTAACAGCTTCGGTTTCTTTCTCAGCCACTCGATGGCCAGCAGCTGGGTCAACAGGCACGCGGAACGAGCCCGGGCCAGCGCCTCATCTCTGTATCTGGTGTTTTACTATCTGGGCGCCAGTGCCGGTGGTTTTTACCTCGACCCGTTCTGGCGCGGCTGGCACTGGAACGGTGTCGTGGCAGGCTCGCTGCTGGTGCTGATGGCCACCGCATCCATCGCCTGCTGGCTGTATAGACTGGAGATTCGGACAGCTCCATTGCAGGCTCCGCTCTGACCATGGACGGTCCGGCTCAGTCTCTGACCCAGTTCCAGGCCTCGTCCATATGTCCAAGATCGAAATGACGGGCTTCGCCGTGGGTAAAGGCCTTTACCAGCCGGGCAACCCACTGCTCCCAGCGGCTGTCTCCGACGATGGCGATCTTATCGACGTTGCTGTTGATCTCCATCCCAAAGATCAGATCGTCCCAGGCCGCCTGAATTTCCCAGCCACGAAAGCCGTCCAGCTGAAACAGCAGACGGATCTGGCCTTTCTCATCGATGGCGGTCTTTACCTCCGGGATCAGGAAGTTCTTATAGTCGTTATCGGTCAGTCGACCGCTGGCAAGAAAGCCCAGAATATCGGGCGTGCTCTGTTCAAGCTTCATTAACATCAGCTGCTTTCCCCTGGACAAATTCTGTTGTTGTTATCACGTTTGTCGCTACAGCCGGGCTGCCATCCGTAGTATCAGCAGCCCCCCCTGTTCAGTCTAGCCATGGTTGCTATTAATAGCAGCAAAGCACTATGGTTGCTAACCCGGTCAGCAAGAAGGAGAGCCCATCGATGCATTATCAACACCGTTCAGCCGATGGCAGGGTTCTGCCCTTGCCTGCCGGAAAAGTCGTCTGTATCGGCCGCAATTACGCCGAACACGCCAGAGAACTGAACAATCCGGTTCCGGAAACACCCCTGCTGTTTATCAAACCGAATACGGCGATGGCGGAACTGGAGAAACCGCTGAAGCTGCCGCCGACAGAAGAAGCCTGCCACTTTGAGGCGGAACTTTCGGTGCTGATCGGCAAACCACTGACTCGCGCCACCGAACAGCAGGCCCGTGATGCCGTCGCCGGCTTCGGCCTGGGGCTGGATCTGACCCTGCGGGAATTGCAGAATCAGCTGAAACAGAAGGGTCACCCCTGGGAGACAGCCAAGGCTTTCGACAACAGCTGCCCGTTATCCGCCTTTGTCGACAGCGAGGCGATCGGCAATCCGGAAGCAACTGAATACCGGCTCTGGGTCAATAACGAACTTCGCCAGCATGGCCGGAGCCGGCAGATGCTGACGCCTGTATACCGACTGCTGGCTTACTGCAGCCAGCATTTCACCCTGCTACCGGGCGATGTGGTGCTGACCGGAACCCCGGCCGGGGTGGGAATTCTCAGCCCCGGAGATCGACTGAAACTGGTGCTGGCAGATGTCCTGGAACTGGAAACCCGGGTGGCGCAGTAAAGACACCGCCACCGGTACGGGCATTGTGGACGGATTGCAGCAGGTAATCAGCTGTCCTGCTGCGGTTCACTGAGCCGGCTGACGCGGGCCTGCAGCCGGTCCACCCTCAGCCGCAATTCATCGATCTGATCACAGAACTGATCCAGCTCGGCCTGAGGAGGCACCAGCCGCACCTCTTCATGGAGATAATCGTCGATATCATCCAGCAATGAACCGGCGGTCTGTCGGGCATAGCCGCGGAAGGAACGAGCGATTTCAGCCAGTTGATGAGCCGCCAGGTCGCCGATCCGGTCTCCGAGCATCCCTTCCCAGTCGATATCCAGTTTCTGCAGGCAATTCTTCAGTTCAACCGCCAGCTCTGTGTCGCCGCTGAGAGTAATACCGGAACCGAAAGTTTTCTGCTCGTCGAGCAGCACCTTCAGAAAATCGGACGCTGCACCTTCAATTTCGCAATCGGACTCCAGGCCGTTACCGGCACTGAGCTCCAGCCCTTCGCCACTCGGTAACAGGCAGAAGCGGACGGCGGGTGCCGAAATGTTCACCGCGATCACCCTGCCATCGAGCCGCGCCAGTCGCCGCAGGGTAGCGGGATCACGTTTCAGTGCGACCCTGATCATCACCTCCAGGGTCGTAACCAGTCCACTGTTAAGCAGATCCACAACCACCTCCGCCACAGGATTTAGTCACCGGTGCCAGTTCAGGGGTGGTACAGACATCACGACTGCCACCGCCGGCCTCCAGCGCCTGCAGATAATTCTGCCAGTACTGCGACTGGTTGAGGCAGAGGTCCCGCAGATAGTCCCAGCTATAGAGGCCACTGTCATGGCCGTCATCAAACACCAGTTTCAGGGCATAGTTACCGCTGGGTTCCACTCCCGTCAACGCGACATTTCGCTTGCCGGTCTGCAGCACCTCGTTGCCGACCCCGTGCCCCCGGACTTCAGCCGAAGGGGACAGGACCCGCAGCAGCTCGGCGGGTAACCGATAAGGCCCATCCTCATAAACCAGCTCCAGTTCCCGGGAGCGCAGATGCAGCTCAATCCGTAACGGTCGCAACTCACTCATGATCGGTCTCCTCAGCTGCGGTCTGGCAGGCGTTTACAGAATGTAACGGCTCAGGTCTTCGTCCTTCGCCAGCTCCGCCAGCGCCTCGTTGACATAGTCGGCATCGATGGTCAGGGTCTGGCCCTGTTTATCGCTGGCGAGGAAGGAGAGTTCCTCCAGCAACCGCTCCATCATGGTATGCAGACGGCGGGCACCAATATTTTCGGTACTTTCGTTCACCTCATAGGCCATCTCGGCAATCCGCTGAATGCCATCTTCAGCAAATTCGATGCTCAGTCCCTCGGTGCCCATCAGCGCCTGGTACTGCTCGGTCAGAGACGCATTGGGTTCGGTCAGGATGCGGCGGAAATCGTCGGGGGTCAGGGCGCTCAGCTCCACCCGGATCGGCAGACGACCCTGCAGTTCCGGAATCAGATCCGAAGGCTTGGCCAGATGGAACGCACCGGAGGCGATAAACAGAATATGATCGGTCTTGACCATACCAAACTTGGTGCTGACGGTGCTACCTTCGATCAGCGGCAGCAGGTCCCGCTGTACCCCCTCACGGGAAACATCCCCGCCGGTGGCTTCGGTGCGCTTGGCGACCTTATCGATCTCATCCAGGAAGACGATACCGTTCTGCTCCACCGCCTCGATGGCACGGGCTTTGAGATCATCCTCTTTGATCATCGCCGCCGCTTCTTCATCGCGCAGCACCTTCAGCGCATCTTTTACCTTCAGCTTGCGATTTTTCTTACGCTCGTTGCCGAGGTTGGAGAACATATTCTGCAGCTGGCTGGTCATCTCCTCCATACCGGGAGGCGCCATGATCTCAACCCCCATGGGCTGGCTGCTGACTTCCACTTCGATCTCTTTATCGTCCAGCTGTCCCTCCCGCAGTTTCTTGCGGAACAACTGACGGGTGCTGTTGTTATCATCCCGCACCGGCTCTTCGCCAATACCCGGCCGCGCCTGAGGCAGCAGAGCATCGAGTATGCGATCTTCGGCCGCGTCTTCGGCCCGGTGACGGACCTTCTCCATCTCGTTTTCGCGCAGCATCTTTACCGCCATATCCACCAGATCACGGACGATGGACTCAACATCACGGCCCACGTAACCCACTTCGGTGAATTTAGTCGCTTCGATCTTAATAAAGGGAGCGTTGGCCAGCTTCGCCAGGCGGCGGGCGATTTCGGTCTTACCAACACCGGTCGGACCGATCATCAGGATGTTCTTAGGGGTGATCTCACTGCGCATCTCCTCAGACAGCTGCATCCGGCGCCAGCGGTTACGCAGTGCGATTGCAACCGCACGCTTGGCGTCGGCCTGACCGACAATATGCTTATCCAGTTCATGAACAATTTCGCGGGGAGTCATCTGTGACATGTTTTGAATCTCTTCTGAAGGGCCGCCGCTTTGAGAAACGAGACGGTATCAGCCGCAACCCTGAAATTAAGCGCCGGCTCAGTCGTTACAGTCCAGCTCTTCAATAACCTGATTATGATTGGTATAGACGCAGATGTCCGCTGCAATAGTCAGGCTTTTCTCAACGATCTCACGGGCACCCAGCTCGGTGTTTTCCAGCAACGCTTTACCGGCGGCCTGTGCGAAGTTGCCGCCGGAACCGATAGCGACCAGCCCCTCTTCCGGCTCAACTACATCGCCATTGCCGGTGATGATCAGTGAGGCCTCTTTGTTGGCGACGATCAGCATCGCTTCCAGCCGCCGCAGGGCCCGATCACTGCGCCAGTCTTTGGCCAGCTCCACCGCGGAACGCACCAGTTGCCCCTGATGTTTTTCCAGCTGGGCTTCAAAGCGCTCGAACAGGGTAAAAGCATCGGCAGTACCGCCGGCAAATCCGGCAATCACCTGATCACGATAGAGGCGGCGAACTTTGCGGGCGTTGCCTTTCATCACCGTATTGCCGAGAGAAACCTGTCCATCTCCGCCGAGTGCCACTTTGTCACCCCGGCGTACTGAAACTATCGTTGTCATGCCTGTGCCTGCTTATGCTGTAAGGACAATGTAAAACCATCAGATAGTTCTATATGGCGGCGTCCGGCTGAAATTCAAGGCCGTTAAAACCACCGCAGGAGTAGCTCCACAGCCTCACGGACCTGTGGACCGGTATTACCCGGCGGCAAGTCAGGGGATTTTCACCTGCATCGGCTGCAATCGCATGCGTACCATCTGATCCTGGGCTTTATTCAGCTTCGAACGAGACACGAAGGGGCCGACTCTGACCCGATACCAGATCGCGCCGCTGGAGGAGGTCGACTTGCTGGTGGTAACGCCGGGCATGCCCAGCAGGATCAGCCGGGCCTTGAGGCTGTCGGCATCGGCCGGATCCCGGAAAGATCCCGCCTGGAGCAGGTACTTGCTGTGGTTCTTTGCCGATTTCGGTGTTGAAACGTACGCCTCAACTTTGGGCGGTACCACTTCACTTTTCGGCAGCATGTCGTAGAAACGAAAACCTTCATCCTCTTTTTCCACCACTTTTTCAGCCGCTTTCTTCGGGGGACTGACGGTGGCGGGCTGAGAGCTCTGCTGACGGGCAGTCTGCTGACTGACCGACGGATCCGGTCTGACAAATGCCAGTTTATATAAGCCGTAGCCGAACCCGGCCAGAATAATCAGCGACAATATCGCCTTCAGTGGTAATCCGCGCCTGACCCGGGGGGCTGGTTTACGACCGCCACGGGTATTGCTCGGCGGCGAAGTTCGACGGGCAGCAGACTGGCGTTTTTTCGGTTTATTGGCGTAATCGTGGGCCATAGAATCGGCAACTCGGTCTCGTATCTGTTCCGGTGCTGTCGTTATCGACATCCGGCAGCAAACCCGGGATCAGCAAACGGTCCGGAATGCGGGCTGAACAAACAGCGGCCTATTATCACTGTAAACAGCTCAGCTGCCAAGGCATCCACTCCGGGGTGGGTGGCGACCGAGCGGCGGCCTGCCGATATGGCCGTCAGGGAACACGGCAGAACGATGCTCAGAACATATCCAGCGGGTCGATATCCAGTGACCAGCGCACCTTCCGGGACTGCTTATTCTGTTCCAGCATCAGCGCCAGCTGACCACTGAGCTTATGCAGGGCTTTGCGCTGATCACTCTGAAACAGCAGCTGAGCACGGTAACGGCCGGCCCGCTTTTCCATCGGCGAAGGCATCGGCCCCAGCATCAGTACATCGTTCACCGCCAGCGACTCCGCCAGCGCCCGTGACAACTGCAGAAAGGCTTCGGCCCTTCCCGGCGCCACGGCTTCTGCCCGCAACAGGGCGTAATGGCACCAGGGGGGCAACTGTGCCAGCCGCCGGTCTGCCAGTTCTTCTTCAGCGAAAGCGCTGTAGCCCTGCTCGATCAGGCACCGCAGCCGCGGATGGTCACCGTGCAGAGTCTGCATCAGCACCCGCCCCGGCCGGTCGGCGCGGCCGGAACGCCCCGCCACCTGCAGCATCAGCTGGGCCATCTTTTCCATGCCCCGGAAATCGGCGCTGAACAAACCGGCGTCGGCATCGAGAATGGTCACCAGGGTGACCTTCGGGAAATGATGACCTTTGGCCAGCATCTGCGTCCCGACCAGAATACAGGGGCCGCTGTCATGGATCTGGCGGAGGATCTTCTGCATGGCATCTTTGCGGCGGGTACTGTCGCGGTCGACCCGGATCACCGGGAACTCGGGAAACAGCCGGACCAGCGCATCTTCAGTTCGCTCGGTGCCGGCCCCCATGGGATTAAGACTGAGGCTCCGGCAGTTCGGGCAGCTTGCGCTGACCGGCGCCTGATAATCGCAGTGATGGCAGTGCAGGTGCGGTGGTCGGCGATGCAGCGTCATATGGGCATCGCACTGGGGGCAATCGGCCTGCCAGCCACAATCATGACACATCAGGGTCGGCGCAAAGCCGCGGCGATTGAGAAACACCAGCACCTGTTCGCCCCGCTGCAGATGGTTGCGCATCTGCGCGATCAGCGGAGCCGACAGGCCGTCCTCCAACGGCTGCTGACGAATATCCAGCAACTCAAACACCGGCGCCCTGGCACCACCCGCCCGCTGTTCCATTTTCAGCCACTGGTATCGGCCGCTGCGGGCATTCAGGTAGCTCTCCAGTGACGGTGTTGCGCTGCCCAGTACGATAGGTATCGACTCTGCACGGGCCCGCATAATGGCGGTGTCCCGTGCGGAATAGCGGAAGCCATCCTGCTGGCGGAAGGAACCATCATGCTCTTCATCGATAATAATGATGCCGGGCCGCTGCAGCGGAGTCAGCAGCGCCGAGCGGGTGCCGATCAGAATGCCGGCATGACCTCGCTCTGCCATCAGCCAGCCATCCAGCCGCTCCCGGTCGGTCAGCCCCGAGTGCATCACCGCGACCGGCACATTGAAACGCTGGCGGAAGCGGCCGACCGTCTGCGGAGTCAGGCCGATCTCCGGTACCAGCACCAGCGCCTGGCGTCCCTTTTTCAGGACCTCGGTAATCAGCTGCAGGTAGACTTCAGTCTTACCGCTGCCCGTCACGCCCTGCAACAGACAACAGCTGAATGATGTCAGCCGCTCAACAATCCCGGACACGGCCTGCTGCTGTTCAGCGTTAAGCGTGAGCGGACTTTCATGGAGCAGATTATCGGTGCTATGAGAATGAGGCGGCGCCGTCTCCCGGCTGATCCGGGTCACCAGCCCCTTCTCTTTCAGGGATCGCAGAAGTGACGCCGAAAACCCCAGCGCCTTCAGGGCATCGTTGCTCAGCCCCGCCGGATGCTGCAGCAGTTCGGCCAGCAGCTCCTGCTGGCGGGGTGCCTGCCGCCCCGCCTGATAATCGGCAGCCTCATCGGTCGCAACCCACAGTTGCTGGTGACGAAACTCCGCAGATTCCCCCTTACGCAGCAGAGACGGCAGAAAAGAACAGAGCGCATCGCCCACCGGATGCTGATAGTAACTGGCAGCCCAGACACCGAGCTCCAGCAGATGGGCGGGCAGCAGCGGTCGGGCATCCAGACAGGCCAGTGCCGGACGCAGTTTATCGCTGGCCATATCGGAGCGGTCGGAGATCTCCAGCAGAACCCCGACCAGTTCCCGCTTTCCGAACGGCACCCGGAACCGCATGCCAGGCTGCCAGTCCGATTGCTGTTCGGATTCAGGCGGCAGATAGTCAAAGCGACGGCGCAGCGGCGAAGGCAGGGCCAGGTGAAGAATCCGTTTTTCGCTGCAGTTCATTATTGCCATCAGACTCCGGGATAACCTTAGCGCCCGGTAGAATTATCGGCTGTTGAAACAGACAGCCGGGGCCGGACAGAGCGGGCCTCATTGTAGCATCGGTAGCGACAGAAGCCTTTACTTGCTTATCTGACCGGCTCTGATAAAATGCGCCGCCTGCTTGTATCTATTTATAGGATCAGGTGTGTGTTGAGTGCGGTGCTCAGTGAAAAACCTGAGTAGCGGCGCATTAAAAAACAGACAGAGGTCACAGACTGATGAAAGACGGTATTCACCCGAAGTACGAAGAAATTTCTGCAACCTGCAGTTGCGGAAATGTTGTAAAGACTAAGTCCACTATCTGCAAAGACATCCACATCGATGTCTGCAGCTCCTGCCACCCTTTCTACACTGGTAAGCAGAAGGTTCTGGACACCGGTGGTCGTATCGACCGCTTCAACAAGCGTTTTGGCAGCCGCAGCCTGAAAAAGTAAACGCAGAGCCTGTCACAGGCAACGAAGATGATAAAAGGCACTTTCAGAGTGCCTTTTTTGTGCCGCACTGTTTTATCCTTATCAGACAACCAGTTAGTCAGCCAGGCATCGACTTCTGTCTAACTTTTTCCGCCCGGTAACGCCTCGCAAGATTGCCTCTCTCAGCGCAGAAGAATCGCCTGCCATTTCTGCCGATAGCGCTCCATCCCGCATAGTGCAAGGCCTCCAGCGGTCTGACCACTTGTGAGCACTGCAACTTTAGTCTAATATGGCCACCCCCCGAATTTTACCGAGTTGAACAAGACCATGACCGAGTATGACCTGAAGAGACGTGCGCTCGAGTATCACGAGTTTCCAAAGCCCGGCAAGATCAGCATTGAACTGAGCAAGGCCGCCGAAACCGCCGATGATCTGAGCCTGGCCTACAGCCCCGGTGTCGCCGAGCCGGTTCGCGCCATCGCCGAAAATCCGGAAGATGCCTATCGCTACACCGCCAAAGGCAACCTGGTGGCGGTTATCTCCAACGGCTCCGCGATTCTGGGTCTCGGCAATCTCGGCCCGCTGGCCAGTAAGCCGGTCATGGAAGGCAAGGCGCTGCTGTTCAAGCGTTTTGCCGGTCTCGACTCCATCGATATCGAAGTCGATAACGAAAGTCCGCAGGCTTTTATCGACACCGTTGCCCGCATCGCCTGCTCCTTCGGCGGCATTAACCTTGAAGACATCAAAGCACCGGAGTGCTTCGAGATCGAACGCCAGCTGGTTGAGCGCTGCGATATCCCGGTTTTTCATGATGATCAGCACGGTACCGCCATCGTCACCGCCGCCGGCATGATCAACGCCATCGAACTGGCCGGTAAAAGCCTGGAAGAAGCGAAAGTAGTCTGCCTCGGCGCCGGTGCCGCGGCGACCGCCTGCCTGCGTCTGCTGATCAGCTCCGGCATTCGTCGTCACAACATCATCGTTGTCGACCGTCGCGGAGTCATTCACGACTGCCGCGGAGACCTGACGCCGGAAAAGGCGATGTTCGCGGCGATCAACACCGACCTGCGCACCCTAGATGATGCCATCGAAGGCGCGGATGTGTTCCTCGGACTGGCGGGCCCCGATATGCTGACGCCTGAGCAGCTGAAAAAGATGGCTGACAATCCGATTGTCTTCGCCTGTGCCAACCCCGATCCGGAGATTCGACCGGAGCTGGCTCACGCCACCCGCAACGATGTGATCATGGCCACCGGTCGCTCCGACTATCCCAACCAGGTCAACAACGTGCTCTGTTTCCCCTATATCTTCCGCGGGGCGCTGGATGTCAGGGCCAGGCATATTACTCATGAGATGAAGTGCGCCGCCGTCCAGGCCATCGCCGAACTGGCGAAGGAGCCGGTTCCGCAGGAGGTTATCGATTCCTACCAGGGTATCGAAGCGATGGAGTTCGGAGCGGAATACATCATTCCCAAACCCAACGATCCCCGCCTGCTGGGTCGGGTGTCAGCCGCTGTAGCAAAAGCGGCTGTGGAAGTCGGCGTTGCCCGCCTCCCTTATCCGTCTCACTACCCGATCGACTCGGTCAGCGACCTCTGACAGTGATCATTCTCCCGGTCTGAATATCAGATCGGCAAAAAAAAGCCCCGGTCACCGGGGCTTTTTTATAGCTGAGAAAAGAGAGGACGACTCAGCCCTTCGATGCCTCCAGCGCCTGGCTGATATCCGCCAGAATATCGTCGATATGCTCGATACCAACGGACAGGCGCACCATGTCCTCACTGACACCGGCGGCAGCCAGCTCGTCGGCAGCCAGCTGACGGTGAGTGGTGCTGGCGGGATGACAGGCCAGCGACTTGGCGTCACCGATATTGACCAGCCGGGTCACCAGCTGCAGCGCATCGATGAAACGGCCACCGGCTTCGACACCACCTTTAATGCCGAAACTGAGGATACCGGACGGCTTACCATCGACATAGCGTTTTGCCAGCTCGTAACCTTCGTTGCCTTCAAGGCCTGCAAAGTTTACCCACTCGACCTGATCATGCTGATCCAGATACTGCGCGACCGCCAGGGCGTTGTCGCAGTGCCGTTCCATCCGCAGCGGCAGTGTCTCGATCCCCTGCAGAATCAGGAAGGCATTGAACGGTGAAATCGCCGCGCCGGTGTTGCGCAGAGGTACCACCCGGCAGCGACCGATAAAGGCCGCCGGTCCCAGCGCCTCGGTATAAACCACACCGTGATAGGAGGGGTCCGGAGTGTTCAGCACCGGGAATCGCTCTTTGTGGTCGGCCCAGGGGAACTTGCCGGAATCCACGATTACACCACCGATGGAATTTCCGTGACCGCCCATGTATTTAGTCAGCGAGTGGACCACGATATCAGCGCCATGCTCGAATGGTTTCAGCAGACAGGGCGTGGCAACCGTGTTATCCACAATCAGCGGCACGCCGTGGCTGTGGGCGACATCGGCCAGGGCGGCGATATCCACAACATTGCCCAGCGGATTACCGATGGATTCGCAGAACACCGCTTTGGTGCGATCGTCAATCAGCGCTGCCAGCGCCTCGAAATCGTCGTGGGGCGCCATCCGCACTTCTATACCCTGCTTTGGCAGTGTATGGGCGAACAGGTTATAGGTACCGCCGTACAGCTTGTTGATACTGACGATATTATCGCCGGCCTCAGCCAGTGCCTGAATCGAGTAGGTGATGGCCGACATACCGGAGGCCAGGGCCAGAGCGCCGATCCCGCCCTCCATTTCCGCGACCCGCTGCTCCAGCACCGCAGTGGTGGGGTTCATGATCCGGGTGTAGATATTGCCCTCGACCTTAAGATCGAACAGATCGGCACCGTGCTGAGTGTCGTCAAAGGCGTAGGAGGTGGTCTGATATACCGGGACCGCAACCGCTTTGGTGGTGGGGTCCGGCTGATAGCCGCTGTGTATTGCCTGGGTTTCAAGTTTCATAATCGACTGCCACTCGCTCTTCTTAGTTTTAGAGAGCACATAGACTAGCTCAATTGTGATCGTGTTATCATCCCGTCTGATCAAATTTGGTATCAGATCTCGTTAATTTTCCTTTCAGGCAGCAGTGATGGCCCGGCAAAAAACAGCGTACGTCTGCAACGACTGCGGATCCGATTACAGTAAATGGCAGGGCCAGTGCAGCGACTGCGGCGCCTGGAACACACTCTCCGAAGTCCGCCTGAGCGCCCAGAAACCAGCCAACCAGCGCTTCGACGGCTACGCTGGCACCGCCGGTCAGCAGACCAGAGTTCAGCGACTGGCGGAAGTTAACCTTGAGGACCTGCCCCGTTTCAGCACCGGCAGCACCGAACTTGACCGGGTGCTCGGCGGAGGCCTGGTGCCGGGGTCGGCCATTCTGATCGGCGGCAATCCCGGCGCCGGCAAGAGCACCCTGCTGCTGCAGACCCTGTGCCGACTGGCAGAATCCATGGAGGCCCTCTACGTCACCGGTGAAGAATCCCTGCAGCAGGTGGCACTGCGGGCGAAACGACTGGGACTACCCACCGATAAGCTCAATATGCTGTCTGAAACCAGCGTCGAAACCCTGACCGCCGTTGCTCAGCAACACAAGCCGAAAGTAATGGTGATCGACTCCATCCAGGTCATGCATATGGCCGATGTCCAGTCGGCCCCCGGCAGTGTCTCCCAGGTCCGTGAGAGTGCCGCTTATCTGACCCGCTTTGCCAAGCAGACCCATACCGTGCTGTTTCTGGTCGGTCATGTCACCAAGGACGGCACCCTCGCCGGTCCCAAAGTGCTGGAACATATGATCGACTGCTCGCTGCTGCTGGAAGGCAGTCATGACAGCCGCTTTCGCACCCTGAGGGGCCAGAAAAACCGCTTCGGTGCGGTGAACGAGCTGGGCGTGTTCGCCATGATGGAGGAAGGCCTGAAGGAGGTACGCAATCCCAGCGCCATCTTCCTCAATCAGTCCCGACAACAGCACTCCGGCAGTCTGGTGATGGTGATCTGGGAAGGCACCCGACCGATGCTGGTGGAGATTCAGGCGCTGGTGGACGAGAGCCATCTCAGCAACCCACGCCGGGTGGCCGTTGGCCTCGACCACAATCGACTGGCGATGCTACTGGCGGTTCTGCACCGCCACGGCGGACTCCACACCGGCGATCAGGATGTCTTCGTCAATGTTGTGGGCGGTGTGCGGGTACTGGAAACCAGTGCCGATCTGGCACTGCTGCTATCAGTGGTATCCAGCCTCCGGGACCGGCCGCTGCCCCAGGATCTGGTGGTATTTGGTGAGGTGGGACTGTCAGGAGAGATCCGACCGGTACCCAGCGGTCAGGAGCGTATCCGGGAGGCGGCCAAGCATGGATTCAGTCGTGCTATCGTGCCGCGGGCAAACTGCCCGAAAGAAAAGCCGGCGGGAATGGAAGTCATCCCGGTCGAGCACCTGCGAGAGGCGCTGGACGCCATCTGATTCACCAGCGGGCGGGCGATCAGCCCGTCGAACCTGACGCTTTCAGCGTTCGCTGGTGCCTTCCACCAGGTGCTCGAGCTCCCGATCCAGCAATTGCTGGTTGCCGAGGTTGAGCTCAACCAGTCGACGAAGGTGACTGATACTCTCCAGCTCCATGGCGCCGCACTCCAGCCCCAGCCAGGGGGGATGAATCCGTGCCAGATGTACCGGCAACACCAGCTCGATCTCATCACCGGCCAGATGCACGACCACCCGGAACTCCTCACCCATACTGGCATCGAGATCCTCAGGCTGCTTAATCAGCAGACCGTGCAGAGAGATGTCCACCAGCTCCACCGACCAGGACTTATCTCCCTGCTGAAGCTCAGTGCGGGCATCAAAAGAAATCCGCGTAAAACGGCGTCTTTCGTTCTGTTGCTGATTATCTGTCGCGACCACCTGTTATCTCCCTGAGCGAACCGTTTCGACTTTACACTATAGCGGTAAAAAACGCCCGAAGACAGCCTGATCAGAGGGGTCGATACCGTGCTGGTTACAGAGCTGAACCGGGGGCTGGCGAAGTTCTCAGAGCGGGTTTTTAACCCGCACCTGCAGCCTGCGGATAGCGGTGTCTGCAGCATTTCCGCAGCGGCCGGTACTGGTTATGCTGAAATAAGCCACACTGGCGACATCCACCCGGCTGCACAGGGTTTCTACGGTGCAGCCACTCAGTCCCGGCGCTCCGGCAAGCGAAGGCGTTGCTGCAGAGGCGGGACAACTGGACGTTCCGACAGGAGGCATCGCGCTATGAACCGCCAGTTGAGCGCCACTTTCGGCCGCCAGAAATGCGCGGGCGGAGAGGACCTCGAAGCCATAGCTCTGCTGGCTGGTCAGTACCAGGTTGCTGATGCCCACCGATATCATCGCCATCACCGTGATTACGAAGATCGCCGCCACCAGCCCCAACCCCTGCTGCTTCGGGCGGAGACTGAGCCGATGTCGCTGGCGCTGATCAGGGTACATTGCGCAACTGAACCTCATGACTGATACGGATACCTTCCCCCTGCTCCAGGAAGGAGAGATCAAAACGAACCAGCGCATTGCGCTGAAGCGTCGCCGGATCAACCCGGAAGGGGCCGTTAACCGCGTCTTCAGCACTGGCCTGACTGGCCAGCAGATAGCGCTGACCGGACGCACCGGTTACGGCCGACGGTAAGGCCAGTGCCCCAGCGCTGCCGGGGAAACGCTGGGCCGTACTGTAACCGTAATTCTGATACCGAAACAGCAGCTCCCCCACCAGACAGTAGCTGACCGGCTGATCGACCATAAACCAGCGGTTTTCCGGAGAATCTGCCGGGAACTGATGGGCGCTGTCGAAAGAGACGCTGACAACACCGGTGCTGACCAGCGCGGCGGAAGCTGTAGAGAGTGTGGGAGAAATGACCGCGGGAACAACGCCGACAGTGTAGATCGACGAACCATCGATGGGATAAACGGCGGCTCGCCCCACCACCGGAGCTGTGGCAAATGGCACCGACGGAAAGCCGCTGGATGCACTCATTACCGGCACGCTGACGTAATCGCTTCCCGCCAGCACTGGTATAAACTCCAGGCAGTAATCTCCGCCCAGCTCCCCCACCCGCGCGCTGTTGGGCAACGCATTACGCACTTCCCGGGCCATCTTTTCAATCGCAATGCGACCGGAAGACCCCAGTCGGTCCCTGCGCCCGGCATCACTGTATGCTTCACTGCTGTTAAGAATAAACTGCACCGTACCAAAGGACAGGATTGCCATCACCACAATGACGATGACCAGCTCCACCAGGGTAAAACCCCGCTGCGGGCAGCCGGATCTGGCCGCAATCATCAGAAATTCCCCCGATAGAAACTGAACGGCAGGGGCTGCTGACCGGGTGGTGTCACGGTAACCGTTACTTCCTTGGCATCCTGATTGCTGCTCAGGCCAAGCTCGGTTCCCGCATAGCTGACAGTGACCGCCACCCGATAGCCCGCGTATTCCGGGCGATCCTGCCCAAGACTGTCACGGGGGGGCTGTTCATCGATGCCGTTATAGTCGTCGAGATCATTAAAGCTGTTTACGCCGCCCTGCCGTGTCTCACCGGCATCGGACTGGAGCGCAGTGGAGCAGGGATCACAGGCCGGCGTGCCACCAACGGGAGTCAGCTCGTCGTAGCGTTTGCCGAATATCTCATCCGTGTAGGCCTGCACCAGTTCCACAGTTTTGGTCTGCCAGAGTGGGTCAGCGCTGTACCTGGCGCTGAACTGCAGCGCATAGGCCACCCCCAGCAGGGCGATCGCCATGATGGCGATAGTGATCACCAGCTCCACCAGGGTAAAGCCCCGGCTCAGCGCGCCTCCGTTAATTGGCAACACAGGCGGCCTGACTGGCGGCTTCATAGGCGTACCCTGCCCGGGAGATACAGAACGATCGTCCGGAAGCGTCAAAACTGAGATTGGCGGAAAGAGAGCCGCCATTGAGCTCAACGGCATTGCCCAGGTTATCAAAGCGAATGACCAGCGGGGTTGCGCTGTTGACCGTAATGGAGCTCGGGGAGCTGAGAGTCAGTGCACCGTTTCCCCGTTCGACGGCCTGCTGCCGGTAGCTGCTACCATCGACCTTAACTTCAAACAACCAGTCCCCTGGTCGGCTTAATTCCAGAGTCACCTGCTGATTAAAACGGGTCAGCGCCGCCTGTTGGGCAAAACGGGTAAAGGAGATCAGCTGATCTTTCAGAAGCAGATCGCGGTAGGATTGAGGATCGATAAAACGGGGAAGGGCTACAACTGAAACTATACCCAGCAACAAAATTACAACTATCAGCTCGACCATCGTGAAGCCGAGCTGACAATTGCCGCGATCTATTAACCGCATTGATCAGAGCACCTGCTAAGAAGGCACCCGGATATGCCGTTGCTTAGGAGTTCGGATCTGAATCGACAGTGACGTTACCACTGGAGGCGTCGTATACAATACCCATATTACCGCCGCCGCTGGCCTCATAAGCAAAAGTACATGTATCACCAGACCTGCTCACTTCATAGTCAAACCCGGAAGCTGCGGAACTGACCGTGGCGGCACCACCCTGCTGAATGCCTTCCCATACGGCCACACAATCAGCCTCGGATGCAAGCTGTGCTGGGGTACCACCGGTATCCGAGGTTCTGACCGGATAACCATTGGCATTAACGTCGATAGTGTCATCTCCGAAGCCGCTAACGTTGGCCGTAGAAGTGCCCAGGTTGCCATTGGCAATAACCTGTGCCCTGACCAGAGCGATACCCGTAGCAAAACCAGCCCCGCTACCTTCGACCGAAGCAATATGGGCCTCAGCAGTCACATTAATAAACCGTGGCAATGCTACCGCCGACAGAATACCCAGCAGAGCGATAACTACGATCAGCTCGATAATGGTGAAACCTGATTGCGTCTTGCGCATATTAACTTCCTCACTCCTGATCATCATCCGGCCTGAGTAATCAGCTACCGGTATTCTGTACTAATGCGAGCCTGTCCTGCCGCTGGTGACGCCACTACCGAGGAGCGTCTTTCGGAAATCCCTGTTCGACCGGCTCCAGCCGGAGCCCTCCGGGCCGAAGCATACCGTTTCTATCGGCCGGGCGGAAGGAAACCTTTAACTTAAAATACAAGCGGTTGTAATTGGTGCCGGCAATTGCCTCGAGGTTCCGATTATAACGCACATGGTAGGCCAGCAGTCGTTGATCAAGGTCATAATACCAGTGACCCGCGGCCGCATTTCTGGCCTCAGTACCGCTCAGTTCGCCGAGATAATTACTGGGTGGCTCCATCACCTTCATCACCAGCGACATCGGATTGCTCATCTCCAGCGCCTCGAGAGAGGCCATATCATTGCGCCCCAGAGCACCGCTGACCTCCATATTAAGGCCGGCTCTCAGCCAGCCGGATACTCCCTTAAAAGCCGCCCGCTCGGCATCGGCCGCCAGCGCCATATAACGGATATAGCTGCCGGTGGCCAGCAGCAGAATAACCACGATAGCGATCACCAGCTCCAGCAGGGTAAAGCCGCGCTGGCGGGCCGGGGTAGATCGACCTGAATGGATCTCTGCCGTCGATTTCACTATTTATTGACCGCACCGCTGAGTTCCCACAGCGGCAGGAACACGCCCAGCGCCAGTACCAGCACCATCGCGCCGATGGCGATGATCAGTATTGGCTCGATGGCCGACGCCAGCCCCTTAAGATCGTACTCCACCTCCTGCTCATAGAAATCTGCGGTCTCTTCCAGCATATCATCGATATTGCCGGTCTCTTCCCCAACCGTCATCATCTGCAGCACCAGCGGGCTGAACATGCCGGCGTTATGAGCGGTGCGGGTGAAGCCCTCTCCCCGTTCGATGCCGCTACGCATGTCCCGGACTTTGGCGCCGATATAGCTGTTGCCCACCGCCCCGGAGACAATACTCAATCCCTGCTCAATCGGGATGCCGGCCCGCAGCACCAGCGAGAAGGTTCTGGAAAAACGCCCCAGTGCAATCCGGGTAAACAGGCCGCCGACAACGGGCAGACGCAACTTGAAGCGGTCCCACTTATGGCGGCCCTCATCGGTGCCGGTATAACGGAAGAATCCGAACAGCGCCGCGCCGAACAGCCCGGCCAGGATATACCAGTAACTGCGAGTGAAATCTGAAATCGAGATCAACAGCTGAGTCTGCCAGGGCAGTTCCGCCCCCAGGCTTTTAAACACCCCCGCAAAGGCCGGAATCACCAGCACATTAATGATGATCATGGCAGCAACGATAGCGGCGATCACAAACAGTGGATAACGGGTGGCCGCTTTGATGTTCTTGATGGTGGTCCGCTCAAGCTCCTGGTACTTACCGATCTGCTGAAAGGCCTGATCGAGGTTACCGGTATTTTCGCCGACATGGATCAGGCTGACATAGAGCTGGGAGAACACCTTCGGATGCTTGTGCAGCGCGCCGGACAATGAAAATCCCTGCTCCAGATCATCGGTAACGGCATTCAGCGTCCGGCACAGCAACGGATTACGCACCGATACCGCCAGCCCGCGCATGGCTCGGGTGATCGGCACACCGGCCTTAGTAAGGCTGTACATCTGACGACTGAACAGGATCAGCTCGTCCAGCTTCACCCGTTCGAACAGCCGAATTTCACCGAATTGCATCGACCCTTTCGGCTTATCGGTTCCACTGCCAGCATCGGTTGTTTCGGTGATACTGACCGGAGTGATCTGGCGTTCGGCAAGCAGGCTGGCCACCTGACCGGCGCTGGCCGCTTCCTGTTTGCCGCTGACCAGGGCACCGGAGGCGTTACGACCACGGTATTCAAAAAATGCCATCGTAATCAGTGCTCGGTATCCAGCAGCTCAAGACTGAGCCCACCGGGCCCACCGGGAGTGGCTTCTCCGCTGTCCGGTTCAGCAATATCGGCGGTGGCATCCATCTGCTCGGTTACCCGGAAGACTTCGTCCAGGGTCGTGACGCCACTGGCGGCAAACTCCAGCGCACTGTCGGTCAGCGTCTTATAGCCCTCCGATGCCCTGGCCGCCCAGGTAAAGGCCTGGGTATCGTTGGCGCGCAACGCATCGGCCATATCGTCATTGAGTTCCAGCAACTCGAAGATACCCACCCGGCCCTTATAACCGGTATTGTTGCAGTAGGTGCAGCCCCGCCCCTTATAGAAGCGGGCGGTCAGCGAACGGCCGGCCAGCCGTTCCTCCAGCCACTTCTGCTCCTGTTTGCCGGGATGGTAGGGATGACTGCAGTGCTCACAGATTCTCCGTACCAGTCGCTGTGCCAGCACCCCTCGCAGCGCCGATGCCGCCATATAGCCTTCTACGCCGATATCGACCAGCCGCATGGCGCTGCTGATAGCATCGTTGGTGTGCAGGGTTGAGAGTACCATGTGGCCGGTCATCGCCGCCCGCAGGGCTATTGCCGCGGTTTCCTGATCCCGGATCTCCCCCACCAGCAGGATATCCGGATCCTGACGCAGGCAGGAGCGCAGCACCGAACCGAAACTGAGGCCGATTTTGGGGTTCACCCCCACCTGGTTGATCCGCTCCAGCCGGTATTCCACCGGGTCTTCGACGGTGATAATTTTCTTGGTAGGCTCGTTGAGTTCGGTCAGCGCTCCGTACAGGGTGGTGGTTTTACCACTACCGGTGGGCCCGGTCACCAGCAACAGACCGTGGGGCTGATGAATGATACGGCGCAGCCGTTTCAGCATTTCCGGCGGCAACCCCGCCTGATCGAGACCGATGGCGCCGGCTGACTGGTCCAGCAGACGCATGACCACCGACTCACCATACTGCACCGGCATCGTCGAGATCCGCACATCGATATTGCGACCACTGACATTCAGATTAAAGCGCCCGTCCTGAGGCAAGCGTTTTTCGGAGATATTGAGTTCGGCCATCAGCTTCAGGCGCAACACCAGCGCCGACACAACCCGTTTCTCTTTAACCACGTTCTCCTGTAACACACCATCGACCCGCTGACGGATACGCAGAACATGTTCACCGGGTTCGATATGAATATCCGAGGCTCGGATCTGTACCGCATCTTCGAAGATTTTCTGCAGCATCTTCACCACAGGCACTTCGCTGTCATCCTGGGCGGTCAGCTGAGCGATATCGAAGGCATCTTCGCTGATCTCCTCATCCAGCTGTCCGGCCAGCGAGGCGATCTCGTCGGTACGGCGGTACATCAGATCAAGGGTACTGAGCAGCTGACTCTCCGGGACCACCGCCTGCTTCAGCGGCTTGGGCAGCAGCCGCTGCAGCTCATCGAAGGCGAACAGATCCATCGGGTCGGCCATGCCGACGAGGAAATGATCCACCTCCTCCTTCAGCACGATCACCCGGAAACGACGGGCATGGGTCTCTGACAGCCGCATAACGTCTTTTGAATCCAGCTCATAGTGGCTGAGATCGACCGCCGGAATACCCAGTTGCTGAGACAGGAATTCCAGAAAACGGGCTTCTTTGACAACCCCCAGCGCCACCAGCGTCCGCCCCAGCTTCTGACCGGTCTTCTTCTGCATGCTCAGCGCTTCCATCAGCTGAGCCTCGGTGATCACGCCGTTCTGGACCAGCAGATCACCGATACGAATTTTCTCTCTTTTAACCGCCATTAACGTTCACCTTCAAAGGCCGGCTTTACCGACTTAATCCCCGAATACGCTGGCGGACAAACTTCACCAGGGTTGGTGTCACACCGGGGATCTGCAGCACATTCTGATAGGCCTGTCGGGCCTGCTCGGAGCGGCCGAGTGCTTCCAGGGAGATCGCCAGTCCCGCCCACCATGAAGGACGGGTCGAATCCTGTTGCAACAACTGGTAGTAAACCCGGGAAGCACTGGCATGCTGACCGGCTCTCTGCATTGCCGCAGCCCGCAGCTGGTAGAATTCAGGATCATCCGCCGATGGCGGGGCCGCCCGTTCAAGCAGGGCGATGGCCGCCGTCGGCTTGCCGTTCTGCAGCTGAATACGCGCTTTGATCTTGCGCAGGCCGATATGCTCAGGGTCCTGTTTCAATCCCTCTTCGATCACCAGACTGGCCTTTTTCAGCTGCTGCGCGGATACCAGCAGTGACGCCAGCAGCTGTCGGCTCAGGGGAGCCCTGGGCTGTTTCGAGAGATAATCGCTGAGCAGCTCTGTCGCCTCGGTTTCACGGCCCTTACGAATCAGCGATCTGGCTTTTGCAGCCTGCTGCTGATCCTGCTGCTCCGGAGTCAGCTGCCGGGTGGTTTTTACCAGCGGACGCACAGGACGCTCTGCTTCTCTGTCTGCAGGCACAGCGGGGCCGCTTTTGGACGCACCCGGCTTTTCGGTAGCCGGCTCCGGTTTATTCGACGAACCGGACACTACCGAGACCGCAAGCCCTCCACCAGAACCAGCATGGGCAGAACTTCCCACGACCACCGTCTGAGACTGATCCGCCTGCACCACTGCGGTCGGTTTTGCGACCAGAGGCTGTAACTCGACAATCAGCTGATGACTGCCCTCCCGGCTGATCGCAAAGACCTGAAAGCGCACATCCCCGTCGGTATCCAGAGCAAGAAGCAGTCCTCTTTCGTCCGGCGAAAGACTGGCGGCCTCCAGTAGCTGTTCCGGTAACGCCGGCATCGGTTCGCCGAGTCTGGCATCCTCAAACAGCAGTCGCAGCTGTCTCGGACCGCGATTGCGAACGCTGTACACCGGTTCAGCACTGGCATCCACCGTCAGTCGATAACCACTGCCCAGCCGCTGCCAGTTCAGTTCACCGATCACCAGCGACTCAGTCTCTTCTGATCGCGGCACCGGCAGAACTTCGGGCGCGGTAGCTTCAGCGATACCAGAGGCATCGGGCGCTGTACTGTCGCTCAGCTCTGCGGAGTCCAGCGCCTGGGTCGGGGCCCTGACAGGCTGCTGTTTCGCCACGCTCGACGGCGGAGCCTGAGACAATTGCTTATTAACCCAGCCCGGGGCCAGAAAATAGACGGCAGCTGCTGTGATCAGCAGCAGAGTCAGGATCATACCGCCCCAAAACAACCCGGGGCTGATCCGATTTCTTACCGGCTGCTGAATAGCCGGGGTGATTTCAGCGGTAACACTGCCCTCGCCCGGCCCCTGCCGGCGCTGGTCGAGATCCCGCAACATATCGTTAACAAGACTCACAGAACCCAGCCCTGAGTAAATGCTGCGGCGGCCACCGCAGCCACGGCGAGAGTGGTAAACAGCATAATCCTGCCGTACGCGTGTTTCGGTAGACTGACGCCTTCGGTATCGGTCACAGCCAGCCGTACATGCTGCGCTCCGACCTGGCGATCCCCTTTACCGAAGGCCGACATCAGGGTTTTGTGGCTGAGAATATTAATCAGTCGAGGCGTCCCGGCAGAGGCTTTGTGCAGCAAACGCATGGATTCTTTACTGAAAATCGGCATACCGTTGTAGCCGGCCAGGGCGATCCGGTGCTGAATGTACTGACCGGTGGCCTCCTGATCCAGCAGTTTCAGTTGATAGGAGAAGGTGATGCGCTGCTTCAGCTGGCGCAGGGATTTACGGTCCAGCAGCTCATCGAGCTCCGGCTGCCCGAACAGCACCACCTGAAACAACTTCGCCGACTCGGTCTCCAGATTGGTCAGCAATCGCAGCGCTTCGATCGTTTCCTCCGGCATGGACTGGGCTTCATCGACAATCAGCACCACTCGTTTGCCATCGGCAGCCAGCTCCAGCAGCCGTCCGTTGATCCGCTCCAGCAGGTCGTAACTGCCCTTGAGGCCATTCATATCCACCGCCAGTTCCCGGGCAAAATTCATCCGGAAACCGTCAGGGGTCAGATTGGGATTAGGAATATAGGCGCTGACAAAATCCTCAGTCAGCGCATTCAGAAGCTTACGGCACAGCAGGGTTTTGCCGGTACCGACCTCCCCCACGATCTTAACGAAGCCGTCTCCGTTCTCCAGCGCCACCAGTACCAGATTGAGGGCTTCCTGATGGGTTGGCAGATTGAGAAAAAAATGAGTATTGGGAGTCAGGGTAAAGGGCAGCTCCCTGAGACCAAAATGTTGCTGGTACATGGCGGCCCCGGAATCTCAGTTGGCCAGCGCCGAACCGCCGGGGTTCAGGCTGTTGAAGTTGTCGAGACTGCGGCGCAGGCTGCGCTGCCAGGCGTTGTCGTCGGCAATGATCGGTTTCAGCAGAATCACCAGTTCACTCTTGCTGGAACTCTGGCGCTGCTGGCGGAACAGCTCGCCCACCGTGTCGAGATCACCCAGTCCCGGTGTTTTACCCTGAGTATCCCGACTGGTGGACTTCATCAGGCCACCGATCACAATCACCTGGCCGCTGCTGGCCCGGACAATGCTGTCTGATTCACGAATGGTGCTCAGCGCCAGTGGCAGGTCGAGGGTATCGGAACCGATGCTGATCAATTTGTTCTGATCGGAGACTTCGCTGATCGATGGATGAATATGGAGAATAATCTCACCGTCGGCGCTGATCTGCGGCGTGACATCCAGAGCGATACCGGAGAAGAAGGGAGTCAGCTCGACGTCCGGTGTGGTGGTGGTCGAGGTGCCGGTGGTCGTGGTGGTCTCGATATCGGTCACGAAAAACTCGTCGGTGCCGACTTTAATCACCGCTTTCTGATTGTTGAGTGTCGAAACCCGCGGACTGGACAGCACCTGCACGTTGCCCTGGGTCTCCAGCAGTTCGATCAGGGCGGTGAAATCCTTGAGATTGAAAGCGGCCCCGAACACGCCGTTGATCCCGTCGCTGTTGCTCAGGGTGGTACTGCCCTGACTCAGGGTGATGTTCTTGCCCCCTCCGCCAACCTCGCCGATGGCCGACCAGTTAATGCCGGACTGGAAGCCATTGTTCAGCTCCACTTCAAGGATCTTCGCCTCCAGAATCACCTGCCGCTGCAGCGTCAGCTCTGTCTGTGCCAGATAATCTCTGACCACCTCAAGCTCTCCGGGCAACGCCCGCACAACGACAACACCGGCCTGGGGGGTAATGACCACCCGACGGCCCTCACCACCACCGATGATAGCGCTCAGTGTGGCCTGCAGCTGTCCCCAGAAGTCCGATGAGCTGGTGGTACTGATATGGGTACCCACCAGGGTGCTGGAGCTTCCGGATCCATTCGAATTGTCGGAAGAGTTATCGGAATCGCTGACGGTACCGGCGCTGACCTGGGTATCCGAGGTGCCCTCCCGTTTCACATGCAGGTAATCGATCTGAAAAATGGCCGTTTCCAGCCGCGCCGGCACCACCTGGTAGAGCCGGCCATTGCGCTTGTATTCGTAGCCGTAGACGTCATGGACCGTCTGCATCACCTCCTCAACGGTGACATCCTTCAGATCCAGTGAGATCCTGCCGCTGATCTCTTCGCTGACCACCATGTTGTAGGGAGTCCCCTGAACCAGCCCCATAAAAAACGATCGGGCATCGAGCTGATCGACGGTAAGGTCAAAGCGATCCTGGGCAAAGGCCAGGTACTCGCTCTGCAGTGGCGGCAACAAGGCTTCTACCACGTCCGGGGACAGAGGTGCTGCGGTTTCCGCCTGCTGCTGCCGATTGTTGGCCAGCGCCTGCTCCAGTTCGCGGGTGCCGCTGTTCTGGGCGCTTTCTCCGGAAACCGGTTGCCAGCTCTGACATCCGGTCAGCAGTATCAGCAGCCCGCCAGCCAGTACCTTCCAGACCGCTGAGACCTTAACGTGATGCATTGGTTAGTTATCCTGCTTAAGCCGTTTCTTTACCTGTGGGCTTTTAATAACCAGGCGTCGCTGCTCTCCCTGCGAGGAGATCAGTACCGAACCCGGCTCTATCCTTAGGACGCGTGCGCCGTCGATACGGCCTCCCTCTGCCACCCGCTTTCCGTTGATAATCGCCAGTTTTCTGTCTGCACCGGCAAGAACAGATTCCAGTCGATAACTTATCTCGCCGACAGCGGGTCCCTGCTGTCGCAGTTGTTCAGCCGGTGGCCGTGTCGGGTCCTTCAGCTCCGAAGCCTGCGCAGGCAATGCCAGGCAGAGGACTGCCAGAGCGGCTGCTCTCACTGTATATCGACCGTTGCGGACAAAACTAGACACCCAGCCACCCCTGCTCTGTACTCAGTGTATGGACCTGCAGACTGACTCTGGCATCGGGATAGCTCCCGACCTGATAGTCGATTCCGTCCCAGAAAAAGCCACCCGGCAGCTGTTCCAGCGCCTGCAGATAGGCCAGTACGTCAAAGAAGCCACCTTCAATCACCAGACTGAGATCGTGGCGATAGAGGCCATCCAGAGATTCAGCCTCAGGATTGCCAGTCGCGTTGTCAGTGTTGGTGCTGTCAGGGCCTGCGGTCGTATCGGAGCCGAAACGCCTCGGCTCCGCCTTGCTGACCGAAATCAGACTGAGCCCCGGATGCTCGGACAGCACCTGCTCCAGCAGCCCCAGCATTCGCCGTGGCGAAACCAGCGTCGAGGACCGCTCTTTCAGGGTGCGGTTAAGTTCTGTCAGTTGCTGGCGACGCGCCTCAATCTGCGAACGGAGTGCGATGTTGGGATCCGTCTGCTTACTAGCGGACAGCATACTGATATCCACCTGTTTATTGGCATTGGCCGCCTTCTGACGGGCAATATCGGTGGTCAGTTTCAGCTGCTCTTTCTGAGCAGGTTCAATCACATACATAAATGTTGGCAGCAGCATGGCCACCAGAAGGGTCACCAGAATCAGCACCCGTTCGCGTACTGTCAGGGCATCGAAGCTCTCGGCCCAGTGGTTCAGCCTGCTATTCATAACCACTTCCACCACGCAGTTGGGCGGAAACCCGGAAACTCAGTCCCTGTTCCGCCTGCTCCAGCTGCAGCTGCAGCTGATCAAAACGGGCCAGCTGCCAGGCGTCCTCGTTGCCCAGCAGTTTCAGATAGCGCGGTACCAGTTCTGCCCGGAGAGTACCACCTTCCAGATTCAACGTACCGCTGGCGTCTTCGGTCTGAATCCGGGTCAGCCAGAGCCCGTCGACCACCCGGGCAGACAATCCTTTCAGCATATTGGAAAAGACCAGTCGCTGATCTGGCTGTAACTGATCCAGCAGAGCGGAATACTTCTGTCTGGCCACAATTTCCCGGTTCAGGCCGGCCAGTTCTGCCTGTAGTTGCGGCGACTCCTGAATAACTACCCGCTTCGACCGCACCTGATCAAATTCTTTCTGAAGCCGCTTCTGTTCCTGCTTCAGTACTGCCAGTTCGCTATGCAGCTGTTCACGGCCCTGCCAGTTGTAGGCCCAGACCGCCGCCAGCACCAGTGCCGAAACCAGCAGGATCAGCGCGCAGGAAAGCGCCGAAAAGGGCACCCGTATCTTCTGCTGCCGGACATAAAGATTTATCTGCTGTCGCATCAGCTGGCCTCCCGCAATGCGCCGGCGACAGCCAGCACCGTCAGAGACTGCAGTTCCGGGGTCAGCGGCTCGCGGCTGACCAGCAGCTCACCGAGATCCAGCTGCTCGACATCGACGGCCAGGTTATGGCGAAATTGCGACAGCAGCGGAGTCTCGCCCGCCTGTAGCGGGCAGATCAGCAGTTTTATACAGGGCGGCTTGCCAATCTGACTTTCGTAGTAATCCAGCGATCGCTGAATATCCAGTATCAACCCGCTGGCCAGCCGGGCGGCTTCATCGACATCGGCATTCAGCAGCGTCGCGGTGATCTCCATACTACGGGTCAGATAAAGCGACTGATCCGCCAGCAGATTGATATAACCGGTGGGCTGTTGCAGACAGAGGCAGGCTTTGCCCAGCGACGGTTCACCGTCGTACAGCGCGGTCAGATTCATCAGCGCCAGCTCAGGAATATCGATGGCATCCAGCTCAAGACCGGCTGCCGCGACAAAGGATTCGATCTGCTCCGACAACTCCTGCGGCATCACCGCCACATAGAGCATCTTGCTGCGCCCACGATAAGCGTCGTCGGGAAGCGGGAAATAGTCGATGGCGGCCGATTCGATATCACAGGAAACCAGGTCCTTAACCCGCCAGCGAATAGCTTCTTTCAACTCAGCCTCTTCGACGGCCGGAGCCTCAACCAGAATCAGCTGATACTGATCCGGGCCAAGCACGAAACTGGTGTTACAACCACTCAGCTGCCAGCTTTCGATCTGCTGTTTCAGGGGTTCGGGATTATCCAGAGCAGCATCGGGAATCCACTGGCACTGGTTCAGAGGAGAGGCCGAAGAAGCCTCGTAATGAGCGACTGCTACCCCATCCGCGGTCAGGAATAATCCGACCCGTCCCCCTGCCTGATGCCTTTTTTTCAACAAGCGGAACAGTGTCTTTCTCCTTATTCCCGGGCGGCGAATATCAGTAGCCCCCTTTATTACCACAGAGCATCATGACATGCCACAAAAACCGCCTGACAGGGGCTTTTCAGCGCTACGGGAAAGCTAAAAAAAGCAGTATGTTACGGCTTGACTATTCATGAATCCAGGTGTTTAATACGCCCCCATTGCCCGGATAGCTCAGTCGGTAGAGCAGAGGATTGAAAATCCTCGTGTCGGTGGTTCGATTCCGCCTCCGGGCACCACGTCTTCAAAGGCTTGCGACTAATCGCAGGCCTTTTTTGGTTCCGGAGTGTGTCAGAATCGTGCCCTCGACGTGACACGCCGCCTGTTTCAGATGCTCGCCCGCCATATGGGCATACCGCAAGACCATCTCAAACGACGACCAACCGCCTAATTCCATCAACTCGTTTAAACTGGTTCCGTTCTGAACGTGCCAGGAAGCCCAGGTATGCCGCAGGTCATGCCAGCGGAAATTGGATATCCCAGCTCTTTTGAGTGCGTTGTACCACGCTTTGGTGGTGGTCCGGTCCACCGGTTCACCCTGATAGGTAAAACAGTAGTCCGGGTGCTGCCCCTGCTGCTGAATCAGGACCGAACGGGCATCCTCATTCAACGGGACGGCAAAGGCTTTACGGGACTTAGACTGGTCGGCAAAGATCCACGCCATGCCCCGCTCTAAATCCACCTGCTCCCATCGAAGGTAACTGACGTTCCGTTGCCGCAGCCCGGTGGCTAAGGAGAACGTCGCCATCGCGTTTAAATGCGGGGGCAATTCATTCAATAGCCGTTCGGCCTCGATGGGTTTTAACCAACGCACACGCTTTTGTGGCTCTCGATACAGTCGAAAGCGCGGTACCTTGTCGATCCAGTCCCACTCATCCCGAGCCATGCGTAACATCGCCCGGATTAATGAGAAGTACCGGTTGGCGGTTGAAGGGCTGGCTTCATCCCGTTTGATCCGACCGATTTCGTCAATCAGATCCCGGTCAATCTCGTCCAGGTATTTATCCCGAAGAAACTGATCCAGCCATTTCAACTTGCCCACATCTTTCTGGTGGTCCGCTTTTTCTTTCGTATCGGCCAGCCATCGCACCACCGCTTCCTGCCAGGTGCGCCGGGGCTTTTCCCCCAGTTGGTGAATACGCCATGCCTCATGTCTGAGGCGGTCGTGGTATTCCTGCGCTAGCGTTTTGTCGTCAGTCCCAGCAGAGCGGCGTATTCTTTGCCCGCCGGGCGACGTGAAGCTAACCCACCACGTCGTTCCGCGTTTATACAGTGCCATTGTGAAGTCTCCTCTTCACAATCACTTCGCGGCGCTTGCCCACGACCAATATAGAGGGCGTTGAGATAGGCCACAAGGTCCGTTTCCAGAAACACCCAGCGTTTGCCCGGTTTGGCCGCTTTGACCTTGCCGGAGCGTGCCAGAGCGCCCAGCGCAGCGGCGGACATATGCAGGAATTCGGCGGCTTCGATTAGGCTGTAGGTTTTGGGAGAGTCCATTCATTGCTGCGCCTCCCGCCGCTGACGGTTGGCGTATCGGGTCCTCTTCTGCTCGACCTTTTCCCGCACATAGGTGTTTAAGGTTTTGCCGGTGAGGTTGGATTGCCGACGGTGGTAGGCCCGCGCCTGATCCAGATAGCGGCTCAGCGCCTCTTCAATGTTGTGAATCCCTTCACGGGCCATAAACGAGGTGATACTGCCCAGCCCGTTGATGAACAGCGCCTGATCCGACGGGCTGGAATCCTTGCGGACCCGGTAGACCGGCTCGCAGGGACCTTTATTAAATCGAGCCGTCAAAAACTGCTGCCACTGGGGATACACCGGCCAGCGACTGCTGTTGCCATCCTGTGACTGCGGGAGCTTCAACTGTAACCACTGATCCACCCCATAGACCCATAAGGCGTTCAGGAAAGTCTTCAGCTGTTCAAGGCTGTAAATTCCCACCTGGGTCAGTAATTCACGGTTAAACTGGAACTCCAGCCGCCACACCGGAGCCACCTCGTCCCACCCTTGCGCTTTCCAGAGCTCATAGAGATAGGTTTTCTGGGACTTCTCGATTTCCAGGGTTTTATCGTACAACCGACAGCTCAGGGCACCGCCCTGGCCGAAAGTCAGACCGGAGAAACGCCCTCTGACGTAATAGCGGGCCTGCTTACTGGCCCGTGTGACCCAATGACTCTCGGGAATCGCCGCAAAATTCAACGCCGTCACGAAGTCCACACAGAGGTCCAGCCGGCTGACCATGGGAGTGACCGTTTTACCGGCCAGCTGGCCGACCAGCAGGCTCAGGGGCGCCACAGCCGCATCCATGCCACTGCGTGTCAGTAATTCACTGGCCACCTGCACATAGGCGAGCGGCATCTTCTCGGCGGCGATACGACTGAGCTGCAGGTGATACCAGTTGTCCGACAGTACAAACGGAAACCGCCCGCGCCCTCTGGGACTCATCACAAAGGTATGATCCCCGAAAGGCAAGAAGGCTTCCGCCTGCTCGCTACATTCGGGTGACTGGGCCCGTGCTTTCAGCTCGGTTAACTGCACTTCCGCCTGTTCGGTCAGGCTGCCGGGGTAATTCAGGTACAGACTATCCACGCCCTGGCGCAGAATGCTGAGCCCTGTGTAATTTGGGGGTGCTGTGTTACTAGGGAGCGCACCCGTTATCGGTACGGATGAGCCCCTGTCAGCGCTGCCCTTCGCAAGCGTGCGCTGCGCGCACTGCCGTCGAAGCGCACCACTGTCAGCGGCGATCTTTTCAGAATCGGTGAGTTCGGCCATGTCAGGTCCCTCCGGGGATCAATAAACAGGGCCGTCATTGTTGGTTCAGACAGGAAGGCGGCGGGTGAACCTCAAATCCCGTTTTCAGGTTCCCACCAGCCGGTTTCGTTTTTCGATCAGCTTTCTGAAGGCTCGTAGCGAATAGTCGCCCTCATTGGGATAAAGCTCCAGCTCGTGCTGAAGCAGGTCTTCCAGTTGCGGGGCAGTGAAGTGTCGGGTCCCGACACCCTCAACCACCGTTTCCAGCATGAACCGTAGGTCATCGTATTGCGGTTTAGGACGGGCCGGTCGGGTACGAGTGATCGCCTTGGATAAGCGATTCATAAAGGTCTCATCGCCGGTCATCTGAGCGATGGCAATCTGCCGGGCGACGGAGGGGCAGGCAACGACAACCCGATCAACCGTCACCGCTCTGAAAAGAGCATCCTGATCCCCTGTGCGTACTTTAGCAAGCAGATCGGACAACGGCTGGCTGTACAGTCGAATGGCTCCCATTTGACCCAACAAAGCCATTAACAGCGAGATAACGAGCTGCTGTCGATCAAAGTCAAACTCTTCCAGAGAAACGGCGTTCACATGATCGCTCTGCAGGAGATCCAGAAAGGCCTGTTGCGGATCGGCAGCCTGGGAGATCTGTGTTAATTCATCACCAAGCCCGAGGGAAAGGGCGAAGTAAATCAGGTGATGGGCAAAGGGGATCTCGTACCATTCGGCCCAGGAAACCAGCAATTCGGCAAAATCAGCGGATTCGGACGCTATTTGCTCAAGGTCTTTAGTCCCCTCATTGACCTCGTGAAGCGTGGCATAAGCCTGCCTGGCCTGGTCTCGGGTAAAATGACCGAATTCCTTATCCATACCGCCCCTCCCTGGGGGAAAGCGAGAGTTGAAGTGTTTAACGCTTTGGGTAAGGGGCCGGAGGCGACTTGTCGCCGCTGGTCCCAGCAGCGAAGCGGCGAGCCTTGACCCGATTGTTATGTTTACCGTGACCCAAACAGTTTTCCAATGAAGTACCCCAATGCGTACCCAAGGCGGTTTGATTTAGTCCGGATGTGCTTAATATTGAATTCAATCCCTTGATTCCATGATGGCTGGCCCGAAAGGTAAGCTACTAATGCCGTAACCACGGACTCTGCGTCTATCTCGATTGTAGATACGTAGTGCTGATCAATCGAACCCTCTTGATACTCAAGCAGATAACCGGACCCGGCCCATAGTGTTTGAGCATACGTCATATCGTCGTAGCTTAGGATTAAATACGGGTCGTCTTTGCCCTGGAGCCCTATAACAGCTTCTTGAATCAGAGCTGCCGTTGCCGCTTCATCGATGTTCAGAGTTGGAGCTAGTAGTTTCATGCTAGGTAAACATAACGCCGCCGTAACGGGCTGAAGCAGCGCAGCTGCGGAAGTCCGAGCCCAGCGATGCTGGGCTGGTCGTTAACGGCCTTGTTAAAGGTATCACTCTTCCGGTACGACGATGACGGATACACTGAATGGTACCTCCAATTCACTAAATATCTTGAGGCTGGTGTGAGGAATCTCGAACCCTGCGTGGTCGCAACTACTGCGATAGCCACAAAAGATATCTACAGTCAGATTTCTCTTTAGCTCTTTGATAGCGTCGACGTTTGGCTTTACCGCTTCCCAGAGTGTGTCTAGATGCTTGTGAAGGTGCTCGTCCTCTGAAATGGATGGTTCGTACATCCACATATCATGCGGGCGGGGCTTGGCTCGTTCAGAGCGCTTGTATCCCTTTTTATGCACATGGGTAGGTTGGACGCCTATCGCTTTGGTGATTTCTTCCAGGTCACCGATATCACCAAATATTCTTAGTGCTGCCGAGTAACAAAAGTAGTGTTCGTCTTCCATGATGCTCGCAGATACCTTTAACGCCGCCAACAGGGGCCGCCGGAACAGAGCGAAGCGGCGAGTAGGCGGTCCTTTCTGGTTGGCCTTGTTAAATGCCTACTCAACATGTTGCACGCTTAAGGTTTTTAGGTCGACGTGAAACACAGAGCGGGCCTCGTTGGTTACGATTAAAGTATTGCCTTCATTATCTAATCTTATGGAGGTTATAAAGATGTCTTGAACGTCGCTCTCTAAGTCTTTGAGGTAACTATTTTTGTAGACCAATAGCCCCCATACCTTTTTATCAGACTTGATACTTCGTGCTTCGACATAGCCCCCATTCTGGTTTGTACCGTTTGCGTAGCCCCAATGCACGACTGTATATCTGAGTTCGTTACCGAAAACATCTGGAACGGACGTTGGAGCAGCTCGTTTGCCGTAGGAATGGAACGACATGGTCAGAACCATAAATGCAAAGACGAACTGCAAGACTGTAGATCTCTTCATGGCATTTAACGCCCCAGGTAAGGGGACGCAGCAAGCGAAGCTTGCGGAGTTCCCGCCCGAAGGGCGAACTTGACCTGTTTGTTATGTGTTGCGTTCATAGTCCCCACACCAAGAGCCCAAGGAGGCACCAAAACACAAAACTCAGGACCACTACCCACTCGAAAGCAACATAGGTAATTCCGTTGATAGTGCGTTTGAACTCGTAGGCGCGCCATGAAAAGAAACTTTTGACCGATTTTGGTGGCTGCGCTCGAATACGTCCAAGTGAAGCACAATATATGATGGCGGCACCACTCATATAAAAGAAAGCGTACGCAGCTAACTCGAAAACTATTTCCATGGTTCAGTACACATAACGTCGCGGTAAAAGGCCGAAGCAAGCGTAGCTTGCGAAGGTCCAGCCCAAAGGGCGATTTTTGACCGCTTTGTTAGTTGTTTTTGAGTAATTTGTATCTTTCAAGACGAACCTCTTGTGTGATTATGTCTACTTGGGGTCCGTATAGCTGCGACCAGTTAAATACCCACTCTCTGTCACCCTTTGAGAGCTGATATCGTATTCCTTGGGCTTCAAAAGCATCAATGAAAAGTTGTTTTTCTATTTCATCCGCGGCAATTGTCATTTCATAAATATTATCTTTAAGTTCATCACCATATCTTGCTTGCCGAATGAGACCCTCCACCTTCGCAAGATCCTTGTTCAGGTAGACCACGAATCCGTTTTCAATTCTGAATGGAATTGATTGCTCCTGCATCCGTTCAAGGACTTGCTGTTTAGAGTCTTCAAGGGCAAAGCCCCCAGCTCTCAAACCAGGTGGAAGATCATTATCTTGTTGTTGGGAACAAGATGTAGAAAGCAATGCCAGAAGAGTAAGTAAGAAACGATGCATGATAGACAACTAACGCCCCAGGTAAGGGGCGCGTAGCAGCGAAGCTGCGGAGCGTCCCGCCCGTAGGGCGAACTTGACCTGTTTGTTAGCACTACATTGCGTGAGTATTGCTTCAGGCTTCATTTTTGTTTTGTCGCTTTTTGTTGATTTTGCTCTCAATTGTCAAAATCACAATGGAGAACAGGAGGTAAGCAACACCTAGATTTTCGGTGGTACCCTCAAGCAAACCGGATCTTCCGATAGCGGTGGAAAGTTGTTCTGGGAAGACTGCGCAAATCACCCCTAGGGGTAAAATGATTAATAGAAACAACCGATTCCTTACAAACAAACCTTTCATCCCTGTCTCAGCTTCCTACCTTTTGGAGTGCTAACGCCTCAATAACGGGCTGACGAAACGCGTAGCGTTTTGGCAGTCCGAGCCCGAAGGGCGCTCGTTGATTGACTTGTTAAAAGCTGACTCACAATTTGCCCCCGAGTGTCAGATGTAATTGCCCAACAGCCAAAAAAGCAGCAACAAACCAAACCAGCCAGACAGGGATGGCTACCAAAATTGATGCGACTACTTTGCGGCTGCCGACCTTGACCAAATTGGCCAATAGAAACAGAGCACCGATGCACAAGGCATAGGCAAATTCGAATGGCTCATAGAGCAGGACATCAAAACCAGTCCCTGGCACGTGCTCTGGGGTGGCAGTTACAAACTCTGCTCCCAATGGCAACGCGAGGGCCAAGGCGAAGATAGTGATGTTCCTGGCAACAATGCTCATAAAGCTTTTAACGCCGCCATAACCGGCCGGAAAACCGCGCAGCGGTTTGGAGGTCCAGCCCGCGCAGTGGGCGTTGGTTGATGGCCTTGTTATATGCAGAATACGACATCGTAACCATTGGATTCATCAAATTGGAAATACCCTGGTTGGTTTGATCTTTCTAAGGACTGTGTCCAAAACATTGCCAAAGCCTCACCTAAAGCGCGAAACACCTCAGGATTCCGGTTTTCAGCATTTGAATGATGCAATAAGTCAACGTGAAAACAATCGATTGGTAGTGGCTCGTCTGAGCCAGGGAAGAACGCTAGAGGTGTTTTGTCGTTGACTTGGATCTTTGGCGTGAATAATGCGATACAACCAAGCGTTATTCCATAATCACCATAGCAACACAACAAGGCATCAAGAACTCCCAAGTGACCTTCTACAGTGTCTACTCGACCGGAAACCGTGGCAGACGCATTGTCGATAAGCTGAGATAGATCCACTTAACGTTCCTTAGACATATAACGTCCATGTAAGCGGGCGCCGGAGCGCCAGCGTAGGGAACCAAAAGCATAGCTTTTGGCGTTCCGATTGACATGCTTGTTATGTTTTGACATCAAACTCGGCCGTCCCCGAAGCAACACCGCAATAGAATCTGGCATTTGGAAAACTGAAACCAGACTCTATCGTTATGCTTTCATTCTGAACTACTTTCAAATGACCAGATTCCCACTCCATTGTGAATGTAATGGGTTGGTTAATTTTAATGTTTTTAGTCAGTATTTTATGAGAGAGCAGTTTTCCATTTTGGAATGATCTGAAAATAAGATACAGCTCTTTGTCTGTTGGCATGTTCTGAATAATTTGAACAAATATAGCGTTTTGTGGGATAGCTGAATCCATCAGGCCACAAGTTGCCGATGCCGCCCACTTTGAATCTGGGTTCGCTTTAGTAAGAGCCATGGATACGTCAAAACGACCTGTTGGAGTATCTTCTTCATGCTTAACTAAATCAAACATGCCTGGTTCGGCCGTTAGCTCAAAGGCAGCAACAATCTGAGCAGTGGCTAACAGAATTGTAGTAAGTAACAATCTAGCAAAAATTTTCATCCTTGCCTCAAAGAAACATAACGCTCATGTAAGCGGACGCCGGAGCGCCAGCGTAGGGGACAAAAAGCACTGCTTTTTGCGTTCCGATTGACATGCTTGTTATGCATTACTTCCATGTGTCTCCGTCCTTTGGTAAGTGAAGGCCAAAGAGTACAAGTAGATTTCGAAAAAGGTGTGTGAACATAAAAAAGACAAAAGCAGATATGAACCAAGAGGTAGAGTAGCTAGAATCCAAAGTTAATAGACAGACACTACCAACAACCATACATGCTAACGCCAGTAACCACCCTTTCGTTGTACTAATTAATTCACTAAATTCATATCTACCTGAATAGAAACACCACGCCCCAAGGACCGTCAAAGGAACTAATACCCCAATAGTAAAAGCAACAGTAGTTGGTTCAAATATTGCCGCTACATAAACTGGTGATAGGAACACGAACAATAACGTTCCAAAAAATTTCGCCCTGACTGTGTCATTTCTCTCAAGTTTCATAAGGATGCATAACGCTTTTCATAAGGGGCCGCAGCTTGTCTGCGGTCCCAGTCCTGAAAGGGCGACTTGATGTATTTGTTAAATTTTGGAGCTAAATCAATGCACATAACTTACTGCTTACGCCCCCTTTAAGCTCTTAATATAGTCAGAAACAGAACCATCCCAGTAGCACTTCGTACAGCGACCGTTTTGTATACTGTGACGGCAGTTCTCATGGCCATACAGGTGATACGAACACTCTGGGCACAACGAAGCCATCCGTGAAGCGCAAGCATAATAAGCGCTTCCACATTCATCACATTTCTTTAAATCTGGCTCAGGTTTCATGTGAAATTTAACGCCAACATAAAAGGCCGGAGCAAGCGCAGCTTGCGTAGGTCCAGCCCGTAGGGCGATTTTTGATGTTTTTGTTATGGCTCATTTACTGAAATCCGTATTTTCTTAGTGCAGGAGATAGCTCATTGACAATGGTGTCAGCCAGTATCTCCAATTCGTTTTTCACTTCCACAAGCCTGTTATTCAGTTCTGTATTTTGACTCCAAAACTCTGCTGGAACTTGTGCAGTGCTTGCTAGTAGATCGCCTCGATAGAGATCACCAGATGCTAAAGGGTCGATTTCCAGTATTTCGATTGCCAAAGGAACCGTATATTGAAGTGAGATTCTTTGCTCTAAAAGCAGTCTCAGATTTTCTATGGAGAGTTCGCATAGGGGGACTTTCCTTAGCCTATGGCATTCGGTAGTCAAAGAGGAAATGAATCTGGGCTTTCCCCATTCGTCTCCTTCAAGTTCTTCTATGGATTTAGATCTATCCACCGAGCTTCCCTAAGAGCCATAACGACATAGCACACGAGTCAGGCTTGCGCTTTTTGCAAGTATGATCTCGTGTTGCGGCTTGTTGTTGTGCGCCGACCGCGCCAGATTTATCAGGCAGGGAAAGTAATGATATTTGGTGTCACGGAAATTCAGCTGCACTCTGTGGTCCTTTACCTAGCACAAACTCAAAAAATATAAGCCCATATCGGGTGTCAGCCTTCCCGTGAAGCGCCTGACGGTGTCGTTTGAACTCGTTCAATCGCGCCGTTTGCGGTTCACGGTAGCATGTTAGAAAACACCCAGATATAGGACATTTTCTGATTTTCACCTCGGTATCAATGACTTCAAATCACTTCAATGTCCTTATGCTCCCACTAACTAATAGCCACGATTCAGTGTATTAGTATCGGTTAGGCGTCATCTGCAACATCTATGGACGCCCCGTTTGGAGCAAGCAAAATCTTATTAGGGCTATATTAGGTATTGCAGCCATCTATCCGGATTTTCTACGTGGTTCTTTGACCACTATCCCTGATGAGCTCCGCTGATCTGGTTCTAATCATTTTAGCGTTCTAGCATTGAACGATGTTAGGGTCAGAGTTCCCAAATCACGGTCTTACCTGTCTAGCCATCACGTTATTTTGCCTGCGCAACCTATGAGCGTTCTTTTTTAGTGTTAATTAACAGAGCGATTCTTTATACCGCTCTCCCTTTGCCAACAGTGCCCAAGCTATGCGAGCCAACTTATTGGCAAGTGCTACAATCACCACATTTCGATGGGCTCGGGTTAGCAAGCATTCCAACCAACGGGTTACACCTCTTCGCGGATTCATATGCTTGAGTACCGCTCGCGCCCCATGTATCAACATTCGTCTAAGATAAACGTCACCGCGCTTACTGATACCCAAAAGTTTTGGTTTTCCACCACTGGAATGCTGCTTAGGCACCAATCCGAGCCAGGCGGCAAACTGACGACCTGACTTAAACGCTTTTCCATTCCCAACCGAGGCAACCAATGCCGAGGCTGTCAGCCGTCCGATGCCTGGTACTGCTTCTAATCTTTGACACGCTTCGTTCTTTCGGCTCTGACAATTTATCTCTTCATCCAAAGCAGCTATATCCTGTTCCAACTGATACAGGCGAGCGCGCATCCTCTCAATATGACGGCGCATTATTTCTGGAAGACCTAGATCGTCTTCGTCAAATGAATCTCTAAACCAATTGTGTAGCCTTCTAGGCCCTGCTGGGATCGATGCACCGAACTCTGCTAATGTCGCTCGTATTCTGTTTATGAGGGAGGTTCGTTCCCTGACCACTCCATCACGTTCTATGTGAACTAGCAGTAGCGCCTGCTGCTCAGGTGTCTTCAAACCAACAAAACGCATGTTTGGGCGGGTCACTGCTTCACAAATTGCTTCCGCATCAACAGCATCGTTCTTGTTTGTTTTCACGTAGGGCTTTACATACTGAGGTGGCATTAATTTGACTTCATGCCCCAGTTTTTTGAGTTCTCTGCCCCAGTAATGGGAGCTTCCGCACGCTTCCATCCCTACGATGCAGGGTGACAAGTTGGCAAAGAAAGACAGTACTTTTGCTCGCCGTAATGATTTCCTGCACACACAATGACCTAGGTTATCAATTCCATGAATCTGAAAAACAGTTTTAGCCAGGTCGATACCAATTACTGCTACGGATTCCATGAGGATTTCCTCCAAACTTTTTGTCACTACGGACTATCAGTTTAGGAGGGGCGTCCATCTCATTATTTTAATACTGAGCCGGCTCGTTTTGTCAGAGGAGGACAAACGCGTTTATATCCGTAAACGATTAAAAGGAAAGGGTTTTCCAGGAACACCTGCCATTCTCCTCCGATGAAAACGAGCCAGCGCATATATGTTGAAGGGTTGTCACGATATCTCAGTGCCTTCTATCCGTAACAGTCTGATATTGAACCATTCATTGATTTTTTCCAGTCAAAAACGAGCCACTCATCTGATCATTTCAAGACCATTCACTGGAATTTTTCAAATATACTGTATATATATACAGCAATCATCAGTGAGAAGGATCTCGAGGTTAAGGACATGGCAAAGAGCAAACTTCTGGAGCAGGTGCGACAGGAAATACGACTTCGTGGCTATAGCATTCGAACTGAGAAGACTTACATTACCTGGATCAAGCGCTATATCCATTTCCATCGGCTGACTCACCCTGCATCGATGGGTCCGGAACAGGTCAGAGCTTTTCTCTCCTGGCTGGCCAATGACCGGCATGTTTCGATCAATACTCAGAAAACGGCCCTGAATGCGCTGGCTTTTCTCTATCACCAGGTATTGTCAATTGAGTTGGGTGATCTTGGCTTCCAACATGCTAAACAGCATCGCCGTTTACCCGTCGTACTCAGTCGCTCAGAAATCAGCCTGATACTGAATCAACTGCACAGGCCATATCAGTTAATTTTCTCACTGCTATACGGGAGTGGACTTAGAATCACGGAGTGTTTGCGGCTTCGGATTCAGGACGTAAGTTTCGATGATGCTTCACTGATCGTCAGGGATGGCAAAGGGGGCAAGGATCGAAAAACCATTTTAAGCCGCAACCTTTTTGATCCCATCAGGGAATGTACAGAGAGATCTCTGGCTCTTCAGGTATCCGACAATCAACAGGGGGTTGGTCCGTCGTTACCCCATGCCCTGGGTCGAAAATACCCTAACGCCTTCAGACAACCCGCCTGGATGTATCTGTTTCCTTCTACCTCACTGTGTCCTCATCCGCTTACCGGAGAGCTATGTCGTCACCATCTGCACGATTCAGCACCTCGTAAGGCCCTCAGGAGGGCTGTGAATCGTGTGGGAATTCTTAACAAACGTATTAACTGTCATACGTTCAGACATTCATTTGCGACTCACCTCCTGGAGACGGGGCGAGATATCCGAACCGTGCAGGAGTTACTGGGTCACAGCGACGTTTCGACCACACAGATCTATACCCATGTCCTTGGTCAGCACTTTGCCGGGACAACCAGCCCTCTGGATGCATTGCAGTGATCTCAAATCAGAATTTTCTGGATTCGTACGCAGCAACTGGCCGTAGTGAGATACCCGGCCTTGTGCCATCGTTGTGACAAAACAGGACCCTGTACTGTGGCTTTGTGTTCAGTACAGGACTGTTTGAAGCGAGGCCAACACCGCAAGTGATTGAATTTCAGTTATCTAAGAATTTCCAACAAAAATTGAAAATCCTCGTGTCGGTGGTTCGATTCCGCCTCCGGGCACCATCTTTTTAGGAGCCTCGTCATAAGACGTGGCTTTTTCGTATCAGCCCCTCTGTAGCGGCTCCGGCGAACAGCGTTCGATTCGTTCGCCCACAGGCTGCCCCCCTGCGACGTATCCATTTGTTCCGGACGAATTTGCCCACCGCCAAAATAACCTCTTTCAGGGGCTCGCAATAACCGCTGTGTTTTTCAGTTTCTGGCCTCGGCTCTTAAATCAAGAATTTTCCCGACCGTACGATTCCAGTTAGCGGCACATTCCGGCCCGCAGCGCTCAGCCCAGCGCGGCAGGATCACCTCCATAGCGATTCGGTTACGTATGCTGAGGTCTGCAGCAGAGGGCTCGACCAGCGTCATGTTACCCGTCTCGCCGATAGCACAGGGACCCTCAGAGAGACAGGACAGAGCGATGGCGTCTTCGGTTGCGGTTTCCTGCCACATCTTTTCGGTCAGCATGGAAACTTCCTTCTGCAACAGGGCCTTCTGATCTCTGCTCAGCAGGTTCCACTTGTTCATGTTCATTGCCCCGAACGCCAGCCCCCAGCCCACCCGCAGGGTATATCCATGTGAAGCAACCTTATACAGCTCTCCTGTATAGGCCGACATCGTGCCGGTTATCGCGCAGTCAAAGATTCCCTTCTCAAGAGCTTCCGGAACATCATTAAACGGTGCGCTCACCGGGATCGCGCCGGCGCCTTCGACAAAATCCCCCAGGGTCGTCAGAAAAACCCGGATTCGCTTACCTTTCAGATCTTCAATGCTGCGTATCTGACTATTGCACCAGATCATCTGACTGGGAAAGGGGTAGAGCATCATCAGCTTAGCGTTATACTTTTCCGCGAAGGCGCGCTCCAGCGTGGGGAAGTAAGCTTTCGCTACCCGCTTCTGCATCGCCAGGTTCTGTACCAGAGAAGAGAGGTCGGCCCCCTCAAATATCTCACTTTCCGGCACGACATATCCCGGCAGCCCAAAGGCAAAGTCAAAGACGCCATTTTTGACCAGCCGCATAATTTCATAGCCCTGCAGACCCAGCTCGGTGTGCGGCTTGATTTCACCGATAATCTGCCCCTGCGATACCTCGGCGATACGCTCGTTCCAGAAGGGCCCCTCGTGCTTCTGATAATTGGTGAAATACCCCCAGGTGCCTACCGCCTTAATAATGATGGTATCGTTTGCTGCCAGAACACCGCTGATTGCGGTCATCAGCAGCCCGACAGAAAGTGAAACGGCAAGATTTCTTAACTTTTTCATAAACACCAGTTTTTCAGACATTCCGGGGACGGTCCCAGCGGGCTTTCCAGAGTAGCTTTTATTATGGTACCTGACCACAACCGGCGAGAAGCCGGCTGATGGCAGGCCCCGCAACAGACAGATGCCGTTTTTCAGTTGTCTGTTTTCTCATTAAGCTATGAGATAACTATTATGCAGCTCCGACTTACCAAGGCAGCCTTTGTATGAAAAACAGTCATAAGCTGGGGATTCGGGGACGCTTTTTCCTGGCGTTCGGCGCATTGAGTGCGCTGACTCTGCTCGCCAGCATTATCAGCTGGGTTTCCTACAATCGGCTCGGAGATGAACTGAATCTTGTGGTTGAGGGCAATATCCAGACCCTGAGCCTGATGGCCGGGCTGAAAGAGCAGGGAACAAAAATAACCCTGATGGCCCCCACCCTGCTGGCGGCCGAAGATGAGCAGCGTCGCCGGGCGATCTGGAAAGAGCTGGACCACAATATGACCGCCATGTCCGCTATGCTGCCGGAAATCTCTGCCAGAACCCCGGATCATAAGGCACAGAAAGCCCTGATTGAACAGATTGAAACCTTAAAGGCCACCCTGGCGGAACTTGACAGCAATGTCCTCAGGAAATTCGAAGTTCAGCGGCAGAAGCAAACTGAAAACCAGCGGCTGAGGTGGATAGCCTCCGGCTTTCTCAGTGAGATAAACACCTTAACGGATAACGCCCAGAGAAATCTGTTCAGCTACTACAACCAGGATTTCCCCGATTCCTGGATCGCTATCAAAAACGGTGGCCAGAAGACCACAATCAATGCAGACCTGCAGCGACTTTATCGCATCAAGGCGGACGTCAATCTGCTGATTAACCTGGTAGACCGGGCACAGCACCTGCCCGACCTGAACTCACTGATAGCCACCCAGACCCATTCCGAGGAGATCACTCAGCGGATTAAACAGGATATCCAGGCGGTGGATAACGTACCGGGCATACAGGCGCTGAAACAGACCATTGTGAACATTGTTTTCCTGACCCGAGGTGAGAACAATATGTTTACGATCCGAAGCCGGGAGCGGCTTATCCTGCAGTCCGGAGAGCTGCTGCTTAACCAGATGAAAGAGCAGCTGGATAACTTTAATGGACTGATAACAATGCAGACGGATAAGACAGAGGAGGCCGCCCGGAGCTCTGCCAGCAGTGCACAGGAGACGATTAAGAAAAGCCGCATCTGGATGCTGCTGATGGTTGCGGCAAGCTTACTGTTTTCAATTCTGATCGTCTGGCTGTACGTGGGACGCTATATGGTGGCGAGGATTACCAGCCTGGACCGCAGCATGCGTTCAATAGCCAATGGTAATCTCGATGAACAGGTTCAGGTTAAAGGCACTGATGAAATCGGCACTATGGCCCGCTCGCTGATCAGTTTCCGGGATCAGCTCAGCACCCTTCAGGAGGAGCTGGTACAGGCCGGCAAACTGGCGGCACTGGGCCAGTTATCAGCCGGTATCGCCCACGAGATCAACCAGCCACTCTCGGCGATCGGCCATTATTCACACAATGGTATGCGGTTACTCAACGCGGGTCGGGTTGAGGAAACCGGGAAAAACCTCAATCAGATCTCCAATCTGACTAAACGGGCCACCACCATCATTACCCGGCTGAAATCCTTAGCCCGTAACCAGCCTGCGAATCTGGTGATCGTGGACCTTCAGCGGGTCATTGATAACGTCCTGAATATGCTTGAAGGCGATGAAGTCAGAAAACTGACCACTATCGACGTTAATTTTCAGCAGCCGGGTAATCAGGTAAAAGCGGACCCGGTACAACTGGAGCAGGTCGTCCTGAACCTTGTAACCAATGCTCTGGACGCCATTAACGATCAACCGGAGAAACGGATCAGCATTGACTGCCGCCATAGCGCTGACAGACTGGAAATCCGGGTCAGGGACAGCGGTCCCGGTATCAGCAAGGAGCTGCGGGAGCAGATTTTTGAGCCTTTCTTTACCACCAAACGGCGAGGCCAGAGCCTGGGGCTGGGGCTGGCCATCTCCTACAACATCATCAGAAATTTTGGCGGCAAGCTGACCATTGATGATAATTCAGACAGTGGCGCGTCATTTTGTATTCAGTTACCAGAATACCGGAGTAATCAGTAATGAGTTCAGCCATGGAAAATGGCCAGGTAATCGTCATCGACGATGAAGAGATTGTGCGGGAATCGATGCTCCAGACCCTCGAGCTGGAAGGTTATAGCGCGGTCGCTTACGAAGATCCGATGCAGGCGCTTTCGGCATGCTCCATGGGCTGGCAGGGCGTGATTATCTGCGATGTGCGTATGGATATCATGAACGGCCTCGAGGTGTTAGAGAAGATACTCGACGTCGATCCTGAAATTCCCGTCATCATGTTCAGCGGCCATTCCGACATCGCGATCGCCATCAGGGCAATTCGCCGGGGTGCCTACGATTTTCTGGAAAAAACCGATGATCCTCAGCACCACCTCAACACCGTCGAGCGCGCCTGGAAAAAGCGCGAGCTGGTGCTGGAAAACCGTCGCTTACGACAGGCCATCGAAGGTCAGCACGAAATTGATAAGCGCCTTGTCGGTCAGACCGAGGCCATCGTGCGGCTGCGTGACACCGTGTTACAGCTGGCCCAGGTGGATGTCGATCTGATCATCAATGGAGAGACTGGTACCGGCAAGGAAGTGGTCGCACAGTGCCTGCATGATTTCAGTCCGAGAAAGGATAAGCCGTTCGTTGCCCTAAACTGCGGCGCGGTCACCGAATCGGTAATAGAAAGCGAACTCTTTGGCCACGAAGCCGGGGCGTTCACCGGCGCCAGCAAGAAACGTATCGGTAAGATCGAGTATGCCAGTGGCGGCACTCTGTTCCTGGATGAGATTGAAAGCATGCCCGCCTCTCTTCAGGTAAGACTGCTGAGAGTCCTGCAGGAACGGACCCTGCAGCGACTGGGAGGAAACTCAGACATCAATGTCGATATCAGGGTAATCGCTGCATCCAAGGTGGATCTGAGGGATGCCGCTGATGAGGGCAGCTTCCGGGAAGATCTCTACTACCGCCTCAACGTTGCCAGTATTGATCTGCCCGGGCTGGATCAGCGAAAAGATGATATTCCGCTGCTATTCAGTCATTTTGCTGAGCAGGCCTGCCAGCGCTTCGGCCGTGACAGCAGACCGGTTCCCGATCTGCTGTTGCAACAACTGTGCATGCAATCCTGGCCGGGGAACGTCAGAGAACTGCGCAATGCCGCGGAACGCTGGGCGCTGGGATTACCTTTCGGTAGCAACCTCAGCATCGCCGAGCCTCCCCGGGAGGGCAATCTGGATGAGCTTGTTGCCAGCTATGAACGGGAAATCATTCTGTCAGCGCTTAAGGCCAACAGGGGCCAGGCCGAGTTAACCGCCCGGGCGCTGGGCATTCCCCGTAAAAAGCTCTACCTGCGAATGAAAAAATACGACCTTGATCGCCGGGATTTCACTCAGGAGCCGGCCAGCAGCTCCGACTAGTGCGCCCAGAGCCCTGAACGTAAGCCCTGAAGCCCGAAGCTCTGAGAAGCCGGCTTCAGAGCTCATTGAAAAACTCTCCGATGAGTCAGAAGTGACTCATCGAGCCAGATCAGCCCGAGTCAAAACTGTCCCGAACAGCGCTATCCGGAACGTCCAGTAAAAACCTACACACTTGTTTTTAAAGCTTTTTCCACTTTTCTCCGGATCTGGCTTCTGATTTGCAATATCAGAATCAGCCAATGCCTCAGGTATTGCTATCAAAACAGAAACCTGGAGAACAATAATGAAACGTTTTACCAATAAAGCTGCGGTACTGCTTGCTTCACTGCTGACCCTGGGGGCGACCAGCAACGCTTCGGCGGAGACTCGCTGGGATATGCCCACCCCCTATGGGGATGGTACTCACCAGACTCAGGTAGCGCGTAGTTTTGCTGAAGAGGTTAACGCTAACGCCAGTGGCAAACTGACTATCAATATCCATTCCGGCGGTTCGCTGATCAAGCATCCGGAAATTCACCGGGCCGTTAAAACCCGTCAGGTACCGATCGGTGAAGTATTTATCGGTCGTCTCGGCAACATCAACCCGATCTTTAAGCTGGACAATATTCCGTTCCTGGCCACCGACTTCGACAGCGCCGAAAAGCTCTATCAGGCCTCGAAACCGGAACTGGCCAGAGCGCTGGCCAAAGAAAATCTGATTCTGCTCTACACTTCCCCCTGGCCGGCCCAAGATCTGTACACCAATACCGATGTGAAAAAGCTGGCGGACCTGAAGGGCATGAAAATGCGCTCCTACAGCCCCACCACCTCGCGGCTGGCAGACCTGATGGGGACAACACCGGTGAATATTCCCTTCAGCGACGTGGCGCAGGCGTTTACCACCAACGCGGTTGACGCGATGATCACCTCCCCCAGCACCGGTGTGAATGGCCAGAGCTGGGACTACATCTCCCACTTCACCACCATCCATGCCTGGATTCCGAAGAATATGGTGTTTGCCAACAAGCGGGTTTTCGATCGCCTGGATCAGGCAACACAGCAGGTAATCCTGACCGCAGCCGCGAATGCGGAGAAGAAAGGCTGGGCGCTGGGTCGTAAGCTGGCTGTCGACCACACCAAGGCTCTTTCCAAAAATGGCATGAAGGTGATCGAGCCCAGCGATCAGCTGATTTCCGAGCTGGAAGAGATCGGTTTCCAGATGGTCAGCGAGTGGCTGAAAGAAGCCGGTGACTCCGGTAACGCTGTATTAGACGCCTATAAGGCTCTCTGATCCCTCTCCCGGGAGGCGCTTTGCTGATCGCCGGGTAAAGCGCCTCTCCGGCCAGCGCATCAACCAGTTATAAGAACCTCAGACCCCGACTCCAGCGGATGATCAATCCCGCATAACAGCGATGATCATGTTGGGCTTTCTGGTCAGGCAATCGGGTAAGAATAATATGCAGACGATTAAACATTACTTCTATTCAGCCTCCGTGGTGTTATCGGGCACCTGCCTGGTGGTGATGACACTGCTGATTCTGGCTCAGATCGCAGCGCGGTTTTTCGGTGTCATCATTCCCTCTTCCGAAGATTTTGCCGGCTGGCTACTTTCGGCAACGATCTTCTTCGGGCTCGCCTATACCTTTAACACCGGAAACCACATCCGGGTCACCATCCTGCTCTCCCGCCTGAGAGGCACAACACGTCGCCTGGTTGAGTTTATTAACCTGACGGCAGGCCTGCTGATCAGCGGCTATCTCGCTTACTACACCGCTTATACGGTTTACGAATCCTATATCTATAACGATGTAACAGATACCTATCTGGCCATGCCACTCTGGGCTGTACAGATGCCGATGGCCCTGGGGTCACTGTTTCTGCTGATCGCCGTTGCCGATAGCTTGCTGACGGCATTGCAGGGTGAAAAACCGGGGTTTATTGCCCATGAAGATGCATTGAGCAGCGCGGAGTAAATCATGGATATCACATTAGTAGGTTTTATTTTAGTTATCAGCATGTTGTTAATGCTCACCAGCGGAGTCTGGGTCGCCTTAACGCTGACCGGTATCTCGATTATCGGTTTACAGCTGATCGGCAATGACAGCATTGGCCTGTTGCTGGGCACCTCATCCTGGAGTGCCGTGACCGGCTGGTCACTGACCGCGCTGCCCCTGTTTATCTGGATGGGTGAGATTCTGTTCCGCACCCGGCTTTCCCAGGACCTGTTTGAAGGCCTGTCCCCCCTGCTCTCCCGATTTCCGGGCAGGCTGTTACATGTCAACATTCTGAGTTGCGGCATCTTCGCGGCGGTTTCCGGATCATCCGCGGCCACCGCCGCCACCATCGGCCGCATGACGCTGCCGGAGCTGTCACGACGGGGATATGATGATTCCATGTCCATCGGCACTCTGGCGGGCTCGGGCACACTGGGACTGCTGATCCCCCCCTCCATCATCCTTATTGTCTACGGGGTCTCTGCCGAAGTATCCATCGCCCGGCTGTTCCTGGCGGGTGTTCTGCCGGGACTGGTGCTGATTCTGCTGTTTATGTTCTTTACCGCAGGCTGGACCCTGATCCAGGGACGCTCCGGCAATGTGGCCGATAATGTTCAGTACAGCTTCAGGGAGAAGATTCAGTCGCTGAAAAAACTGATTCCCATCATCCTGCTGATCGGCTCGGTGCTGGGATCCATCTATCAGGGTATTGCCACGCCGACCGAAGCGGCAGCCTTTGGCGTGGCGGGATCGCTGATCCTCTCTGCCCTGCTGGGCAGTTTCAGCTGGAGCGGACTGATTGACAGTATCTCAGGAGCCGTCAAAAACTCCTGCATGCTGGGACTGATTCTGGTGGGCGCTCACTTCCTGACCCTGGCGATGGGCTTTATCGGTATCCCCAACGCTCTGGCAACCTGGATTTCTGAACTGGGACTATCGCCTTTCGAGCTGATCCTCTATCTCACGGTCTTTTTTGTGGTACTGGGATGCTTCCTGGACGGTATCTCGGTCATCGTTCTGACCACTTCTGTGGTACTGCCCATGGTCACCCAGGCGAATATTGACCTGCTGTGGTTCGGCATCTTCCTGGTGCTGGTGGTAGAGATGTCACAGATTACTCCCCCCGTTGGTTTCAACCTGTTTGTGATCCAGGCACTGACCGGCAGGAACATCCTCTATGTCGCCAGGGCCGCTCTGCCATTCTTCTTTATGATCGCCATCGCCATCGTCCTGATCACCGTTTATCCGTCGATCGTGCTGTACCTGCCGACGCTGATGACCTCCTGAGCGTAACGCTGGCAAAGGACTCAATACACTGTGAAACCTGCCCTGCTCAGCGGGCAGGGACTGAACAGCATGGAATTTTACCCACAGGGATGTTCACCACTCAGGCTTTGCAGCCGGTAAAAACAGCGCGGCAAAGCGGCCAGGACTATGACAGATCACTGGATATGAACATGACACAGCAATACAAAAACAATAACAAAAACGGATTATCGACAGCTCCGAACAACCGCAACGGCGATGACACCGCCCGGGTCAGCCACTGCGGCTTCACGGAAACCCCTGACGATCAGGCTCAGCTATGCTTCAGCATCAGTGGCACAGGTGCTCTGATGGCCCTGTCAGAGCTGCTCCCGGTACTCGAGAATATGGGAGCCAGGGTTGTTTCTGCCAACAGCACCGAAACCTTTACCGAGACCGACGGCTCCGGACCGGGCTGGCGTATACGGCTTAAACTGCTGAGCGATCAGGGCGAACTGATCAGCAACCGCGCCCTGCAACACAATTTTAAGAAGCTGTTTCTGGCGGTCATCCGGGGAGAGGTTGAAAATGACGGTTTCAACCGTCTGGTCACTCTCCCGGAGATCAGTATTGATGAGCTGGTATTGCTGCGGGCTGTGGCCAGATACCTGTTACAGATCAATGTTCCATTCAGTCAGACCTCTGTCGAACAGGTTCTGAGCCGGCACAGCCAGATCACGGTCCTGCTGACCCGGCTGTTTCGCAGCAAATTCAGCCTGCTCGCGGCCCCGTCCGGGCAACAGCGGCAGGCGGAAACGGCTGAGCAGCAACGGCTGATTGTCGCCGGTCTCGATCAGGTCAGCCGGCGGGATGACGACCGCATACTGCGTAGTTATTTCTCGGTCCTGAACGCGATGGTACGCACCAATTTCTACCAGTCATCCGGTCCGAGTCATGCTCTGAAAGCCCTGAGTTTCAAATTGAGGGCTAAGCAGATCGAGACCATACCCCAGCCCGCCCCCGAATTCGAAACTTTCGTTTACAGCCCCAGGATAGAAGGTGTGCATCTGCGGGGAGGGAAGGTTTCACGCGGAGGGATCAGATGGTCCGACCGCAGAGAGGACTTTCGCACCGAAATCCTCGGACTTGTTAAAGCGCAGATGGTGAAAAATTCAGTGATAGTGCCGGTCGGGGCGAAAGGTGGCTTCGTCATCAGGCAGGGAGGCGCGGATCAGCTCGCGGCCCGTTATTCCGAATTTATCGCCGCCCTGCTGGACATCACCGACAACCTCAAAGCTGGCGGAATCATCCCCCCGGTTGATGTGGTCAGGTATGACGATGACGATCCCTATCTTGTTGTCGCCGCAGATAAGGGCACCGCCGCCCTTTCAGATACCGCCAATGCCATAGCCGGAGCATACAGTTTCTGGCTTGGCGATGCCTTCGCCTCAGGTGGGGCCAATGGTTATGACCACAAGAAAATGGGTATCACCGCCCGGGGCGCCTGGCAGTCGACCCGTCGCTTATTCAAAGAGCTTGGGATCGACAGCCAGCGCCAGGAGTTCACTACCATCGCCATCGGAGATATGTCGGGGGATGTGTTTGGCAACGGCATGCTGCTGTCGGAGCATATCCGACTTGTTGCCGCATTCAATCACCAGCATATCTTTATCGATCCGAATCCCGATGCAGCAACCAGCTTCGCAGAGCGTAAGCGGCTGTTCAATTTACCCCGTTCAAGCTGGGGGGACTATTCGGAGAAGCTGATCTCTGCCGGGGGCGGCGTGTTCCCCAGAAGCTGCAAGCAAATCCCCCTGACCCGCCAGATCAGGTCGTTGTGCAGAATCAGCCCGGATATCCAGGCGATCAGCCCTGACGAACTGATCCGCCGGCTGTTGAGTGCCCCGGCAGACCTGCTATGGAACGGCGGTATAGGAACCTATGTTAAATCCGGCACAGAAAGCCATCAGGATGCCGGTGACCGGGCCAACGATGGGGTGCGGGTTAATGCCACCGATCTACGCGCCAGAATCATTGTCGAAGGCGGCAACCTGGGCCTGACTCAGTCAGCCCGTATCGAGTTCGCAAAAAATGGCGGACGCATCACCACCGATGCGATCGATAATTCCGGTGGTGTGGACTGCTCTGATCATGAAGTGAATATCAAGATCCTGCTGCAGCAGTTGCTGGAGGACCGGGTTATCGACCTGCCGCAGCGCAACCAGCTGCTGGAGAGCATGACCGACGAGGTAGCCGAGCTGGTGCTGCGTAATAACTACCAGCAGAGCAAGATGCTGAGTCAGTCGAATCAGACTTCGGCACTGTTTATCGATAAACATGCCCGGCTGATTCAGCTGCTGGAAAAGAAACAGCTGCTGAACCGGGAACTGGAAAACCTTCCGGACAATGCCAGCATGAACGGGCTGATCCGGACAGGACAGGGGCTGACACGGCCTGAAATCGCGGTGCTGCTGGCCTCCAGCAAGACCTACCTGTTCAATAAACTGGTCGATTCGGATCTGATAGAGGACAAGCTGATCAGCAGGGAACTGTTCAACTACTTTCCCTCGGTGCTTCGCCAACGTTACCCGGACTACATCCGCAACCATCCGCTGGCCAGAGAGATACTGGCGGCCCAGATAACCAACCAGGTGGCCAACCGGATGGGCTCCACCTTCTGCAACAACCTGCTGGAAGTCGATCACAGAGATGCCGCCCTGTGGGTTAAGTCCCACATCGCAGCCCGGGAAATTTTCGGCACGGCGGATCTGGGTCAGCAGATCGAAGCCCTGGAATTTTCCGTCCCTAACAGCCTGCAGATGGACCTCTTCCTCAGGCTTCATTTCCCGATGGAAAAAGCCGCGCACTGGCTACAGGAGTACGAAGGTGAGCAGTTTGATACCAGAACCGTGGTTGAAAAATTCACCCCCTGGGTCAACTACCTGAGAGGCCATCTGCCGAAGCTGTTAAGTGAAAATGAGGCGAAGACCTGTCAGCAGGCGGTATCCGAGCTGACAGAGCAGGGCATCCCCGTCGGGCTTGCCGAGCAATTATCCGCGCTGGATTATCTCTACCATGCGTTGGATATTGCGATTATCGCCAGTTCTGATGTCCGGGAAATGGAACGGGTGGTAACGGCATACTTCCGGCTGAACGGTGAGCTGGATCTGTTCTGGCTGCGTCGATACCTGAATTCAGTTCCGATCCGTGACAGATGGTACCGGAAAGCTAAGGATGTGATGGCCAGGCATATGGATCAGGCGGTCCGGAATCGGGCACGGCAGCTGCTGAATCAGTTTCCATCAGATGATTCGGGATCATCCCCCTGCCGCAGCGAACACTACTCAGAACTGCTCAATGAGATCAGGGCCCAACAAAACCCCAGCCTGGCAACGGTGACCGTCGCCATAGAGCAGATAAACGCGCCGATGTAACTCCTGACTGTCCGGCTGTCACTGCAGGTGCTGAGCCCCCGCTCAGCCCTGAGCCGTGGCAATTTATACCCGGACTGGCGGATTGCCTGCCATTCACTCCCTGCTATTCGAGAATCCGGATTAATCGCCTGACTGCTCCCCCCCGGGCCTGCCGCGCGGATCCTGCGTGATGCCCCTTCGAAAAAAAACCCGCCAGCGGCTAATCCTGGTAAGGCTCAATCCGAAACGCCTCCATCCGATAGCCCGAAGTCGCCAGCTCGTGGCTTTTCCTTTCGGTTTTCAGCTTTCCCGTTACCCAGACCGCGTCGTAGAGGTTTTCCACGTGGGTGCCCGGCTCGAAGCGCACATAGATAATCTGGTTGGAGGGTGGAGGTGGAACATGAATACAGGCCCCGAAATAGGGAACCAGAAAAAACTCAGTGACCCGCTGCCCTTCCGATTCAACAGGCACGACATAGCCCGGCACCCTGACCATGCTGCCATCCATCTCTGAAACCACCGGCGCCGACTGCATCGCCAGCATCATTTCATCCAGCAGCTTCTGAGCACCGGGGTCAAAATCATCGATGGCGTCCAGTTCATCGGCTTTACCGAATATATCATTCAGGGTAAACCCCGGGGGCATCAGCTGCTCCCACTCGATTTCCTGAACCAGTTCGCCATTGAATCGTTCTGAGGCGAATGACGAGAAGCTGGGCAGAAACAGCAACAGAGCGAACAGGATTCGTTTCAACTGTAGTTGCATCAATACACCTGCCTATAATTTTATGGACATGCCGTCAGCCAGTGACTGCCGGTACGCACGAACTCCCGGGATCACACCCGTCAGAGCACCTGCCAGCAACAGTATACCTAACAGCCGCCACTGTCCGGGAGTGGGACTTTGTATGTTCAGGAGCAGTCCGGTATGTTCCTGAAGCACAGGCGCTGCCGCCAGCAGACTCAGATAGAGCGCGCCCACCCCCAGAGCAATGCCAATCAGGGTCGTCATCAGGGATTCTATCGTAAGTAACAACAGGACGTGAAAAGGACTGGCACCCACCGAGCGCAGAATCGCCATCTCTCTGCGCCGCTCGTTCAGGCTGGCCAGCATCAGGGTCAGCAGCCCGACCAGGCTGGAAAGCACGACCAGGCCGGACACCACCATCAGCGCCTTTTCCGCCAGGCTGAACATCTGCCAGAGCTCCTGTAATGCCAGTCCGGGCAGTATCGCCATCAGCGGTTCTTTCCGATACTGATTGATCGTCCGCTGCAGGTGAAAGGTGGCCAGCCGGGAATTCAGTCCCAGTATAAATGCGGTAATCTGCTTCGGTGTCAGCTCCATCTCACGAGCCTGACTGGCCGACAGGCTCAGCCCCGGCACCCTGACGCCGGCTTTCCAGTCCAGATGAATAGCTTCTATCGCCTGCAGACTGACATGCAGCGTCTGATCGACCGGAGTCCCTGTCGGGGCCAGAATCCCCACTACCCGGAACGGCTTATCCTGGTGCTCAGTCAGGGCGGCATTTCCCGTGCCATGACTGACCACAACAGGGTCATCCAGCTCATAGCCCAGCTGCCTGGCAACCTTCGATCCGAGCACTACCTCGAAAAGGCCGGAGAAGGGCCTGCCCTGTCTCAGCTGCAGCGGCTGTTTCCGTCCGTAGCGAAAATGCCGGAAGTAGTCCGTCGTCGTACCCAGTACGCGGTAACCCCGGTGGGAATCACCCAGCGACAGCGGAATACTCCACTTCACAGAGGGAAGCCGGCTGATTGTCTGAAAGCTTTTCCAGGAAATATTGTTGGTTGCATTGCCGGTGCGAAACACCGAGTAGAGCAGCAGGTTGATCTGCCCGCTCCGTGCTCCGACAATCAGGTCTGCACCCGATACGGTTGAGGAAAAGCTCTCCTTAACCTGATGTCGTACGGTATCAACACCCAGCAACAGCATAACGCTGATACTGATCGATAGCAGGGTGAGCAGCAGCGTGCTTTTACGATTGAGCAGGCTCTGCCAGGTCAGCCTTAACAGCGTCACAGCCGGAATCCGCCCTGATCACAGGGTTTCAACGCTTCAACACGATGAAAGTGTTTCTGCAACGCCGAATCATGACTGACGAAAATCAGCGTCGATCCGACTTCAGCGCATTCTGTGCTGAGCAGTTCGACAAACCGGTCCCGATAATCCGCATCCAGCGCCGATGTCGGTTCATCGGCGATGATCAGTTCCGGGGATCCCAGCAGTGCCCGAGCGGCAGCGACCCTCTGCTGCTGACCCACGGACAGCGTCAGGGTACTGCGCCCGCTGAATTCCGACTCCGGCAACCCCAGCTGAGCCAGCAGAGCCCGGGCACCGGCTTCAACCGAGCCATACTGACTCTCCACTTTTCGCTTCCGCCTTTTTGAAAATCGACAGGGAAGCATTACATTGTCTGCCAGACTGAGATACGGCAGCAGGTTAAACTGCTGGAAAATAAAACCGGTATGATCTGCGCGAAAGCGGTCCACTGCACCGGCTCCCAACCGGCACAGATCCGTACCCAGCACCCTGATCGTCCCCTCAGTCGGGCGAAGAATCCCCCCCAGCAGACTGAGCAGCGTACTCTTGCCACTGCCGGATGGCCCCTTAATAAAGATACGTTCGCCACGTTCAAGCGAAAGTTTCGGCACCCGGATTGCCGAATTTGATTTACCCCAGCTGAAAGTCAGCTGATCGATATCTACTGCTGGTTCTGCCATGCCGTAATAATCCTGATTCCAGCTCCGGACTTCGGCAGCGGGTCATCGGCATTAAGTTCGACGCGATGACCCCCCTGCCCGGTTAACAGATTTACATGGATGGCTTCGATACCTGAAAACGCCCTGAAGAAGTTCAGCGTTACCCTATCAAGGTGTTGCGGTTCCGCACATTGAAAACGGTAATGAGCAACCACATCGCGATGGTTCAGTTCCTCTTTATGGGCGTCATGTGCGTCATGTGCGTCATGCGTATCGTGTTCGTTTTGCGGGGAATGTCGGTCATGATCCGTTTCGGAGAGTTGCTCAGGGATTTGGTGCAGATCCCCACCGACACCGGTCCGGACATCCGTCCTCTGAGGCTGACAGCGCGCGGATTCCGGCAGCTGAATCAATGAGTGAACAGCTTCCAGCCGAGCCACGGCCTCACGGAGTTGAGCTCGCTCTGCCGGGATGGTGGCCTTATGCTCATACCCGACAATATTCATCAGCGGAGACCTGAATTCCGCGTCTACCAGCGCTCCCTCGACCACCAGGTTTAACGCAGCTTTACCATGGATATGCGCTTCATGTCGGGGTTCGGCTGCCAGAGAAGTGGGGCTGATCTGCATAAGCAGTAAAAACGAGGTTCCGGAGAGAAGAGTCTTAACCATCATCTGAGCCCAGGTGAAAACATGTAATGATATAACATTGTAATTTGCTGACGCAATTATTTCAGAATACAGCACAACATCACAATGATCAGGCGGTGCAGAGCGACTGAACCACGTTCCGCGCCTTAATGCCGGCACCTCCCTGACCATAGGCGCTCTGATCCGACCACTTCGGTCCGGCTACTTCGGTCCGGCTACTTCGGTCCGGCTCGTGCGTCTCGATGCCGGGTCCTCGAAGAGAGGCTTTTGCAGTGGATCCCGGGCTTGTTATGATGCCCTCCGGTCGTTCTTTCAGTGACGGAGCTCCATCCTGAACAGCTGTTCCGTTTTATCACCCCGTAAAGTCGGCGTGATTATGCTCAACACCCGCTTTCCTCGCCTGCCCGGGGATATCGGCAACCCTGATTCCCTGCCCTGGGAAGTAGTGATTCGGCGGGTGGAAGCCGCAACCGTTGCCCGAATCGTGGTGTCCGACGTCCCTCGGGAGTCCCTGCAACGATCACTGCTGGAAACCGCCCGGGAGCTTCAGCAGGAAGGCTGTGAACTGATTGTCACTTCCTGCGGTTTCCTGGGCGCGATACAGCAGCGATTCACCGAACAGCTGAGCATTCCGGTGATCAGCAGCTCGCTGATACTGATTCCCTTTCTCAGAGCCATCTTTGGTGCCGACCGCCCGCTGGGCATCATTACTTTTGACAGCCGGTCCCTGCAGCCGGTGCATTTCGGTGGTCATTATGACGACCACATCCATATCGCCGGCATAGAACAGGGACAAGAGCTGTTTCCGGTAATCAATGAGGACCGCCGGACTCTGAACCGGGCTGATGCGGAACAGGACCTTATCCGGACAGCGCAGGCTCTGCTGGCCCGACAGCCTGAGATACGGGCGCTTCTGCTGGAATGCACCAACCTGTCTCCCTACAAAAAGGCGCTTCAGATCGCCACCGGCCTGCCGGTTTACGATCTTATCTCGACCGTTCATCAGGTGATGTCCGCACGCGCCTGATCCCTCATTTTCCTTTTGCATCCCCGGATCAGGATTCCGAAGTCTACACTGATGAGCAGGAGGCTGTTATGAAGCATCTATTGCTGATTCTGCTACTGCTGGCTTTTCAGGCCGGCGCGGCTCCGGTGGCTCGGGTTGCGACCTTCGCCAACTATGCGCCCTTCTGTTTTTATGCCGCTGATGCCGATCGGGAACAGTACCAGGAGCTGATCCCCCCGGGGCAGAAATCAGCGCTGTTCAGGGGTCTGGCCTGGGAGGTGGTACTGGCCAGTTTTCATCGGGCCGGCTACAGCGTCCATCTGACTATCGTTCCCTGGACCAGAGCCGTACGTATGCTGGATGAAGGAGCGGTGGACGGGATCTTTCCGGCGATAAAGAACCCGCAACGGATCCAGCGCTATCGCTTTTCGGAACAGCTGGTTTATCCGGAAAATCGGTTGCTGTTCTACACCCTCAGGACTGATGACCAGAGCACTACCGAACTGGCTGACCTGAGAGGTAAGAATACCGGTATGATTCGCGGCTTCTCCTACGGGCCGGTCTGGGATCAGCTGGTCAGCGACCAGCAACTCCGGACCGTCAGGCTCAACGATATCCGCCAGGGTTTCGACATGCTGGAAAACGGTCGGATCGATGCGCTGGTCGGCTATGAACTCTCCCACGACTACCATCTCAAAAACTGGCAGCGCTCTGAGCTGTTCCAGAAAAGTCCGGCTTTCGATCAGGCCCGCTCCTTCCTGATGGGGCGCCGGGCTGCCGAAGTGCTGATGGCTGACTTTGATCAGGGCCGCAATGCCCTGGAAACAGAGGGGCAGTACCAGCAACTGCTGAAAAAATGGGGACTCGAATAATCTGAACGAACCGCTCAGACGAAGCGAAGCGGTGCTGTACAGCGCATTGACATAAATGCATATGCATGCATAATAATCTCTATGAACACTCAGAAGTCTTCCACCGCAGCCATGGAAAGTACCGGACACACCCGCTGCCTGAATTTCAGCCTGCGTAAGGCCACCCGCGTGATCAACCGGATCTACGACCAGCACCTGGCCGCCTGCGGATTAAAGGCGGGGCAGTTCACCCTGCTTCGGGCGATCTACCAGCTGGGAGAGACCACCAATAAGCAGCTCCAGAGCCTGCTGGTGCTGGATCAGACCACTGTCACACGCAATCTCAAGCCTCTGATCCGGGAAGGGTATATCCGAGTCAGCGAAGGCAGTGACCGTCGCCAGCGCAACCTGCAGCTCAGCGACAGTGGCCGACAGATTTATCAACAGGCGGAAGGATTCTGGGCCGAAGCCCAGTCTCAGGTCTACCAGCAACTGGGGCCGGATCTCAGTAAACAGCTGCTGGGACTCAGCGATGCCATCGTCAGACTTGAGTGAGTGTTTTGCGGATTTTTTTTTGCGCTAATTACATGCATATACAACAAAGTAAGCCGGACGCTTTCCCAATGATGAAACTGAGATCGCCCCCGGGCAGGAAAGATTCGCTGCAACAGATTTTATTTAAAACCCACATACATGCATATACATAAATAATGGCCAGTATTAATCCTGAAGGTAGCCTTATGTCTGATCATCTCTCCCCTCCAACAGACAGGGCCACCCGGTTCTTCAACCAGGTGGTTCGTCATCCGAAAAAGATACTGCTGCTGGGCATCATCCTACTGGCGGCCTGGGCCAGCCAGCTGGCCCTCCTGCACAAGGACACCCGCGCCGACGCCTTTCTGGCCGAGGATAACCCCGCGCTGGTCTACAAGAACCGGGTAAAGGAACAATTCGGCCTGGCCGACCCGATGGTGATAGCCGTGGTCAGCGATTCGGATCAGGGCATCTTCAACCCCAACACCCTGGCGCTGGTGGATTATCTCAGCCAGGAGCTGATGGAGCTGCCCAATATCGATCCCGACCGGGTAGTCAGCCTGGCGACCGAAAACAATATTACCGGAACTGATGAGGGGATGGATGTTGAGCCGTTCTTTGAGCCGTTCCCGGAAACCCGGGCCGATGCCGGGCGTATCCGTCAGGCGGTGGCCAACTTCCCGCTCTATCAGGGCAGCGTTGTCGCCAGAGATGGCCGGGCGACGCTGATTATCGCCGAGATGATCGATGAGCTGCAGGCCGGGGAGACCTACGATCAGATTATGGAACTGGTCGCCAACGCCCCGGTCAGCGATGGCGAGCAGTTGCATGTGGCCGGCGAAGGCGCGATATCCGGTTATCTGGGCAGCTATATCGACGCCGATGCCCAGCGTCTGAATCCCATCGCCGGCGGCATCATCACCCTGATCATGGTGCTGGCGTTCCGGCGCTTTCTGCCGGCGCTGCTGGGTAATGTGATTATTGCCGCATCGGTGCTGATCACCCTGGGCGTGATGGCCACCAGCGGCGTGCCCTTCTTTGTGATCACCAACGCCCTGCCGGTGATTCTGATCGGCATCTCGGTGGCCGATGCAATCCATATCTTCAGCGAATATTACGAGCAGCAGGCCCGACAGCCGCAGCGACCGGAGAAGGAGCTGATCGTGGCGGCGATGGTTGAGATGTGGCGTCCGGTAACGCTGACTACCCTCACCACCGTGGCCGGCTTTCTGGGCCTCTACCTGGCGGCCTATATGCCTCCGTTCCGTTTTTTCGGCCTGTTCACCGCCCTTGGTGTGCTTATCGCCTGGTTCTACTCCATGCTGGTATTGCCGGCCGCGATGGCATTGTTCGGGCCCCGGGTCCATCCCGCCTTTATCCGTGCCGCCCGGGAAAGCCGACCGGACAGCTTCAGCCGGCTGATGACCCTGCTGGGCGGTTTCAGCCTCAGGCATGCCGGCAAGACCCTGGTGCTGGCCGCCGCTCTGGCCGGAGTCGGTCTCTATGCCGCCACCCACCTGCGGGTGGATGAGGACCGGATCGAGACCTTCCATCCCAGCGAACCGATCTTCCGTGCCGACCGCACCATCAACAGCTATCTGGATGGCAGCAACAACCTGGATATCGTTATCGAAACGCCGGAGGCCGAAGGGCTGTTCAGGCCGGCGAACCTGAAGAAGATGGAAGCGCTGCAGACCTTTGCCGAATCGCTGCCCCATGTCAACGGCTCCACCTCCATCGTCGACTACCTGAAGCAGATGAACCGTTCCCTGAACGAAGGCCGGGTCAGCGAATACCGACTGCCGGGAGACCCTGAGCTGGTGGCCCAGTACTTCCTGCTCTACACCGCCTCGGCGGAGCCCACCGACTTCGAGGAGGAGGTGGATTACGACTACCGCATTGCCAATATCCGTCTGAACATGGATTCCGGCGCCTACAGCGATATCAGTCCGGTGGTGGATGCGCTGCAGGCCTACATCGATACCAGTTTCAACAGTTCGGATCTGCAGGCCACGCTGTCCGGCCGGGTCAACGTCAACTACCACTGGATCCGGGATCTGGGCGAAAGCCACTTCAGCGGCCTGGCGGTGACCCTGCTGCTGGTATTCCTGATCTCCGCCTGGCTGTTCCGCTCCCTCATCGCCGGCCTGCTGGCACTGTTGCCGGTGGCCAGCTCCATCCTGCTTGTTTACACCAGCATGGTGGCCCTGGATATCCCGCTGGGAATCGGCACCTCGATGTTCGCCGCAGTGGCGATCGGCCTCGGCGTCGACTTTGCCATCCACACCATCGACCGCCTGCGGGTCGCCTTCCGCCGCAATCCCGATAACCCCGATGCTGCACTGATGGCCCTCTACCCCGGCACCGGTCGCGCCCTGCTGTTCAATTTCCTTGCCATCGCCTGCGGTTTCGGGGTGCTGATCAGCAGCCAGGTGGTGCCGCTGGCCAACTTCGGCACCATCGTGGCGCTGTCGGTCACCACCAGCTTTATCACCAGCATGACCCTGATTCCGGCGCTGGTGAAGCTGTTCCGACCGCGCGCCATCTGTGGCCCTCAGAATCCGGCACTCCGCCCGCCACAGGAGATCCCCGCTCCGGTCGCAGATATCGACCCGCAACCAAACTGAACGGAGACAGAATCATGAAAATACTGAACAGACCGACCCTGCTGTTAACAGGCCTGCTGCTGCCCCCCCTGCTGAGCGCAGCGCCGAATGCCGACGGACTGCCCGCCGCTGACAGAGTGGTGGAATGGATCAACGCCGTGGACGAGGGCGACCATGTCAGCCGTAAGCTGTCGATGCGGATGACCGACAAACGCGGCAAGGTTCGGGAACGGGAGACCCTCAGCTACCGTAAGTTTTTCGGTGACGAGAAACGCACCGTGCTGTTCTACCAGCGGCCCAGCAACGTCAAAGGTACCGGCTTTCTGACCTATGATTACCGGGACAACGCCAGGGACGACGACCAGTGGCTCTACCTGCCGGCGCTGCGCAAGGTGCGCCGTATTTCCGCCTCCGACCGCGGCGATTACTTTCTGGGCACCGATATGACCTACGAGGACATGAAACTGGAAGGCAAACTGGAGCCGGCGGATTACCACTACCAGGTGCTGGCCGAAGAGAGCCTGGACCGGCGGGCGGTGCTGAAGCTGGAAGGTATGCCCCGCAGCAGGGAGATCGCCCGGGAGCTGGGCTACGGTAAGGTGCAGTTCTGGGTCGACCGTGCCAACTGGCTCATCGTCCGTGCCGAGTACTGGGATACCCGCGGCAAACCGCTGAAAACCCTGACCACTGCCGACATCCGTCAGGTGGATGGCATCTGGACCCGCCATCAGCTGGAGGTCGAGAACCACAGGACCGGCCATAAGACCCGCTTCCTGTTTTCCGAGGTGGATTACAGGGCCGCGGTCAGGGACGGTCTGTTCCGCAAGAATGCACTGGCGCGGGGGCGTTAAGATGGCGACTCTTAAGCTTCAGTCCCTGGGCCTGGCGGGACTGCTGTGCCTGCCCGCCCTTCCCGTATCGGCGGAACTGAGCGGCACCTGGGAGCTGGAGGGGGGATGGAACACAGCCCGTAGCGAAAGCCAGAAGCTGGAATCGCTGCTGGATCTGGAATGGAACCGGGCGGTGGGCGAGGACAGCTATCTGACCGCCATCGGCAGACTCCGGCTCGACGGTGAACGGCGGCTGCAGCGCAGCAGCGACCGGGCCGACAGTTTCAGCACCATCAACGGCCCCACCCTGGTCGGAGACCATGGTGATCTGAGCCTGCGCGAACTCTACCTGGACACCGAATGGGCCGGCGCCGTCTGGCGGCTGGGCAAGCAGCAGGTGGTCTGGGGCGAGGCCGATGGTCTGAAAGTGCTGGACAAGGTCAACCCCCAGAGCTTTCGGGAGTTCATCCTCGATGAGTTCGATGACTCGCGGATTCCCACCTGGATGATCAACGGTGAACTTCCCCTCGGTGGTGACAGCTCTCTGCAGCTGCTGTGGATTCCGGACACAAGCTACCACGAGCTGGCGGAGGCCGGGACCGATTTCACCTTCACTCAGCCGGCGCTGGTGCCGCAACTGCCTGCCGGCCTGACCCTGCGCATGCAGCCGGCCAGGGTGCCGGACGACCCGCTGAAGGACAGCGAACTGGGGTTACGCTACACCGCTTTTGCCGGCGGCTGGGATATCACCCTCAACTATCTTTACCATTACAACGACGTTCCGGTTCTGTTCCGGGATCTGGACGGCACCACCCTGACGCTACGGCCTGAGTATAAGCGAAGTCACCTGCTCGGCGGCACCCTCAGTAACGCCTTCGGCGACCTCACCCTCCGGGCGGAGCTGGGCCTCAACAGCGACAGCTACTTTATCAGCGGCGATCTCAGCCGGCGCGGCATCGCCAGAAGCGCCGAACTGTCATCGGTAATCGGCCTCGACTGGCATGGTTTCAGCGATACCCTGCTCAGCGGCCAGTGGTTCCAGAGCTATCTGCCGGACTACGATTCGGATATCGTTCGTGACCGCAGCGAACACACCCTGAGTCTGCTCTACGAGCGTACCTTCGCCAATGACACCTGGACCTTCAGGACTCTGGCGCTCCACTCCCTGAATGAAGGCGACGGTCTGATCCGGCCGAAACTCAGCTATAACATCGAGAGCAATCTCAATATCTGGCTGGGCGCCGATCTGTTTTACGGCAGCCGGGAGGGGCTCTATGGCCAGTTCAGGGATAACGACCGGCTGCTGATCGGTCTGGAACTGGGATTCTGAAGCGACAGCCGCGCCGCCCGGGAGCCGGCGCCGGAGATAACCACTGCCTGAAAAAAAGCCGCCCGAGGGCGGCAAAGACCGGAGCTGTTCTGGAGGGCAACGGACGTTGCAAACAGATCCGTGGAAGTCACATTGGTTTTCAGGCAGCGGCGATCACCGACAGCTCGACCAGAATGTCCGGACGGGCCATCCGCGCTTCGACACAGGCGCGGGCCGGTTTTTCGCCTTCGGCCACCCAGGCATCCCAGACCGCATTCATGGCGGCGAAATCTTTCATATCACGCACATAGATGGTGACTGACAGGATACGGTCACGGTTGCTGCCGGCCTCGGCCAGCAGTGCGTCAACCTTGTCCAGGCAGCGCTGCGTCTGCTCGGCAATATCCCAGTCCGGGTCGCTGGCGGTCTGTCCACACAGATAGATCGTACCGTTATGTTTTACGATCTTACTCATGCGCTCGGTCGAGCCGCTGCGTTCAATGGTCATATCAGTTTCTCCGTTCAGCTGTGCAGCGGCTCGCCGCTGCAGATATCAAAAGATGACAGGGAGCCGTTCGGGCTCTCTGGCAGTGCTGTTTTCGCTCAGAGCACTTTGCGCTCAAAACGATCCACCCGGAAGGCATCCAGCGAGAAAGTACAGCGGCCGCGGCTGATCAGATCGGCCATCACCTGGCCGACAATCGGCCCCATCTGGAAGCCGTGAGCGGAAAAGCCAAATGCATGCCAGGCGTTCTCGGCGCGGACACTGGGGCCGATTACCGGCAGATTGTCCGGCATATAGGCTTCCAGCCCCGCCCACATCCGATTCACCGAGGCGGTCTTCATGATCGGGAAGAACTCGATGGCGTTGCCGGCCCCCACCGCCAGTTTGCTGTAATCGAGGCGGGTACGATTGGCATCGCGGTCGGCAAAGCCTTTAGCACCGCCGCCGATCAGTACGGTACCGTTCTCAAACTGTTTGAAAGAAAGCGGCCGGCTGACCGCCCCCACCACCGGGGTGGCAAAGTGCGGCATCCGGGTGGTGATCATCAGCATCGGCGCGCTGTAGGAAAGCGGGACGTTGTCGCCGATCATCACCGAAATTTTGTCGGCCCAGGCACCGGCGCAGTTGACCAGATGCTGCGCTTCGTAACGCCCTTCGGCGGTTTCCACCAGCCAGCTGGGCCCGACGCGACGGATCGACCGGGCCGCCTGGCCTTCGACAAACTGCGCCCCCTGGCGTGCAGCCGCGCGCCGGAATGCCAGCGTCGACTTATAGGGGATGGCGTATCCGTCCGCTTCCGACACCACCCCACCGACACAGTGGGGAGCGACATGGGGCAGACGCTCGCGCAGCTCCTGCTGGTCAATGATCTTTTCGTGATAGTGGCCAAGCGCATGCATCTGCTGCTCGCGGGCCCGCAGGGTCTCCATATCCGCCTCGTCGGCGGCGATATTGATCAGAGAGCGGGAACGGTAGCCGGTATCGGCATCCAGCTCATCATCAAGGCCGGCCCAGAGCTCCATCGAAGCCTTGCTCAGCTCCACCTCGGACAGATGCCGGCCCAGTACCCGTACACCACCGGCATTGACGCCTGAGGCATGCCGGGAGACCCGGTCCTTTTCCAGCACGATGACCCGGGCTCCGGCACGAGCCAGGTGATAAGCGGTGGCGCAGCCCTGAATGCCGCCACCGATGATCAGTACATCCGCGTTCATCGGTTAACCCCTCCTGTCGCCGTTGCCGCTTTGTCGGCAGACTCGCTGTCGCTACCCGGTTTCACCAGATTGAAGCGGCTGAGTTCAGTCAGATTCAGCAACCGCATGGGAGAACGCAGGCGGTAATAACCGACATCGGCAACCGCATCTCCCCGCCAGCGCGCCAGCAGTTCAGTGACGGTATGACCGCACTGACGACCCTGGCAGGGCCCCATACCGCAGCGCGTCAGCCCCTTCAGTTCGTCGGGTCCCACCGCGCCCTTCTCGAACCCGGCCTGCAGTTGCGCCACCGTCTGCTCTTCGCAGCGACAGACCACCGTTTCCGGCTGCTCCGGAATGCGGTGCTGGTCCAGCGGCCGATAAAGCCGGTCGATAAAACCCCGGAACAGGTTCAGCCGCTGCAACCGCCAGCGATCGCCGGCGCTCTGCCGATCCCGCTCGGCCTCACTGATATAGCCGAGACGACAGAGCTGATTACGGGCAGCCAGCCGCCCGGTCAGTTCGGCGCCCTCGGCGCCGACAATACCGCTGCCGTCACCGGCCACCGAGATGCTGTCGACGCTACTCTGGCCCCAGCGACGGAGGCTCGGCTTCCAGCACAGCTGCTGCTCGCACCAGTGATGCTCCAGTCCCAGCGAGCGGGTCATATTCAGATTGGGAATCACGCCCTGATGGAGGAAGACATGATCAGTGCTGATGCTGTGCTCTTTACCGCCACTGCTGAATCGCAGCCCTCGGACGCAGTCATCGCCCTCGACGCGCAGATTGCCGGCGAATCGGTAGACGGGGATGCCGGAACCGCGAATCTCGTTCATCAGTCCCAGTCCTTTGGCGATCATACCGGCACCGGCCAGTGCCCCGGGAAAGCGGGTTGCCGCATCGAGATAGGCGCTCCGGGGCGTGGTATCCACCAGCGCCCGGACCCGCACCCCCATCCGCAGGTACTGAGCGACGATCAGGTACAGCAACGGTCCGGTACCGGCGAAAACCGCATCATCACGGACCATACCATCGGACTTCAGCATCACCTGGGCACTGCCCGCCGACATCACTCCCTGCAGATGCCAGCCGGGAATCGGAAAGGGACGCTCCATGGCGCCGCTGGTCAGGATCAGCTCGCGGGCGCTGAGGCTGCAGGTCTCCTCGTCGCGGGAGAACAGCACTTCGCCGCTTTCACCCACATGCCAGACGGTGGCCCGTTGCAACTTCTGGGCGCTGCAACGCTCATAGGCCTCGACCAGAGTCCGACCCTTCATATAATCGGGGCCCAGAGGTGTCGGATCCGCCAGCGGACTCTGATCGACGTTGCGATAGATCTGTCCCCCGGCACGGGCTTTGTCGTCCAGCACCACCACCGATGCACCGGCTTCCGCTGCGGTAATGGCGGCGGACATACCCGCCGGTCCGGCACCGATTACGGCAATATCGTAGCTGTTACGCATGATCAGCCTCCTCATTAGCAGCCGCCGGGTCCATCAGGACGACGCCCGCTGCAGATGCCGTCGCCACCGTCTCAGGCAGGCAGCTGCTGGACTCGGTAATCTGCTGGAACTCGACACACATACCGTCACGGACTTCGGTCAGACAGGCCTGGCGGTTGGGCTGGCCGTCGATCTCCACCAGACACTCGAAACAGACACCCATGGCGCAGTAGGCGGAGCGCTGCTGCTCGGTGACCGGCGACAGCCGGGTTGCGGTTTCACCGGCCTGCGCCATGGCGGACCAGACCGAAGCGCCTTCAGGCACAGAGACCTCACGGCCGTTAATCTGCAGCCGCACCCGGGCGGCAACGGACAAGGAAAGGGAACGGAACATAAGCGACACCCTGGAAAGCGGTGATGAACTTCAGAAAGACTCCTGCGTAACCGGCTGATCCTCAGCCATGGCTATGCAGGCCCCTTTCGGGAGTGACGGACCGGGAAGCATGAACCCGGCCCGTCAGGGGCGGATGAAGGTGAGTGTCACCCTCCTCCGCTCTCCGGCAGGAGATGGTTAAAGCACGATCCGGATGCGATCAGTTGGCGATCTTATCGAGGATGCTCTGACCCCAATCGGCGCCCACGTCTTCGAGGATCTGCGGCCAGACTTCGGCGCGTACTTTTTTGGCGGCTGCGGCCAGCTGCTCGTCGGACAGCTCAACGATGCTGGCACCGTAGTCGGCCAGTTTCTTCTCGTTGGCAGCCTGATCAGACTCAGCCTTAGTCCAGCGCGTGGCTTCGAAGTCAGTGGCCGCTGCAACCAGCGCCTCTTTGTCCTTCTTGTCCATGTCATACAGCGTTTCGGAGTTGATGATCATGTACCAGACTTCAAAGTGAGTGTTCACTGGCACGTAAGTCTTTGTCACGTCGCGGAAAGAGGCGTAATAACCCTCGGCACCGGAACCGATAACACCGTCAACCACCCCGGTCTGTACGGCGGTGAAAGCCTCGGAGAAAGGAATCGGAGAGCTGATGTAGCCCAGTGCGTCACTGGTCAGCTGGAAGCTCTTGATGCCCGGCACCCGAACCTTGATGCCCTTGTCAACGCTGGGATCACCGGGAGAAACCGCGTCACGGTTCAGTGCCACACCGCCGAAGTAGACCGGATAAGCCGCCAGCATGGTGATGTCCTGCTCGGCGTAGAGTTCTTTCATCGCTTCGTAGATCGCACCGCCCGGACCATAGATCTTACGGGCCTGCTGCCAGTTTTCTGCAACATACGGGAAGGCGCTGATCTGCATCCGACGGTTAGCCGCGGTCGCTGCCGGCTGTACGGCCATATCGATAGCACCTACGGAGATCCGCTCCTGCACGTTGGTGTAATCACCCAGCGCGCTGGCGGCGAAGATCTTCAGCTTCACATCACCGTCTGTCGCACTGGCGACATTGGCGGAAAAGTCCTTCAGTTCATTATCGATGGTGGTGCCCTGCGGGCGGATATGGCTGATTTTCAGGGTTGCCGCTTCAGCAACAGACGTCAGCGCCAGAGAACCTGCAAGCAGTGCGGAGTACAGAATCGAAGGTTTCATAGATACATCCTCATATTATGGTTTTTTTAGCGTTATCAGCTTCAGCACTTTGCTGGCGGTCCGGGCTGCCCCGGTACCGCCGGCGGCCTGTGACAGCCGCCCTTCGATGAATCAGTGTTTATTCAGCGCCCTGATTCGGGAGCGCGGGAACCTCAGCCGCCTTCACAGCGGACGGCGATCAGTATCCGAAGACTCTCGGCAGGTACAGCGACAGGTCAGACCAGAAGGAGGTCAGGAACACTACCGGCACATAACCGAACAGAATCAGGATCATTGCCGGGCGAATCACCTTAGTGACCGGTACCTTGCCGATGCGGGCACCGAGATAAAGGATCGAGGCGTAGGGCGGAGTCACCCCGCCCATGGCGGTATTCACACCCATGATGGCGGCGAACTGAATCGGGCTGACACCGATCGCTTCCATCAGCGGAAGCAGCAATGGTGCTACCAGGATGATGGCGGTGACGTCGTTAACCACCATGCCCACCAGGAACAGCAGCACATTGATCAGAATCAGCAGCACCGTCTTGTTCTCGGTGATTGAGAAGATCGACTCCACCAGCGCCTGGGGGATACTCTCCATCACGAACATCTGCGACAGGATCATACTGAACAGGATCATCAGCATGATGGCGCCCACAGCGGTGGAGGCCTCTTTACCGGCAAACAGGAATGTTTTGACATCCAGTCCTTTGTAGATCAGGAAGCCCACCGGAATGGCATAGATCACCGCCACCGCAGCCGCTTCGGTCGGCGTCATGATGCCGCCGTAGATGCCGCCCAGGATGATCACCGGCATCAGCAGCGCCGGGGTCGCCTTCAGGCCACGGGAGGAGGCTTCGGCTACAAACTCTTTACCATGGGGGCGCTCAGCTACCACCAGCGGGAAGCGCCGGGCCATCCAGACGTTGACCACCGAGAAGTTGAACATGATCAGCAGTCCCGGCCCCAGGGTAGCGAGGAAGCACGCCAGGATCGAGGTATCGGTGACCCAGCCGTAAACGATCATGGTGACGCTGGGGGGAATCAACAGCCCCAGCAGCGAGGCATTGGCGATCAGCGCGGTGGAGTACTCGCGGGGATAGCCCTGCTTCTCCATCTCCGGGATCAGCAGCGGGCCGATGGCCGCTACCCCGGTCAGGCCGGAACCGGAGATGGCTCCGATCAGCGCGCAGCTGACGGTAGCAACGACTCCCAGACCACCTCGCAGGTGACCGACAAAGATATTGACGAAACGAAGCAGACTGGCGGCGATGCCGCTGACACTCATGATGGTGCCGGCCAGCACGAACAGCGGAATGGCCAGCAGTACCGGGTTACCCAGCTGCTGGAAACCCCACAGCATGCTGCCTTTCATAGTGACGTCGCCGATAAAGTACATCACCATCAGGCCGGCGCCGAAACAGTAGGGCAGCGGGACCCCCAGGGTCAGCATAATTACCAGAATGACGACGGCGATCAGTGCAATTTCAACCATCTCAGCGCTCCTCGACTTCAGCTACAAACAGGCTACGGACATGGCGCCAGAGGTGCACCGCGGTATAGAGCATCATCAGCACCAGCCCGGTCATCAGGGCGATGTCGACATAAAATGTAGGGATATAGAGGGTCGGACTCTCCTTCCAGACCCGCCACGAATAACGGGTAAAGTCCCAGGCCCACCAGGTCAGCCAGCAGCCCACCACCAGACTCAGCACCTCGCCGATAATGGCCAGAATGCAGACCTGACGGCGGTTGCTTAGAAAGATCTCCAGCACGTTGGCGCGGATATGGGTGTTTTCACGGGAAGCGTTCACCGCTCCCAGCAGATACAGCCACATGGTGGGATAGAGCAGGCTCTCCTCAAGCCCCATAACGGGTACTTCGAGGACGTAGCGGGTGATGACCTGAACGAATTGTCCCCCCGCAACCAGGCAGATCAGCCCGGTCAGCAGCAGACTGGCAAATCTGTTCATGAACATAATCCTCAACTCACGTTTTTTTCGTTATAAGCTGAGTAAATAGTCACTTTGCCGCCCCATAAAATCAAAACGATAATATTGATGCCTCTATAGATTTTTTTTATGCTTTATTGATTAGCCTTTATATTTCAGTCAGCTAAAAGACCCGGAGAAATCCCTATGAATCTCAGTATTCGCCAGTTGCAGGCATTCCGGGAGGTGATGCGTACCGGTTCGATTTCGGAAGCGGCCCGGGCACTGAATCGAACTCAGCCGGCGGTCAGCAGCATGATCGCCACCCTGGAGGAGGAGCTGGGCCTGAGTCTGTTTGAACGGCAGCGAGGGCGGTTGATCCGCAAACCGGAGGCGCAGTATTTTCTGGAAGAGACCGAGGCGATTCTGGAGCGGCTGGCGCAATCCACCCGCACCATGCAGGAGATCGGCAACCTGCAGGAGGGTCGGCTGCGTATCGCCTGTATGCCGGCGTCGTCGCAGTTTATGATGCCGCGGCTGGTGGCCGACTTCGTTCGCGACAAACCGAAGGTGAAGGTTTCGCTGATGATGCGCGCCTCGGCGATCATCGAGGAGTGGGTGGCCTCACAGCAGTACGATATCGGCCTGGCGGAAACCCCGGCTCCCAACCGGGCACTGGCGATGAAGACCTTCGAGCTGAGCTGTGTCTGTGCGCTGCGTAAAGACGATCCGCTGAGTCAGAAAGCGGTCATCGAACCTCAGGATCTGTCCGGTCTGCCGCTGGCCACCCTGCAGGAGGATCACCCCAACCAGATCTCCACTCGCAGGGCCTTTAAATCCACCGGCGCCGAGTTCAACCAGCGCTTCGAGCTGCGTAACTTTCAGCCCGCTCTGAAGCTGGTGGAGGAGCAGCTCTGCTACTGTATCTGCGATCCGATGACCGCCAGCAGCTATTTTGATTACCAGGAGGCCAACCGGACCCTGGTATTTCGCCCTTTCACGCCGGAGATTCCGTTGTCGATCGCCGTACTGCAGCCGGCCCATCGCCCGGCCTCACTGCTGACTTCGGCGTTTATCGAGATCCTCACCGAGGAGATCAGGCGGATCGATCGTCAGTTTCAGCCGGCCCCGACCGAACAGCAGCCGGGCACCGACCCGGACACTCAGGCACCACCGAACAGCACCGCCACCGCTCTGAACGACGACGGGAAGTAAAAATGCACGTAGCTGGCGGTCAGGCTGCCAAGCCGGTACACCGCCTCGCCGGGACGCTTACCGTGGCGGCGATCACTGATCACCAGCGGTTCGATGTCGGTTTCCATCCGTGAATGGTGGAAGGCGTGGCCACGCAGGGTTTCACCATCGAGACCGACCGAGTGCATACCCAGTCCGGCCAGCCGCTGCTGCATCAGTCCCTGTCCCGGCAGCACCCCGGCCATCGGCGCGCTGTTGCCTTCTTTATCGGTCAGTGAATCCAGCAGGTAGAGCATGCCACCACATTCGGCCAGGATCGGTTTACCGGCCCCATGGAAAGCCCGGATCTGCGCCTTCATGGCCTCATTGTCCGCCAGCTGCTGCAGATGCAGCTCCGGATAGCCGCCCGGCAGCCACAGGCTGTCCACCTCCGGCAGCTGGTCGTCGCTCAGCGGCGAGAAGTAGTGGAGCTCGGCACCCATGGCTTCCAGTAATTCGGTATTGGCCCGGTAGATAAAGGCGAAAGCGGTATCCCGGGCGATGCCAATACGTACCCCTGCCAGCAGCGGCGGCGCCTCCGGTTGTGGCTGATCAGAGAAACTGACCGGTTCCGGCAATCCGGTTACGCCGGCCTCCTCCAGGGTCTTCGCCGCCGTATCAAGGCGGGCTTCCAGATCCTCCACCTCCTGAGCCTGCACCAGCCCCAGATGACGGTCCGGCAGCTGCATGGATTCGTTACGGGGAATGCCACCGAAGTAGCGCATTCCCGAAGGCAGACTGTCCCGCAGCAGCTCGGCGTGATAGGCGCTGCCGACCCGGTTGGCCAGCACCCCGGCGAAGGGCATCTGCGGTCGGTAAGAGGCCAGCCCGTGGGCAATGGCGCCGAAGGTCTGGGCCATAGAGCTGCCGTCGATCAGCGCCAGTACCGGCACTCCGAAGGTGCAGGCCAGATCGGCACTGGAGGGGTTGCCGTCATAGAGACCCATGCCACATTCGATAATCAGCAGATCCGCCTCGCTGGCAGCCTTATACAGCCGGTGCTTACAGGCATCTTCACCCACCATCCACAGATCCAGGGTTTCCACCGGCAGGCCGGAAGCCCGTTCGTGAATCATCGGATCAAGAAAATCCGGACCCGCCTTCAGCACTCTGACCCGCCGGCCCTGGTTGCGATGATAGCGGGCCAGCGCCGCGGTCACCGTGGTCTTGCCCTGGTTGGAGGCCGGAGCCGCGATCAGCACCGCCGGACACCGGGCCGTTTCGGTAGTGGATTCTGACATAACAACAACTCTCTGCAGCTGGCTGGCCAGCGGACGTTAAGCGGATAAAAGGCCCCGAAGTGTAGCCGATCGGTTTACGCCACGCATCGACTTTTACGGCGGGCTGAAAACCAGCGATGACGCTATCTGAAGCTGTAGCGACTTAAAACAACGCAATCAGCATCCGGGTTGCGAATCTGTTTTCAGAACAGCCTCTGAGGTTAAATTTCGGTCATTACCATCAATAATAATCAGAGCTCAGCCGACTACGGAGTGTTTTTCAGATGCGTATTCTCGCCTGCCAGATCCGGATTCCTGCTATCGACACGCGGGAAAAACAACTCAGTCATATCAGCAATCTGATCGATCAGCTGAGCACCCTGGTGGCAGACAACCCCGTCGATCTGGTGCTGCTGCCTGAACTCTCCAATATGGAGTACGCCACCGAGAACTTTCGCAATATCCATCGCTTTGCCGAAGAACTGCGGGGCCAGAGTTTCGAACTCTTTTCCGCCTTCTGTCGCAGACACAGGGTTGCCGTCTGCTATGGTCTGCCACGCTCTGAACAGGATCATACCTACATCAGCCAGGTGGCCCTTGACCGGGACGGCCAGTACCTGACCCATTACGACAAAATTCACACCGCCGAATACGGAGACTCTTCAGAGCTCGAGTTTTTTTCACGCGGCGACCACCTGGCTGTTTTCGACATCGACGGCGTTCGGGCCGGCATCATCATCTGCTACGACATGCGCTTCCCGGAACTGAGCCGACGTCTGTGCCGCGAGTTTGAAGTCGACGTCATCCTCCATCCGGTGGCTTTTGCCCAGGATTGCTCCTTCCACTCCTGGCGCCAGTTCGTGGTCAGCCGGGCACTGGAGAATCAGGTCTATTTCGTCAGTCTGAATCGGGGAGGCCCTCATTTCGGTCACTCGATCGTCTGCCCCCCCTGGATCGATGACCAGATTCAGCCCACCGTCATGGGTGAAGAGCAGGAGTTCAGGGTGATCGAGATCGATAAGGAGATGACGGCACGCGTTCGTCAGCAGATCCCTTTCCGTAAGGATGCACTGGAATGCTACCAGGTCCTGCCGGTACGCCATTCGACAAAACGCTGAAACGCTCGGACGCCGGCCTTCGCATTTTCAGGCAGCCGCTCTGCTATGCTGGTGAAGCAACGGAAATACCGGATACCCGTCCGGCCGCTGCCCTCCGGAGGCGCGGATGAAAGCCATCATACTCCTGGCCTGTCTCCTGGCGGGGCTGACCAGCTCCCTTTCCGCCTTTGCCGCTGACAAAGAGGTCCTGCTGCTGACCAGTGAATACCCGCCCTGGCACAGTGAGCAGCTGCCCCAACAAGGCATTATTCCGAGAATTGTCAGAGAAGCCTTCGCCCGGTCCGGCTATCGGGTCAGCTTCCGGTTCAGGCCCTTTGCCCGCTCACTGCGGGAGGCGAAGGCAGGGCTGGCAGATGGGATCGTCAGCCTCTGGTACAGCAAAGATCGGGCGCGTTACTTCCTCTTCTCCGATCCGTTAACCGCCAATCTGATCGGCTTTATCGGCCAGATGCAGGAACCTTTCGACCCCGATCGTCTGGCAACACTGCGATCCCGGCGCATCGGCATCGTCCGTGACTACGACAATCCGGTTTCGTTCAGGCAGGCGGCTCTCAATACCGAGACGACCACGGATGATGCCCAGAGCGTGGCGATGCTGGTCAGCGGCCGCCTCGACCTGATCCTGATCGATCGGGCCACCGGTCTTTATCTACTCCGGAGGAATCATCCCGACAAGATCGGCAATTTCCACTGGCTGAGCCCGCCGCTGGAACAACGGCAGCAGTTTATCGGCTTTTCCAGACGGGCAGAGAATCATCAACAGAAACTACAGGCCTTTAACCGTGGCCTGGCCGCACTGAAGGCGAAGGGGCGCATCGAAGCGATCCTACACGAAGAGGGTTATCTGCCCTGACACTCCGGGTGACAGCGGTACCGGACGGATATTCGGTCCATCAGTCCTGCCGGGCCGCAGAACCGGACTCCTGCTTGATGTCTGATTTTTTTTGCTTTAGCTTCATCAACTTAGTGCACAGCAAGGCTTTTCAGGTCCAGCCTGACAGCCCATGGCTGCCACAGCGGACAACAGACCCTGGCTGCGCCGTCTCCTGATCGGGACTTAGCATAAAAGACACCGGCTGACATATACTTAGCTCTGAAAACCATGGCGGATTAAATCCCAGATGAGCAAACAGAACCTCGCCGATAACCTGCGGCTGCTGTGCAGTTACAAGAAATCGATCTCTGAAGTCTGCCGGGAGCTGGCCATCAATCGCCAGCAGTTCAACAAGTACCTCAGCGGTCGAACCGCCCCCTCCGGCAACAATCTGCGCAGGATATGTGACTATTTCGGGGTCGAAGACCACGAGATCCTGATGCCCCCGGATGAGTTCGGCCAGATTATCCGGACCCGCCCGACTCCCGATACCAGCGCTCCGACACACCGACCGGAGATTGACTGCCTGGATCAGCTGATTGACCGGGCCAATGAGGATCTTTCCAAATACGAGGGGGCTTACTACATCTACTACCACTCCACCTCCTATCCCAACAAGGTGCTGAAGGGCTACGGGGTGATCTATGCCGAAGAAGGCCGGCACTTCTTCAAGTGGATCGAGCGGCTTTCGCTTAAGGGAACCACCGGCCGGGACGGCTTTATCTACAAGATCAAGGGACTGGTGCTGGGGCTTGGCAACCGGATCTTTATCTCAGGCTACGAGCAGCTGCTGAAAAACGAGATGATCCACCTGACCCTGTTTCCCACCTATAAGAACAAGGTTTCACAACTGTCAGGTCTGATGCTGGGGGTTTCCGGCACCGATTCGCGGGAGCCGGTCTGCCAGCGGGTGATTCTTTCCTATCTGGGCCGCCAGGTCGACCACCGCCAGGCACTCAGTCAGTGTGGCATCTTCGATCTGGATTCCGATCAGGTCGATGATGAGATCAAAGCCCGCATCGAGAACAGCATCGAGCCGGGCGAAAGCATATTCCGCGGCCGTCCCCTCTGATCGACCGGCCTGCGTCAACAATCCGTTTTCTTCTCACTCCGGCGATCTGACAGAGGGCAATCGCCCCCGTCTCAGGCTGCAGTCTTTTCACCCCGTTACAGTACCTCCGGCCTCTGAGCGTCCTCAGCAGTGCTGCTACGGGAGAGCTGCAGAAGAGCTGCATGCTAATAGAAGCTCAACGAGCATAAACTGGCTTCAGGTGAACAAAGAGGGCGAAATTGAACCCGGATTGGCCACAAGCCTATAGTGGTTAACAGGAGTCGGGGTGGCTGTTGATGCTTCCCCAGGGCTCTAACCAACTGAAGTACAGAGCAAATATAAATATCACTTCAACAGTCGTGTACTTTTCGCTGACCCTGTCGGCGGGTACGCGCAGAGGCTTCGAATGATGACCCTGGCTTACACTGTTCCGGTAAACGCCTTTCCGCCTTCCCGCTGCCTGAGGGATATGGCGACGGCCTTCTGCCAACGATTAATCCTGCTCTGTTCCACCGCCGATCCGGCAAATCTTTCCAGCATCGGAAGAGGGTCACTGAAGGAAGACTTCGAGTCTGCCCTGCTGTGGCGCTCCACTCTCCCCTAGTTTTCGACGAGCAACCGATAACAACAATCCCTCGGAGTAACTATCTATGATTTCACTGAACGCAATCCGTAAGAGCATGCATACCGTCATCTGTGCCGGTGTCGCGGTCTGTGCGCTTTCATCATCCCTGACCGCCAGTGCCGGCGATCTGCGGCTGAAGTTCGCCGGAACCCTGCCGGCCGACAGCCAGGGCACCAGGATGATGAAGCAGATCGAGAAAGATATCGAAGCGGCCGATGTCGGGCTGAAAGTATCGGTGTTCCCCGCCAACCAGCTGGGCTCCGGCGAAGAGCTGTTTGAAGATTCGATCCGTGGCAACGTCGACATGGTGGCCGGCTTTATCTATTCCCATAAGGATCCGGTGCTGGAAATCGCCTCCCTGCCCTTCCTGGTCAGCAACTGGCAGGAAATGGAAGATGTGATGCTGAACAAGGGCTCCGCCTTTAATCAGATCATGTCCGAGCGTCTGGAAAACCTGAATCTGCGTCTGATGAACAGTATTCCGGTAGGCTTCACCGGCATCGTTGCCACCGAAAAGCCCGACGACTGGGCCGGCATGGGCGATAAGGGCATGAATATTCGGGTCTGGTCCTCCAGTCTGATGAAGTCCACCGTCGAGCTGATGGGCTATAAGGCCACCACCATGGCCTGGGGTGATATCTTCCCGGCCCTGCAGTCGGGGATCGTTGACGGCGCCATCTGCTGCACCAAGCAGGATGCCTACAACATTTTTGCGGTCAGCGATGTGGGTAAGTACTACGTTGCCAACGATACCATCACCGATACTTCCTTCTACTACATCTCCGAGAAAACCTGGAACAAGATGAACGAGTCGCAGCGCCAGGTGGTGACCGAAGCCTTCGACAAGGCGGCGGCCGACTTCTTCGCCTGGAACAAGGCGAATGACGCTGAATTCCGTGCCAAGCTTATCAGTAAAGGCTATGAAATTCTGGAACCTACCGATGCCCAGAAGCAGGCAATGAAAGCCGAGGTTCGTGCCCGGGTATGGCCGCAGGCTGAAACCACCGTCGGCAAGGCGGCGCTGGAGCGCCTGCGCGCAGACAACAGCTAAGGTGCCGGCCGGCGGGCCACTGGCCCGCCGGCAAGTCAGAAACCAAGTCCAACCAGACGAGCCTGCATTATGACCAGCCTGGCGACCTATTACCCTAAGATGCTGAGTAAGCCGTTGAGCTTTGTGATGAAGCTGATGAACTTCATCATTATCGCCTCCGGCATCATCATGGCGCTGACCTTCTTCTTTGTGGTGGTGTTGAGGTACGGCTTCGGCGCCGACCTGTTCGCCTATGAAGAGTGGTTGATGATCATCGCTTTCTGGATGTTCTTTCTCGGCAGCGCTGTGGCAACCCACGACCGCAAGCACGTCAACGCCGACATCGTCGGTTTTATGATCGAGCACCCGAAGCTGTTATATCTTCGTGCGCTGGTGGTCGAGACCCTGGAGCTGATCATCATTCTGGTGATCGTCTGGTGGGGCTACCTGATGGTCGAGGAGAGCATCCTTGCCTACCCCAACTGGCAACAGACCGTCGCCCTGAAGCTGCCCTTCCTGCTACCCCGCATGGGGATCTTTCTGGGCTTTCTGATGATGGCGATCTACACCGCGTTACACCTGTATGTGCTGATTCGTGGCCATGCCGAGTGCTTTAACACGCCCGATTCAGAGTAACGGACCCCGCTATGATTATTCTCGGTACGCTTATTATTCTGTGCACACTCCTGCTGATCGGAGTGAGTGTGCCGATGGCCTTCGGCGGCCTGCTGATTTTCCTAGCCTTTATGGGTGGCTACGATGTCAGCGGCTACCTGCCCACCGGGCACTGGAAGATGAACTCGCTGGTACTGCTGGCCATCCCGCTGTTCATCATCGCCGGCGCCATCATGGAGAAGGGCCGCATTGCCGCCCCGCTGGTGAGCCTGGCCGAACTCTTTGTCGGCCACCTCAAGGGCGGTCTGTCGTCAGCGGCGGTGGTGGCCAGCGGAATCTTCGGTTCCATCTCCGGTAGCGCCAACGCCACCCTGACCTGTATCGGCGGCATTATGATGCCCCATCTGCGCAAGGCGAATTACCCGGAAGGCCTGTCAGCGGCGCTGATCGTCAGCGCCAGCCCGCTGGGATTGCTGATCCCGCCCAGCGCTTCGCATATCCTGTACGCCTGGGCGGCCCAGCAGTCGGTACTCAAGGCGTTTCTGTCGACGGTGATTCCCGGCATCATCCTGATCTCGCTGTTGTGCCTGGTCAGCTACCTGTGCCTGCGCAAGGTCGACAACCTGAACCTGGGGCAGAAGGTCAGCCCGTTCAACCTGGCGTTGCGCAGCCGTTCGATCAAGGCCTTCCCGGCTATGACGATGCCGTTGATCATTCTGGGCGGCATCTACGGCGGCATCATGACACCGGTCGAGGCGGCGGGCCTGGCAGTGATTTACGCCATCCCGATTGGTATCTATGTCTACAAGGGGCTGACCTGGCGAAGCCTGCTGCAAACCATGCACGGTGCCGGTGTCACCATCGGGGTGGTGATGATCATGATCTTTATGGTACTGATCGTCAGTCGCTTCCTGGTGTTCGAAGATATTCCCGGCATTGCCCAGGAACTGGTGTATTCGGTTTCCGATAACCCCCTCGTCATCCTGCTGATGGTCAACCTGGTGCTGGTCCTGATCGGTATGCTGATGGATGATATCAGCGGCCTGCTGCTGTCGGTGCCGCTGTTGCTGCCGATCGTCCAGGGCGTGGGCATGGATCCGATCCACTTCGCCGCCGTGCTGGGGGTAAATCTGGGGATGGCCAATATCACCCCACCAACGGCACCTCTGCTCTACCTGGGGTCGCGGGTCACCGATACGCCGGTCAACCAGATGCTCAAGCCGACGATGATCCTGATTCTGTTCGCCTGGCTGCCGACTCTGATGCTGACCACCTTTATCCCGGAGCTGTCGTTGTGGCTGCCGGAGCTGCTGCTGGGACGCTGACACCCCAACCCGTTACGAATTTCCCTGACCTTTAACCTGTCGCCTGCAAATGCAGGTGGCACGGGGGCCCTTTGCCTGAAATTGCCCCCGCGACCACTGGCTGAACACCTGCGGAGGAAGCTGCAATGCCATTCGAAACCCTGATCTACACCATCAAAGACGGTTATGCGGAGATTCGCTTTAATCGTCCCCATCGTCTCAATGCGGTGGTTGAGCAGTTCTACAACGAGCTGATTACCGCCCTGCACCGGGCTGAAGCCGACTCCGATGTACGCGCGGTACTACTGACCGGTGAGGGTCGGGCCTTCTGTGTCGGCGCCGACATGAAGGAGCACGGTGCCGGCGAACGTACCCAGTATCAGCGTCGCCAGTATCTGCAACTGGGCAACGATGCCTGCGAGGCGATTTTCCGCCTGAAGAAGCCGGTGGTTGCCGCCATCAACGGTTATGCCCTGGGCGCCGGCGCAGAGATGGCCTGCTCCTGTGATTTTGTGCTGATGGCCGAAGGCGCTCAGATCGGCTTCCCGGAAGTCAGCATCGGCACCTGTGTCGGTGGCGGCGTGACCCAGTTTCTGCCGCGGCTGGTGGGGCTGGCTAAGGCCCGGGAGCTGATCTTTACCGGTCAGCGCATCGACGGCACCGAGGCCGAGCGAATTGGTCTGGTAACCCGGGCGGTCGCTGACGAAGAACTGGAGAATGCCGCCGCCGATTTTATCGCCACCCTGGCGACGAAGGCGCCGATCTCCATGGCGCTGGTCAAGAAGCTGCTCAACAACGCCTCCCACACCGATCTCGATGCTCAGCTGCAGTGCGAACTGGACGGGGTGTTTATGTGCACCACCACCGCCGACTGGCAGGAAGGCGTCGATGCCTTCGCCGAAAAGCGTTCACCAGATTTCAGGGGGTGCTGATCATGACCGGTTCACGGCAACACAGAAGTTCACTGCACGATTTTCTGGCACCCGATTCCATCGCCATCATCGGAGCCTCCGCCGACCCCACCAAACGGGGTTACAAAGCGATGGTGGGGCTGCTTAATGACGGTTATCAGGGCACCATCTATCCGATCAACCCGAAGGCCGACGAGATCCTCGGGATTAAGTCCTGGCCGTCGGTGGCCGCCCTGCCGGCAGCGGCAGATATGGCGCTGATCTGTACCCCGGCGAAGACCATTCCGGGTCTGCTGAAGCAGTGTGGCGAGAACGGCGTTAAGGGAGCGATCATCCTCGCCAGCGGGTTCGGAGAAGTGGATGAAGCCGGTGCCCGGCTTGAGCAGGAACTGCTGGCGGCGGCGCAGCAGGCCGGCGTCCGCATTGTCGGTCCCAACACCTCCGGCGTCTTTAACCTGCACAAAAAGGTCAACCTGCTGGCGCTGGATAATGTTAAGCCCGGCGATATCGGCATCATCTCCCAGTCCGGCAATATGCTGCTGGCGCTGGCGCTGGAGGCCGAAAGCAACGGCCATATCGGTTTCAGCACCTATGTCGGTCCCGGTAACCAGACCGATGTAGATTTTGCCGATTACCTGCAGTATCTGGGCGAGGAAGAGAACACCCGGGTCGCCACCTTCTATGTCGAGGGCTTTAAGGACGGACGCGCCTTCCTGGACGTCGCCCGGGAGACGGCGAAGCACAAACCGGTGGTGGCCTATAAGTCCGGCTCCACCGAGGCGGGCCAGAAGGCCGCCAGCTCTCATACCGGTTCGCTGGCCGGCAGCTACGGCATGACCGTGGACCTGCTGCGCCAGGTGGGCGTGAATGTGGTGGGACAGTCCGACGAGATTCTGCCGGTAGCGGAAGGCCTCGGCCTGCTGCAGCAGGCGGCCGGTAAACGGGTCGCCGTGCTGGCGGACGGTGGCGGTCAGGCGACCATCGCTTCCGATCGCATCTCTGAGGCGGGGCTGGAGCTGGCGGAGCTGGCGGACAGCACCCGGGCAGCCCTGCGGGAGATCCTCTTTCCCCAGGCCTCGCTGGCCAACCCCATCGATGTGGCCGGTAGTACCGACGCCAGGCCGGCGCTGCTGGCGGACTGCATGGAGATCCTCTGCGGGGATCCCGGCGTCGATATGGTGATGCTGGTGGGCATGTTCGGTGGCTACGGAATTCGCTTCGCCGAAGAGTTGCAGGCCGAAGAGCGGCAGACCGCCGAAGCGATCGCCGCCCTGTCGACTCGCACCGACAAACCGCTGGTGATCTACAGCCTCTATGCCCACGTTCAGCCTGAACCGCTGGTGAAGCTGCGTGAAGCGGGACTGCCGGTCTACGATTCCATTGAACATGCGGTTCAGATCATGAAAGCGCTGAGTGAGCGTGGCGACTATATCGCCCGCAGCCAGCGAACCGGACCGACAGCTTTGCTCAGCCCCGACACTGCTGTAGTCGCAACCTTCGATGCCGCCCGCAGGGCCGGCCGCGACCTGTTCGAGTTCGAAGCCAGGTCCCTGCTGCGCAGCTATGGCGTCGATGTCCCCCGGGAGCTGATTGTCCGGGACGAGGCCGGGATTGCCGAAGCGCTGGCAGAATTCGGCGATACCCCGCTGGCGATGAAGGTGGTGTCGAAAGATATCCTTCACAAATCCGATGCCGGCGGCGTCAGGCTGAATGTCTGTGGAGAAGATGGACTGCGTGAAGCCAGAGCACGGATTCTGGCCTCCTGCCGGGATTATAAAGCGGATGCCGAGATCGAAGGGGTGCTGGTCACCCCCATGGCCCGCAAAGGGACCGAGGTGATCATCGGGGTCAGCCGCGATCCGATGTTCGGGCCGGTACTGATGTTCGGCCTGGGCGGAATCTTCGTGGAGATCCTCAAGGACGTCGCTTTTCGTGCCATTCCCCTGAGCCGCGACGATGCCCGTTCCATGGTCGAGCAGATCAAAGCCCGCAAGATTCTCGAGGGCGCCCGCGGCGAAGCTGCTGTGGATAAGGAGGCGCTGGTGGAGCTGCTGCTGAAGGTTTCCGCCATCGTCGATGCCCATCCCGAAATCGCCGAGCTGGATCTGAATCCCGTTATCGCCTACGACAACGGTTATGCCGTGGTGGATGCCCGGGTGATCGTCGATCAGGAGGGATTATCATGAGCAACCAGGCCATGACTACGCAGCCGCAACTGACCGACGCCCTGCTGACTCTGGAGGATCGGGTCGCCACCCTGACCCTGAACCGCCACGACCTGCGTAACGCCCTGACCGGATCGGCGCTGATCGACGATATCGTCACCACCGCCGACTGGGTCAACCGCTGTGACGAGGTGTCGGTGCTGGTGATTACCGGGGCCGGCTCGGCCTTCAGCGCCGGCGGAAATATTCGCGATATGGCGGAACGGGGCGGCGATTTCGCCGGCGATGTGACTGAATGTGCCGAGCGCTATCGGGCCGGGATTCAGCGTATACCGCTGGCACTGCAGGCCATGGAAGTGCCGATCATCGCCGCGGTCAACGGCCCGGCCATCGGCGCCGGCTTCGATCTGGCCAATATGGCGGATATCCGTATCGCCTCGGAGAAAGCGAAATTCGGCGAGACCTTCCTCAATCTCGGCATTATCCCCGGCGACGGCGGTGCCTGGCTGATGCAGCGGCTGATCGGCTACCAGCGCGCCTTCGAGCTGACCCTGACCGGCCGGGTCATCGGCGCCGAAGAAGCCCGGGAGCTGGGCATCGTCATGGAGGTCACCGCCGCCGACCAGCTGTTGCCGACCACCCTGAAACTGGCCGGCCGCATGGCCTCTCAGCCACCGAAAGCCACCCGTCTCACCAAACGGCTGATGAAGATGGCCCAGCGCATGGAGCTGAAGGATTTTCTCGATCTCTGTGCCTGCTTCCAGGGCATGTGTCACAACGAACCGGAACACCTGACAGCGGTGAACCGGATGCTGGAGTCGATGCAGCGCAGCTGAGTCTCCTGTAAGCCAACAGCAAGCGGGGCATTCCGTGCCACTACGATCGCCCGGCCCCGGGGGCTGCTGTCTCCTGATCGTAGTTTTCCGTACATGGCAGGCCCTGCCATGTACGGTCTTTTTCCTGCTCCACTCCTGACGATTCCGCTGAAACAACAAGGATATCGCTATGACAATCAACCATGTCGGCGTCATCGGTGCCGGCCAGATGGGCGCCGGTATCGCCCAGGTCTGTGCCGCAGCCGACCTTCAGGTCACCCTCTGTGACCTTAACGAACAGGCACTGCAACGGGGGCTCCATGCCGTCCGAAACAGCCTGCAACGACTGGTCTCGAAGGGCCGGATAACTTCACCGCAGGCCGATACGGTGATTGATCGCATCGCTCTCAGCACTGACCTGTCGGCTCTCAGCCGGGCCGATATCGTGATCGAGGCGGCCAGTGAAAACGAAACCGTCAAACAGTCGCTGTTCCGGGAGCTGGACAGCCTCTGCCAGCCCGATGCTATCCTGGCCAGCAACACCTCCTCCATCTCCATCACCCGGCTGGCGGCGGTGACCGCCAGGCCGCAGCAGGTGATCGGCATGCACTTTATGAATCCGGTAGCGATGATGCAGCTGGTGGAGGTGATTCGCGCCCTGCAGACCAGCGACGAGGTATTCGGCACCGTCACCGCGCTGGCTGAACGACTGGGCAAGGTGCCGGTGGACGTGAAGGATGGACCCGGTTTTGTCGCCAACCGAATTCTGCTACCGATGATCAACGAGGCGATCTTCTGCCTCAGCGAAGGACTGGCCACGGCCGGCGAGATCGACACCGTGATGAAACTGGGAATGAGCAATCCCATGGGACCGCTGGCGCTGGCGGACCTGATCGGCCTCGATACCTGCCTGAGCATTATGGAAGTGCTGTACGACGGCTTCAAAGATCCCAAATACCGTCCCTGCCCGCTGCTGAAGCAGATGGTGGATGCCGGCTACCTGGGCCGCAAGAGCGGCCGGGGCTTCTACGACTACAGCAACCCCGAACAGGAGACCTGACCATGGACCTGAAACATGTGGAACTGAATATTCTGGAAGAGGCCCGCGAGCAGGGCTTTCGCAACATCCTGCTGGACGAAGTTAAGGATGGCATCTGGCGCCTGACCATCAACCGCCCCAGGGTGCTTAACGCCCTCAACGCCGATACCCTGCAGGAGATGGATCGGGCCCTGGACAGTCTCGACGACGATGCCTCCGCCCGGGTGCTGCTGATTACCGGTGCCGGCGACCGTTCCTTCGTCGCCGGCGCCGATATCGAACATATGAGCCATCTCTCCCCCATCCAGGGCAAGGCCTTTGCCGAGCAGGGGATGCGCATCTTCCGGCGGCTGGAAACCCTGGATATTCCGGTGGTGGCGCTGGTCAACGGCTACGCCCTGGGCGGCGGCTGTGAACTGGCCATGAGCTGTGACTTTATCCTGGCGGCGGAAAACGCAAAGTTCGGCCAGCCCGAGGTCAATCTCGGCATCACCCCCGGTTTCGGCGGCAGTCAGCGGCTGACCCGGCTGGTGGGCCGGGCCATGGCCATGGAGCTGCTGGTCACCGGTCGAACCCTGTCCGCCGACGAAGCCCTGCAGCGGGGGCTGGTCAACCACGTTCACCCGCAGCAGGTGCTATGGCAACAGGGTCTGGAGCTGGCCACCATGATCGCCGGTAAGAGTCGCCACGCCATCCAACTGACCAAACAGCTGGTTCAGCGCGGCCAGGATCTGGATCTCGACAACGCCTGCGTGATGGAGAGCGACCTGTTCGGTCTCAGCTTCTCCACCGCCGACCGCAGCGAAGGCATGGCGGCATTTCTGGAGAATCGTCGCCCCCGGTTCAGCCGCTGATCCGGCAGACATTCGACCGACTACTGCACTCAACTCTGCCATGGAAGCAAACGCGGCTGAGCAACCCGGAGGAATTCATGGCTCGCACAGAGAACGCTGCAGGTCGATTTCAGCTATTCCCGCCGCTCCGGCCGGTCACGTATACTGAGGAGATCCGATTCACAGAGTATTGTTATGTGGCAGGAAAGTTCCGAATCCGACCGTCCGCTACGCTCCGGCTTTACCACCGGCGCCTGCGCGACCGTTACCAGCCTGGCTGCGGCCGAGCTGCTGCTGAGCGGTAATCGCTGTCAACGCAGCAGCATCGACCTGCCCCGGGGCCAGCGGGTGGAGTTTGAGCTGGAGTATTGCCGCAAAACCAACAACGGCGCCGAAGCGGCGGTAATCAAGGATGCCGGTGACGACCCCGACGTCACCCACGGTGCTCTGATCCGTTCGGCGGTCCGGCTGTCACCACAGACCGGCGTCCACTTCTGTGCCGGTCCTGGTGTCGGCACCGTAACCCGGGAGGGGCTGTCACTGGCGGTGGGCGAACCGGCGATCAATCCGGTGCCCCGGCAGATGATGCAGCAGCATCTTCAGGACCTTGCCGCCCGCCATGACTATGAGGGTGGTTTCGAAGTCACCGTCGGCGTCGATAACGGCGAAGCGCTGGCGCTGAAGACTATGAATCCGCGACTGGGCATCCTCGGCGGGCTGTCGATTCTCGGCACCACCGGCATCGTCCGGCCGTTTTCCTGCTCCGCCTATATCGCCTCCATCCACCAGGGCATCGATGTGGCCCGGGCCAATGGTCTTCATACGGTCGCCGCCAGCACCGGCAGCACTTCCGAAGCGGCGATCCGCAAAATCCACCAGCTGCCGGATATGGCACTGATCGAGATGGGAGACTTTGTCGGCGCGGTGCTGAAGTATCTGAAGAAGGCACCGGTGGACAAGCTGATTCTGGCCGGCGGCTTCGGCAAGTTCAGCAAGCTGGCCTGCGGCCATATGGACCTGCACAGCCGTAAGTCCTCCATCGATTTCGAATTTCTGGCGGCAGAGGCACGACAACTCGGCGCCGACGAGGCTCTCAGTCGACGGATACTCGACTGCAACACCAGTCTTGAAGCGCTCAGGCTCTGCCAGCAGGCCGGCCTGGCGCTGGCGGACCAGATCTGTGAGGCAGCCCGCGCCAGGGCCGCAGAAGTGGTCCCACCACAGGTCAGCCTCGAGGTCCGGGTCTTCGACAAACAGGGTAATCCGGTAGGAGCAGCACTATGAAGATTCTGATTCTGGGCGGGATCGGCGATGCACTACAACTGACCCGCGCACTGTGCGACAGCCCCCATCAGCCGATCTACAGCCTGGCCGGTAAAGGCTCGGTGCCGGAACTGAACTGCCCGGTCCGAACCGGTGGTTTCGGTGGTGCCGACGGGCTGAGCAACTACCTTCGCGAACAGCAGATCGAACTGCTGATCGATGCCACCCATCCCTACGCCAGCACCATCAGCCTGCACGCCTTTGAGGCGGCGGGCCAGGCCGGCATCCCGCTCTGGGCTTACCAGCGTCCCCCCTGGCCACAGCAGGAAGGTGATCGCTGGATTCAGACACCCGACTGGTATCACACCCTCAGCTATTCCGGCTTCCGGCGGCCGCTGATTACCATCGGCAGCTCGGTGGCGGCACGACTGGACGAGATTCCCGACGATCAGCACTGGCTGGTCCGCGCCCTGCCCGGCAAACTGACAGCCGGTAGCGGCTATGAGGTGCTGGACGCCCGCGGTCCCTTCGACTTCGAATCAGAGCTGCAGCTGATGCGCGATAAACAGATCGATGTGCTGGTCGCCAAAAACAGTGGCGGCACCGCCGTCGCCGCTAAAATTCGCGCTGCCCGACAGCTCAGTCTGGCGATAATTTTTCAGTCCAGACCCCAACTGCCTGAGCCCGAACGCCTTTTCTACGATATAGAAAAACTGCAGGATGCACTGAAAGCGACATCCGGCAATTCCCCGTATTGACGCCCTCTGGCAAAGTACGTAGAGTCACCGGACCTCAGTAAACCGGGTGGTCATCAGCGCAACGATGGCCCTCCTGGTGTACCGGGAAGTCTGGTGCGAATCTTCGCCCTGTCGGGATGAGATAACAAAGCCAGCGCTGCCCCCGCAACGGTAAATGCCACGCTGCTGAAGCGACAACGCATAAGCCCGGAACCGGCCTGAGAATAGCTTCAAGATGCTGCGGGTAGGCGGTCATCATGAATACGGCCCGTGGCTCTATTCCTGTCCCCCTCTCGCAACAATCCATGCCAGAACAGAGATTGATCAGTCCGCCTGCCCGGTCGACTGACAGCGAGCGGAGAATACCATGTGCAATTCCAATAAGCCGGCTATGCTGGTGATCGGTCACGGTTCCAGAGACGTGGACGGTATCGAAGAGTTTGAAAAACTCGCCAACCACCTCAGAGCTACCTATCCGGACCGTCTCTGCGAAACCGGTTTTCTGGAGTTCGCCACTCCGCTGATCGGCGACGGCGTCGACAAGCTGATCGCCCAGGGGGCGAAAGAGATTACCGCAGTGCCGGGCATGCTGATGGCTGCCGGCCACGCCAAGAACGACATCCCCAGCGAAATCAATACCCTGCAGGCTCAGCATCCGGACGTGAAGATCACCTACGGTACCGAGCTGGGTGTTCACGCCAAGATGCTGCAGGCCGCAAAAGAACGGATCGAGTCCTGCGAAGCGGAATTCGGTGAAGGTTACAAGCGCGAAGAGACCCTGCTGATGGTGGTCGGTCGCGGCGCTTCCGATTCCGATGCCAACTCCAATATCTGCAAGATCACCCGCATGCTGGAAGAGGGCATGGGCTTCGGCTGGGCCAGCACCTGCTTTATCGGCGTCACCAAGCCACTGATGGAACCGGCGCTGGAACGCAGTCACGGCCTCGGCTTCAAGCAGGTCATCATCTTCCCCTATTTCCTGTTTACCGGCCGGCTGGTGAAGAAGATCTACGGTATCGCCGACGCCTACGCTGAAGCACACCCCGAGGTGAAAGTGGTCAAGGCCCCCTACCTCAATGATCATCCGCTGGTACTGGAAGCCTTCGTCGAACGGATGAAAGAAACCGAGTGCGGTACCGGCAATATGAACTGCCAGCTGTGCCAGTACCGGGAACAGATCATCGGCTACGAGCACAACCATGGTGCACCTCAGGAAGGTCACCACCACCATGTCCGTGGCGCCGGCACCGACGCCGATCATCACCACCATCATCACGGCCATCACCACCACGGTCACAGCCACTCCCACGACAGCTGAGGTGGTCGATGGAATTCGACTATATTCATGATCCGCTGGCGATCGAACAACGCTCCTTCGAACTGATTCGGGAGCTGACCGATCTCAGCGGCTTCGGCGAAGATCAGCATCAGGTGGCGATGCGACTGGTCCACACCTGCGGGGATCCGGCTGTTATCGAGCAACTGCATTTCTGCGGCGATGCGATCGGTGCCGGACTGGACGCGCTGGCAGCCGGCGCCCCACTGCTCTGCGATGTGGAGATGGTCCGCCACGGTCTGACCCGCCGCTACCTGGAGAGCGAGGCCTACTGTTTCCTGAAGGCCGAGGGCGTACCGGAGCGGGCCAGAGCCACCGGCGAGACGCGTACCATGGCGGCGCTGGAGGCCTGGAAGCCGCTGCTGGCCGGCAGCATCGTACTGATCGGCAACGCCCCCACTGCGCTGTTCCGACTACTGGAAATGATCGATGCCGGCGCCGATAAGCCGGCGCTGATTATCGCCATGCCGGTGGGCTTTGTCGGTGCCGCCGAATCCAAAGAAGCATTGATCGAGGTGGCCGGCCCGCTGGGACTGAATGCCATCACCCTGCGCGGACGTGCCGGCGGCAGCGCCCTGACCGTCTCGGCGCTCAATGCGCTGGCCCGCCAGCGTAAAGGAGAGCTGTACTGATGGCAGCGGCAGGCAACGAACAGTTTGCAGTGATAGGCACCGGTACCGCCGACGATACCCGGCTCTGTGATGCGGCCATCGAGGCGCTGCAGCAGGCGGAACTGATCATCGGCTCCGGCCACCAGTTCGAGGCCGTGGAAGCCTGGCTGGAAGGCAGCCCGGCTCCACGTCATCCCTACCCGGCCCCGCTGACGCAGCTGAAAGCCCTGCTCGATCAGCACAAGGGTCGGCGAACCGTGTTTCTGGCCTCAGGTGACCCGCTGTTCTTCGGTATCGGCGCCTGGCTGGGTCGCACCCTGGGTGCTGAACGACTACGTTTTTTTGCCAATATTTCCAGCGTCCAGAGCGCATTCGCCCGTATTGGCCGCCCCTGGCAGAATGCCCGGGTGATCAGCCTCCACGGTCGGCCGCTGCAGAGCCTGCGCGCCTCGCTGCAGAACCACCGTCTCTACGCCCTGCTGACCGACCACCGGAGCACGCCACAGAACATCGCCGGCGAGCTGATCAGACACGGTTATCAGGATTCCCGGCTGTGGGTCTGTGAAGATCTGGGCGGCAGCGAAGAACAGATCAGCGAATTCAGTGCCGTGGCGCTGCAGGAAAACACCGCTGCCTTCCATCCCCTCAACGTGGTGCTGGTCGAGACCGCCGGCGATGGAGGCTACCTGCCTGCGTTTCCCGGAATCCGCGATGAAGATTTTCTCACCGGCGCCGAGCCCGGCCGAGGCATGCTCAGCAAGCGAGAAGTGCGTCTAAATATCCTCTCGCTGTTGGCCCCACAGGCCGGCGAGACCGGCTGGGATGTGGGCGCCGGCTGCGGCGGCGTCGCCGTGGAATGGGCCCGCTGGAACCGGCTGGGCGACGTTCAGGCCATTGAATACCACCCGGAGCGGCTGAAATACCTGCACGCCAACCGCGAACGCTTTGGCGTCACTCAGAACCTCTCCGTGATCGAAGGCATGGCGCCGGACGCACTGGCGAAGCTGAATGATCCCGACGCCATCTTTATCGGCGGCAGCTCCGGCGATCTGGCCGGAATTCTGGAATGCTGCTGGTCAAGGCTCAAACCCGGTGGCCGGCTGGTCTGCGCGGCTGTCACCGAACACACCCGTATGGAACTGCACCACTTTGCCGCCGGTCTCGATCCGGACAGCGGCGAATGGCTGGAGATCGCCGTTTCGAAAGGCGACAGACTGGGTGGCCGGCTGGTACTGCGGCCGCAGATGCCGGTGCTGCTGGTGCGATTCGACAAACCGGTAACGACCGGTAACTCAACGGAGCAACGGCCATGAGCGGCACCCTCTACGGTATCGGCATCGGCCCCGGCGATCCGGAGCTGCTGACCCTGAAGGCGGCACGACTGATCGAGCACTGCCCGGTGGTCTGCTATATCCGCAACCACGAAGGCTACTCGCTAGCCCGGGAGATCGCCGCCGCCCACCTGCACGGCCAGCTGGAAGTGCCGATGGAGATCAGCATGGGCAAGGCCCGTGTCAGCGCCAACCAGGCCTATGATCTCGCCGCCGAGCAACTGAAGCCGTTGCTGGCCGAAGGCAGCGATGTGGCGGTGCTCTGCGAAGGCGACCCGATGTTCTACGGCTCCTTCTGCTATCTGCTGGAGCGGCTGCAGACTCATGCCCGCTGCGAAGTGGTCCCCGGTATCACCTCGGTCAGCACCGTCGCCGCCCGAACCCTCAACCCGCTGACCCTGCTGAACCAGCGGCTGGCGGTAGTCACCGGCCGTAACCATGATGACGAAATTCTGGCCGCTCTCAACAATTACGACTGCATTGCCATTCTGAAGGCCGGCCCGGAACGTCCCAGGCTGCTGCAACTGCTCCGTCAGAGCGGCCGCTGGCAGGATGGCTGCTATGTCACCCGAGCCACCCAGACCGACGAACAGATCTGGCACAACCTCGACGAGCTGCCGGCGGAGAAGGGTGATTATTTCGGCCTGATGCTGATCACCCGCTCCGATTATCACGCAGCCGGCGCTGGCGGCGGAAAAGCTGCCGGAGAAAACCGCAGTGACTGAGCCGCTGATAATCAGCCTGACCGACCGGGGCCGACGCCTCGGCGAGCGGCTGGCCGCTGAGCTCGGTGCCGAACACCGCCATCGTCCGCAGCCGTTTCAGCAGAACGTTCAGAGTGCTTTTTCCGAAGGCCGCCGGCTGCTGTTGATCTGTGCCAGCGGTATTGCGGTCCGCACCCTGGCACCGGTACTGAAAGATAAACTCAGCGACCCGGCGGTGCTAGTGCTGGATGAAGGCGGTCAGTTTGTGATTCCGCTGCTGTCCGGCCACGAGGGCGGTGCCAACCACTGGGCCGGCGAAGTGGCCGGGCTGCTGGATGCCGCCCCGGTCATCACCTCCGCCCGCCAGTACCGCAACCCGCTGCTGGTGGCCGGTATGGGCTGCGAGCGCAACTGCCCGGAAGAGGTGCTGCGTGAGCTGCTGGAGCAGACCCTGGCGCTCCGCAATCTCAGCACCGACGACCTCGAAGCCATTGCCAGCATTGACGTCAAGGCCGACGAAACCGGTCTGATCCGACTGGCAGAGAGCCTCGGACTGCCCTATGTCTGTCACCCGGCGGCAGACCTTCGCACCGTCGAAGCGCAGCTGCAGACCCCCTCCGAGGTGGTCTTCCGTGAGGTGGGCTGCTATGGCGTCGCCGAAGGCGCGGCGCTGTTCGAGGCCGCCCGGATCGCCGGCAGCGAAGCTGAACTGCTGATCCCCAAACACAAGAATCCCCGTGCTACGGTCGCCCTGGCGCGGGCCTGGCGCGACCAGAACGACTGAGGAAACCCGACTCCATGAGCACTCTGACTATTATCGGTACCGGTCCCGGTGACCTGCAGTACCTGCCCCCGGCCGCTGTCACCGCCGTTGATCAGGCCACCGATCTGGTGGCCTACGGCCTCTATATTGATCTGCTGGGCGAGCTGGCCGCCGGTAAGACCCGCCACGACCGAGCACTGGGCGAAGAGATCGACCGCGCCCGGCTGGCCCTGAATCTGGCCGCCGAAGGCCGGGCCACGGCGCTGATCTCCAGCGGCGACGCCGGCGTCTTCGCCATGGCGACCCTGGTGTTCGAACTGCTGGAACTGGAAGCGAACCCCGCCTGGGACAGCGTCGACATCAGCGTGGTCCCCGGCATATCCGCCATGCAGACCTGCGCCAGTCGGGTCGGTGCACCGCTGGGTCACGACTTCTGCGCCATCTCCCTGTCCGACCTGCTGACTCCCTGGGAGACCATCGAAACCCGCATTAAGGCCGCCGCCCTCGGCGACTTCGTGGTGGCCTTCTATAACCCGGTCTCCCGCAAGCGCGACTGGCAGCTGGGTAAGGCCCGTGACCTGCTGCTGGAGAAACGTCCCGCCAGCACGCCGGTCATCCTCGGCCGCAATCTCAGCCGGGAAGACGAGACCATCACCCTGACCACCCTGGGTGAGCTGGACCCGGCGCAGGTGGATATGCTGACCCTGGTGCTGATCGGCAGCAGCGACAGCCGTCGGATAAAGGACTGGGTCTATACCCCCCGCGGCTACAGTCGCAAGCTGGAATCCATTGCCTGAGGTGAATGAGCTATGAAGGTTTACTTCATCGGTGCCGGTCCCGGCGACCCCGATCTGATTACCGTCAAAGGGCTGAAACGCCTGCAGCAGTGCCCGCTGGTGATTTACGCCGGCTCGCTGGTGCCCGCCGAACTGGTGAAGCAGGCCCACCAGCAGGCCCGTATTCACGACAGCGCCGCCCTCAATCTGGAACAGATCATAGAACTGATCGAAGAGGCCCGTGATCGTGACGAAGACGTGGCCCGGGTCCACTGCGGTGACCCTTCGGTATACGGTGCCATCGGCGAACAGATCCGTCGCCTCGAGCAGCTGGGTATCGATTATGAAGTCATTCCCGGCGTCAGTGCCACCAGCGCCTCGGCAGCGATGCTGGGCCGTGAACTGACCCTGTCCGGCGTTTCTCAGACGGTGATCCTGACCCGTTACGCCGGCAAGACACCGATGCCGGAGCGGGAAAATCTGACCAGCCTGGCCCAGCACGGCGCCACCCTGGCGATTCACCTGGGAGTTACCCGGATTCATAAGATCGTCGACGAGCTGATTCCCCATTATGGCGCCGACTGTCCGGTGGCGGTCTGCTACCGCACCTCCTGGCCCGATCAGGGGCGGGTGGAAGGCACCCTGAGCGATATCGTCGAAAAGGTCCGGGCCGCCGGCTTTACCCGCACCGCCCTGATCCTGGTGGGCCGGGTACTGAATCCCGAAGCCTTCGACGATTCCTATCTCTACGCCGAAGATCAGGCCCATGTGTTCCGCCCCCGGGCCGGACATAGCACCGAACGCGCCACCCAACACCGCCAGCAGACTGCGGCGGCGCTGAGCACAGAGACTTCCGACAGCTGAGGCTGACCAACATTTTCGAGGTACCCGTGATGAATCTGAATAAAATCCCCGCCACCGTGGTCACCGGTTTTCTCGGCAGCGGCAAGACCACGCTGCTGTCCAATATCCTCAAAAACGCCAACGGCAAGCGCATCGCCGTGATCGTCAACGAGTTCGGCGAACTGGATATCGACGCCGACCTGCTGCGCAGCTGCCCGCTGGACTGCGAGGAGGAGGAGAGCAATCCCCGAGCCGGTGGTGACAACGGAGTCTATGAACTGGCCAACGGCTGCATCTGCTGCACCGTACAGGAGGAGTTCTTTCCGGTGATGAAAGAGCTGGTGGCCCGTCGCGACCAGATCGACCATATCCTGATCGAGACCTCCGGGCTGGCCCTGCCCAAGCCGCTGGTACAGGCCTTTAACTGGCCGGAAGTGAAGGCTCACTGCACCGTCGACGCGGTGATCACCGTGGTTGACGGCCCGGCCGTGGCGGAGCGTCGCTTTGCCAGCAACCCCGAAGCGGTGGAGCAGCAGCGACTGGCCGACGAGGGACTGGATCACGACCCCACCCTCGAAGAGCTGTTTGAAGATCAGCTCAGCGCCGCCGATCTGGTAATTCTCAGCAAGCGGGACCTGATGGCCGACGGCCAGGTCAGCAACGTCGAGATGCTGGTGCGCGACCATGTGCCTTCGGAAGTGAAGATCGTCGAGGTCAGCCAGGGCGAAGTGGATACCGCGCTGGTACTGGGCCTGGAAGCGGCCAGCGAAGATCGTATCGAAGCTGTCCACACCCATCACGATCACCACCATGAAGAAGACGAGGAGCACCACCACGCTCACGATCACTTTAATTCGGTGACCCTGACCCTCGGCGAGGTGGACAGCGAAGCGCTGCAGGCCGCCGTCCATCAGCTGGTCAGCGAACACTGCATCTATCGGGTCAAGGGCTTCCTGGCGCTGCCCGGTAAGCCGATGCGGCAGGTAATCCAGGGCGTCGGCAAACGCCTGGACAGCTACTTCGATCGTCTCTGGCAGGCCGATGAAGCCCGCCAGAGCAAGGTGGTGCTGATCGGCCGTGATCTCGACGAGGCAGTACTGGGCCCGGTCCTGAAGGCCACCGAAATTCAGGACTGAGGCTGAACGACGATGCACCTGCTGGCGGCCGCTCCCGGCGGTTTTGTGGATGAAGAGGGTATTATTGACCTGCAGCAGAATGCAGGGGATATCGTCATTCTCAGCGCTCAGGACAGTGTACTGGCCCTGCTGGCCCGGGCCGCAGAGCAGCTGCCGGACGATTACCCCAGCCTGCGGCTGGCTAACCTGATCAACCTGACCCAACCCGCCAGTCTCGATCTCTATATGGACCGGGTGCTGGAGCGGGCGAAGCTGGTGATCGTGTCGCTGCTGGGGGGCGAATCCTACTGGCCCTACGGCGTCGAGCAACTGCAGCTGCTGGCCGCACGCCGGGGCACCGCCATCGTGCTGGTGCCCGGTGACGACAGCCCCGATCCCCAGCTGATGGCGAAAAGCACAGTCGCTGCCGAAGCGGTGCAGCGGATCTGGCGCTATCTGCGCGAAGGCGGTCAGGAGAACGCCCGCCAGCTCTACCGTTTTATCGGCCGCGAACAGTTTGGCCGTGCCGAGCCCTGGCAGGAACCGCGGCCACTGCCCGATACCCTGCTCTATCACCCCGAGCTGCGCGAAGCCAGCCTGCGGGAGTGGCAGGCGCATTGGCAGCCCGACGCTCCGGTGGCCGCACTGCTGTTCTACCGCAACCACCTGGAATCCGCCAATACCGGCGCCTTTGACAGGCTGATCGAGGTATTGCGGCAGCAAGGTCTGAATCCGCTGCCCATCGCCACCCTGTCGCTGAAAGATGGCGGCTGCCTGGCCACGGTCAACAACCTGCTGGAGCAGGGACAGGCCGATGTCATTCTCAACACCACCGGCTTCTCGGTAGGTTCCGCCCGCGAAGGCGACGAGCGCTATTTCAGCCGCGATGTGCCGGTACTGCAGTGTATTCTGGCCGCCAACAACCGCGATGACTGGCAGCAAAGCCAGGGATTACGAGCCCGGGATATCGCCATGAACGTGGCGCTACCGGAGATCGACGGCCGGCTGATCACCCGCGCCATCAGCTTTAAGGAGCAGCTGGATCACAGCGAGCGAACCCAGAGCGACCTGGTGGGTTACCGGCTTGACGAAGAACGGGCCGGATTCGTGGCCCGGCTGGCCGCCAACTGGGCCCGGCTGTCGCGAACCGAGAATGCCGACAAACGCATCGCCCTGATCCTCGCCAACTACCCGACCCGCGACGGTCGCATCGGCAACGGTGTCGGCCTCGATACCCCGGAATCGACGGTGCGGCTGCTTAACGCCATGGCCGCGGCCGGTTTCCCGGTAACAGCTGTTCCCGAAGACGGCACCGCGCTGGCCCATGCACTGCTGGACGGCGTCACCAACGATCTCGACAGCCTCGATTTCCGGCGCTGCAATCAGAGCCTGTCGCTGGCAGAGTATCGGGCCGCCTTCAGCCAGTTGCCTGAAGCGAATCAGCAGGCGGTGCTGGAGCGCTGGGGACCGCCCGAGGCCGATCCGAAAGTCCGCTCCGGCCGTATTATGGTGCCGGGTATCCGTCTCGGTGAGACCTTTGTCGGTATCCAGCCGGCCCGCGGCTACAATCTCGATATCAGCGCTACCTATCACGATCCCGACCTGATTCCGCCCCACTACTACCTGGCCTTCTATTTCTGGGTTCGCAACAGCTACCGGGCTCAGGCCGTGGCCCATATCGGCAAACACGGAAACCTGGAATGGCTGCCGGGCAAGGGCACGGCACTGTCGGCCGGATGCTGGCCGGAGATCGCCCTCGGCCCCATGCCCCACCTCTACCCCTTTATCGTCAACGATCCGGGTGAAGGCGCCCAGGCTAAACGTCGGGCCCAGGCGGTGATTATCGATCATCTGATGCCGCCGATGACCCGGGCAGAAACTTACGGCGAGCTACAGGCCCTTGAGCATCTGGTGGACGAGTACTACCAGGCCATGGGGCTGGATGCACAGCGAGCGGACCATCTCCGTGATCAGATTCTGGAAAAACTGCAGAGCACTCAGCTGCTGGCGGAGCTGGGTTGCAGTGCCGACGACGAAGAGGAACAGCTGCTGGAACGGCTGGATGCGTACCTCTGCGAACTGAAAGAAGCCCAGATCCGCGATGGCCTGCATATCCTCGGCCAGGCGCCGGCCGGCGAACAGGCGGTGGATACCCTGGTGGCCCTGACCCGGTTGCCCCGCGGCGGCCAGCCACAGGACCAGGGACTGCTGCACGCACTGGCAGCCGACCTGCAGTTGGGGGATTACGACCCGCTGGATCCGGAGGCGGAAAAACCCTGGCAGGGGCCACGACCGGCGGTGCTGGCGGAGATTACCGATCAGCCCTGGCGCAGCGGTGGCGATACTCGCGAACGGCTGGAACTGCTGGCGAAACAACTGGTTACCGGGTTGCTGAACGGTACCGCCATTGAGATCCTCTGCCCGCCCCAGTGGACTGCCACCCGGGCGCTGCTGACCTTTATCGAAGGGCCGGTACAGTCCCGGCTGAGCGCCAGCGGCCGTGATGAGATCAACCATTTTATTCAGGCGCTGCAGGGCCGCTTCGTACCCGCCGGCCCCAGCGGCGCACCGACCCGGGGACGGCTCGACTGCCTGCCCACCGGCCGCAACTTCTACTCGGTGGATACCCGCTCGATTCCGACGCCCACCGCCTGGCAGATCGGCCAGACCTCCGCCGACGCCCTGATCCTTCGTCATCTTCAGGAGCAGGGTGATTATCCCCGCAGTCTGGGTCTCAGCGTCTGGGGCACCGCCACCATGCGTACCGGCGGCGACGATATCGCCCAGGCCTTCGCCCTGATGGGGGTTAAGCCGATCTGGGATGGCGCCAGTAATCGGGTGGTGGATTTCGAGATCATCCCCGGTTTTATCCTCAACCGTCCCCGGGTGGATATCACCCTGCGGATCTCCGGCTTCTTCCGCGATGCCTTCAGCAACGTGGTGCGGCTGTTCGATGCCGCCGTCCAGGCGCTGGCCGCTCTCGATGAGCCTGAGAGCATCAACCCGATTCGCGCTCGGGTCGAGCAGGAGCAGCAACAGCTGCAGCAACAGGGACTCAGTCAGGAACAGGCCCGCAAGCAGGCCGGCTGGCGGGTGTTCGGTTCCAAACCCGGCGCTTATGGTGCCGGCCTGCAGGGGCTGATCGACGAACGCTGCTGGGAGACCGATGCCGATCTCGCTCAGGCCTACCTCAACTGGGGCAGCTACGCTTACGGTCAGGAGGACGCCGGCACCGAAGCACCACAGGCCTTCCAGCAACGGCTCGGCCACCTGGAAGCGGTGCTGCAGAACCAGGACAATCGCGAGCACGATATCCTCGATTCCGACGACTATTATCAGTTCCAGGGGGGCATGGCCAACGCCGTACGGGTGTTGTCGCGCCAGCAGCCCACCATCTACCACGCCGATCACTCCAACCCGGCGCTGCCGAAAATCCGTACCCTGGAGGAGGAACTGGCGCGGGTGATCCGCTCCCGGGCGGTCAACCCCAAATGGCTCAACGCCATCCGCCGTCACGGCTACAAGGGTGCGTTCGAGATGGCCGCCACCGTCGACTACCTGTTCGCCTACGACGCCACCACCGATCTGGTGGCAGACTATCAGTACGCCATGCTTACCGACGCCTACCTGCTGGATCCGGAGAATCGGGAATTTCTGGAGCAGCACAACCCGGACGCCATGCGGGAGATGGGCGAGCGACTGCTGGAAGCGATTCAGCGGGGACTCTGGCAGGAGCCCGGCGACTACGCCGATCAGCTGGAAGAACTACTGCTGGACGCGGAACAGCAACGAGAGGAGGCGGTGTCCGGATGACACAACATCCCATTCAGTCCGACCCGCGAAAACGGATAGAATACTCCCCGGTCCGATTGCCGGCCGTCGCCACTGTTTATTTCAGTCAACTTCAGAATCAGGAACGCCCGTGAGCTATCAGTTTCCCTTCAGTGCCGTTATTGGTCAGCAGCGCCTGAAACTGGCACTGCTACTGAATGCCATCGACCCGAAAGTGGGCGGCGTGCTGATTGCCGGCCCCCGCGGGACCGCGAAATCGACCCTGGCGCGGGGACTGGCGGCAGTGGCCGGACTCGATCCGGAGCGCTTCGTCACCCTGCCGCTGGGCGCCAGTGAAGAGAAACTGGTCGGCACCCTCAATCTGGAGAAGGCCCTGGGCCAGGGCGAAGTCAGCTTCAGCCCCGGCCTGCTGGCTCGCGCCCACGAAGGGGTGCTCTATATGGATGAGGTCAACCTGCTGCCTGATCAGTTGGTGGACCTGCTGCTGGACGTTTCCGCCTCCGGCATCAATCACGTCGAACGGGACGGTATCTCCCACAACCACCCCGCCCGCTTTATTCTGGTCGGCACCATGAATCCGGACGAAGGTGAGCTGCGGCCCCAGCTGCTGGACCGCTTCGGTCTCTGTGTCGAGCTGGATAACCGGTTCAGCGCCCGCGAGCGGGTGGATATCGTCCGTCGCCGGCTGGCCTTTGATGAAGACCCCACCGCCTTCATCGAAAACTGGTCCGAACAGCAGCAACAGCTGCGCACTCAGGTGGAAAACGCCCGTCAGCGGCTGGACAGCATCGAGTTGGATGACGACGAGCAACTGGCCATCGCCGAACTCTGCAGCGATGCCGGTGTGGAAGGATTGCGGGCCGATATCTGTCTGCAACGAGCCGCCCGCGCCTTCAGCGCCTGGCAGGGAGAATCCCGGGTCAGCACCGATAGCATCGATGCCGTCGCCGAGCTGGTACTGGCACACCGCCGCCACCCCCAGCAGCCGCCCCAGTCACAACAACAGTCACCGCAGCAGTCATCACAACCGCAGCCCCAGCAGTCGCAGTCCCCGTCCAATAAGGAGCAGGACAACGCCGGCAGCTGGGGTGAGATGCCGCCACAACCGGCAGAAGCCGGCGCCCGATCCCGACTGCAGCCGTTCCGGGCCGGCGAAAAAAAAAACCGCTGAAAACCGCCAGCGCTGATGGCATCGCGGACAACAACCGCAGTGCCGACCGGGGCTCCCGCGCCGCCCGTACCCTGAAGCACAGCGACAGCGGCCGTTCACTGGACTGGTTCGCCACTCTCATCCACACCGACAATCTGGCGCCACCCTCATCCCCGGGCGAGCGCTTCCCACGATCGCTGAAACGCGCCGTATTCCGACCGGCGGCCGCGACGGATGATCATCTCAACCTGATTCTGCTGGACACCTCCGGTTCAAACCTCAGTGCCCGGGCGCTGAGTCGGGCCCTGGGAGCCGTCGGCAACCTCTGCCATCAGGCCTATCTGCAACGCCAGCAATGTGCCCTGCTGGGATTTGGCAACGGCCGGGTGGAAACGCTGCTGAAACCACAGCGCGCCCTGAAAGAGCTGGAGCGAAAGCTGGGACAGATCAGCGCCGGCGGCGGCACGCCCCTGCGTCAGGCGCTGCTGGAGGCCCGTGAACTGCTGACCCGACAGACCCGCCTGCGTCCGGCACAGAGCCAGACCCTCTATCTGCTGACCGATGGCCGCAGTCGTGATGAGCTGGATGGGATACAGTTTGATTGTCCGGTCGTAGTGGTGGACACCGAACTGACAGCGGTGCGGCTGGGCCGGGCCCGTCAACTGGCTCAGAGACTCGATGCCAGGCTGGTAGCGCTGGAGAGCCTGTCAGAAGTCTGAAGTAACACTATCAGCTGAGTGCTGTATTTCAGGAATAATTACGGTTTATTGCGTTCGTGCCAGCAACCAACACTACCACTGCCTTTGACTGGCACAGAGCTATCAGCCGGCACCCATTCCCCTTTGCCATCGCCGAGCCCCGCAGTCTGAAGCGGGATGAAGCGAGCGGCTGTCTGAGGCCGCAGGCCGAGTTCGCGTAACGTCCGCTTCAGGTGAGGATAGAGGGCAGCCGAAGGCCGGTGGCACAGGGCGGGCTTTCTTTGCTTCCGTTTCTTTGGCCCGCGCCAAAGAAATGAAGACGCCCGGCATGGCGCAACCCGAACTATCAGCTGAATTCTGTAATTCAGGAATAATTCCGGTTCGTCGAGTTTGCCGGTAGTCCGCTTTTCGCCCGACGGCGAGTTAAGGTCTTTGGGCGCCCAAAGACCTTAACAATCCAAAGCCACCCCTGCTGTTTGGCTCACAGAAGAGAAGGTTGAGTCCGTACCTGCAACCAATCTCTGACTTCCTGTAAAACAAACACAGAATTATCAGCCGGCACATGATCCCCTTTGCCACCGCCGAGCCTCGCAGACTGAGGCGGGGTTAAGCAAGCGCTTGTCTGAGGCCGCAGGCCGAGTTCGCGCAGCGCCCGCTTCAGTCGAGGAGTGAGGGCAGCCGCAGGCCGGTGGCACAGGGCGGGCTTTCTTTGCTTCCGTTTCTTTGGCCTGCGGCAAAGAAATGAAGGCGCCCGACAAGGCGCAACCCGAACTATCAGCTGAATGCTGTAATTCAGGAATAACTCCGGTTCGTCGAGTTTGCCGGTAGTCCGCTTTTCGCCCGACGGCGAGTTAAGGTCTTTGGACGCCCAAAGACCTTAACAATCCAAAGCCGCCCCTGCTGCTTGGCTGGCTTCGCCAGCTTCCCTGCGCGTTTCGCTTGCAAATGGGTGCTTCAGAACTCGGCCTGCGGCCTCAGACAGTCCTCGCACTGATCCATTTACAAGCTGCAATGCTCGGCTGCACAGAAGGGAAGATTGAGTCCGTGCCAGCAGCCAACACTGCTACTACATGCAAACTAACACAGAACTATCAGTTGCCACCTGCCCCCTCTGCCACCGCCGAGCCTCGCAGACTGAGGCGGGGTTAAGCAAGCGCTTGTCTGAGGCCGCAGGCCGAGTTCGCGCAGCGCCCGCTTCAGTCGAGGAGTGAGGGCAGCCGCAGGCCGGTGGCACAGGGCGGGCTTTCTTTGCTTCCGTTTCTTTGGCCTGCGGCAAAGAAATGAAGGCGCCCGGCAAGGTGCAACCCAAACCATTAACAAACATCGGTTTTTCAGGAGAACTTCCGATATAGAGCCCCCTCAGCTATCCGAATGACCACTCCGCAACTCAGCATCCAGCACAGCCGCCATCTCACGGCGACTGTGACGACGCCGGGCTACCCGATACAGCAACCACCCCAGCAGACTCCAGGTCAGTACGATCAACCACTCCTCCGGCGTCAGCGCCGCCGGGCTGCCGGGCAGATAGAGACAGGCCAGTCCCACACTCACCAGCAACGCCAGTGAACCCACCAGCATGCCGTAATGCACCCGGAAGGGCCGGGGCATATCTGCGGCTTTGCGACGCAGCAGCAGAAACGACAGCGCCACCAGCCCGTAAGCCACAACAATGCCCAGACTGCCGGCATCAACCAGCCACACCATGGCCTTGCGGCCGGCCAGTGGCGCCAGCAGCGACAGTGCACCGATCAGCAGGATGGCATTGGCAGGGGTGTTGAAGCGGGGATGCAGACGGGCAAAGACTTCAGGCAGCATCCGTGCCCGGGCCATGGCAAAGATAGCTCGGCTGCCACCCACATAGAAGGCGTTCCAGCTGGTAAGGATGCCGCCGATCCCGGCCAGCACGATCAGCTTGCCACCCCAGGAACCACCCACCAGCGCCGCCATGGCATCCGCCACAGCCAGCTCGCTGTCGGCCAGCGAGCCGCTGTCCAGCGCCACCGACACCGACAGGGTGATAAAACTGTACCAGGCCACCGCCATCAGTACCGCCAGCAACAGCACCCGGCCGATCTCCCGCTGGGGCAGGTCGATCTCTTCAGCCGCCTGTGGAATCACGTCGAAACCTACGAACATCATCGGCAGCATCACCATCACTCCGACGATCCCCGCGCCACTGTCCACCAGCAGCGGCTGCATATTGGCGCCCTCGCCCCCGATGGCGGCACTGCCCATCAGCATCAGCCCCGCCACTGCGATCAGCAGGGTGACCAGTCCCTGCAGCCTGACAGCGGTGCGAATACCGACATAGTTGATCGCCATCATCAGCAGCGAGCCACCAATCCCCACCGCCACCCAGCTGGCATAGACGTCCCAGCCGGCCACCGTCCACAGGTAACCGGTTTTGTAGTCGGGTAACAGGTATTCCAGTACCGTCGGCAACGCCACCGCTTCGAAAGCCACCACCGACACATAACCCAGCAGCAGCGCCCAGGTGCAGAGAAAGGAGCCGATCACCCCCAGCGCCCGGTAACTGTAGACATGCTCACCGCCAGTAATCGGCATGGCGGCGGCCAGCTCGGCATAGGTCAGGCCGATCAGAACCACCGCCAGACCTCCGGCGGCAAACGCCACCAGGGTTCCTACCGAACCGGCCGACTGAATCCAGCTGCCGGCCAGCGCCACCCAGCCCCAGCCGATCATGGCCCCGAACGCCAGCACCAGCACATCTCTGCGGCCGAGTATCCGGGAAAAGTGCCCCGCCTCTCTGCTCATTTCCTGTCTCCGATTGCCTCTGTCCGATGGGATCCTCTGGGAGGAGTATTACAGAAGCCAGCACCATCGTCGCCGGCTTTACCCCGGAATAAGGCCAATTACGACACCGGATCATGGCCGTATTGGATATACCGAAGTCACAGTATTTTGCTAACTTGTATATCCAATAGCAATTTGTCTGTAGCAGTGAGGTTCCCGTGTCGAAACACTCCCGCGGCGTAATGCTCTCCATGATCCGGCTGGACGAATCATCGAAGATCCCCAAGTTCCGCCAGCTCTGCAGTCAGCTGCGGACCGCAGTCCTGAACGGTGATCTGGAAGAGGGAATCCGCCTGCCCTCCACCCGGGAACTGGCCGCGGACATCGGAGTCTCCCGTCTCACCGTGCAGAACACCTACGAGCAACTGATCGCCGAAGGCTATCTGAAAGCAGCGGTCGGCTCCGGAACCTTCGTCGCCGGCGTCCGCCAGCCCGACCTCAGCCCCGACGCACCGGCTCAGCGACAGCAGCCGACCACCTCCGGCGCTCCCCAGCCACTGTCCCGACGCTGCCAGCAGCTCTCCAGTATGCCCGGGATCGTTCACCACGAACGCCCCCGCGCCTTCCATGCCGGCACCCCGGCCCTGGAGGAGTTTCCGCGTCAGCGCTGGGCGCGAATCTCCGGCAAGCACTGGCGTCGGGCAAAGGGTGACGCGCTCAATTACGGCCCCACCGAAGGCTACTATCCGTTGCGCGAAGCGATTGCCGGCTATCTCAACGATGCCCGTGGAGTGCGTTGCGAAGCCAGCCAGGTGCTGGTGACCGGCGGTGCCCAGCAGGCCTTCTGCCTGGCGACTCTGGCGCTGCTGGATGAGGGGGAGCCGGCCTGGGTGGAGGATCCCGGCCATATTCTCGGCCGGGAAGCGCTGGCCGGCTCCGGCGCCCGCATCGTGCCGGTTCCGCTGGATGACAACGGCCTCGATATCGGAGAAGGCATTCGTCGCTGCGCGCAGCCGAAGCTGATTATGGTCACCCCCTCTCACCAGCACCCGCTGGGAATGACCACCAGCCTGGCCCGGCGGCTGGAGCTGCTGGATCTGGCCAGCCGCAGTGGCGCCTGGGTGCTGGAAGACGACTACGACAGCGAGTTCCGCTATAAAGGCCGGCCGCTGGCGGCGATGCAGGGGATCGATGCCGATAATCGGGTGATCTATGTGGGCACCTTCAGCAAGGTACTCTACCCGGCCCTGAGACTGGCCTACATGGTAGTGCCGGAACCACTGGTGGAAGCCTTCACCACGCTTCACGCCATCCTCAACCGCTTCACTCCCATCATGCCCCAGGCGATCCTCAGCGACTTTATCAGCGAGGGTTATTTCACCAGCCATATCCGCAAGATGCGGATGCTTTATAAGGAGCGTCAGCAGCAGTTGCTGGATGCGCTGGCCGCCGAAGCGGGCGACCTGATTCGCCCCTCTCCCACCGATTCGGGTATGCACCTGATCGGCTGGTTGCCGGAGCAGCTCGACGATAAGGAGGTCACCGATGCCGCCCGCGCCGCCGGTGTCGATGTGCTGCCACTGTCGATCTACTGTGTCGAACAGCGGCTGCCGCCGGGGCTGCTGCTGGGCTTCAGCTGCGTGCGGGAAGAGGAGATGCGCCCGGCAGCGGCGCTGCTGGCCGGCGTTATCCGTTCCCTGCTGAAGCCCTGATCGGCAGCCGTAGTGCTCAGCAGTGAAAGAGAACGCTTCGAAATTGGCCTTTCCATATTGCCCGGAATGGAACTTATTGGAGATCCAAAGATACCTTAGTCTTTTCGGAAGGTAGCAACAGAAGGCTGATGTCGGGCTGGTCCGGCGGCTGCACAGATCAGCTTCTGTCTGCCGATGACAGGAGGCGAAGTCAACTCTTCGCCTCCCAATCGAAACCTTCTGGAGAGAAGCTATGCATAACGATAAGAAGAGTAGCGGGGCCGGCCTCAGCCGCCGGTCTTTCCTGAAAAAGACCACGGCTGCAGGGGCCGCCGCCGTTGCAGCCCCCTGGGTGATCAGTTCCGACGCCCTGGCCTCATCCGGTACTCTGAAGATTCTGATGTGGGGCGGTTATCTGCCGGACTCGCTGAAAGCGGAATTTGAGAAAGCGACCGGCATCAAGGTGAAATACACCACCTTCGGCTCCAATCAGGAGCTGATCAATAAGATGAAGGCTACCAAGGGACGTGGCTTCGACCTGATCGCCCCGACCTCCATCATGATGCCGCAGTGGAAGGATCTGCAACTGGTGCAGTCCTGGGACATGAGCCGGGTGCCTACCGACCGTATCCTTGCCCCGATGCTGAAGACGTCCATGGAACACGGCAGCTGGGACGGCAACAATCACCACCTGCCCTACCTGTGGGGTACCGAAGCCATCGCCTGGAACACCGACAGGTTCCATCGGGACTACAAAGACCTCAGCTACGGCGATCTTTTCTCCGAAGAGGTGAAGGGCTATGTGATGGGACGCCCCCATTCGATGATGCTGGGGCTTGGTCTGTATCTGGACCGGATCGGCAAACTGCCCTCCAACCGCATGCTGGACACCTACAAAGACGAAGCCACCATGCGCCGGATCTGGTCGGAAATCACCCGCTATGCGGTAGAACACAAGGACTGGATGAAGCAGTTCTGGGCCGATGCCGATGCCCAGACTAATGGATTCACCCAGAACAACGTCATCGTCGCCCAGACCTGGGACGGCCCGGCCATGAAGCTGAAGAGCGAAGGCAAGCCGGTCAACTATATGGCGCCTCAGGAGGGCGCGCTGACCTGGCTGGACGGTCTCTCCCTGCCCTCCGGCGCCCGCAACGTCGATGCGGTCTACCAGTTCCTCGACTTTATCTACAAGGGTGAAGTGGGTGGCCAGCTGGCCAACGAAACCGGTTACAACGCCTGTGCCGTCGGTGCCGATCAGTTCCTCAGCGATGCCGCCCGCAAAGGCTTCCAGGAAGCCTATCCGGAAGATGCCCTGGAACGGTTGTGGTGGTGGCCGCCGGAGCCCGCCTGGTATGCCGGTGTCCGTGCCGAATACCGGGACAAATTCGTCGCCGCCTGACGAATATCGGCCGGCAGACACCTGACAGATCCGGGGTGTCTGCCGACTGACCCGGATACCGCAGGCCGGTCCGGCAACTGCCTCATCGCATTATCCATCGATTCAGCAGTACCAGCCCTGTGACGGCTTTGCCGTCGGCCTGAACTCTGCCCGCCTGCCATCCGGCCATCGCAGGCCCGGCAGTCAGCCCCCGGATTAACTTATGTTCGCCCCGCACAGGGCCTCGTGCGGGAACCGGGCTATCAGAATAAAAACAACGCGAAGCCTCGTGAAATAAGGCTTCAGGTAATAAGGAGTTGTTTATGAGTGCCAATGTCGAACTGGATCGCGTCAGTATCCGCTTCGGAGACTTTACCGCCGTTAAGAACGCCAATCTCAACATCGAGGGGGGCGAATTCTTCAGCTTTCTCGGTCCCAGCGGCTGCGGTAAGACCACCCTGCTGCGTGCCATCTCCGGATTCAACGATCCCACCGAAGGCGAAATCCGGATCGACGGCCAGAACATGCAGGGAATCGGCCCCAACCAGCGCCCCACCGCCCTGATCTTCCAGAGTCTGGCGCTGTTCCCGCTGATGAGCGTCGCCGACAACATCAGCTTCGGCCTGAAGATTCGCGGTGTCGGCAAAGCGGATCGCCGCCGTCGTGCCGACGAACTGCTGGAAACCATCGCCCTGCCCGGTCAGGGCGACAAACTACCGTCGGAACTGTCCGGTGGTCAGCGCCAGCGGGTCGCGATCGCCCGGGCACTGGCGGTGGAACCGAAGGTCCTGTTGCTGGACGAGCCGCTGTCGGCGCTGGATCTGAAACTGCGCGAGCATATGCGGACCGAGCTGCGGGAGATTCAGCAGCGGGTCGGCATCACCTTTATCTACATCACCCACGACCAGGGTGAAGCCCTGACCATGTCGGATCGTATCGCGGTGATGAGCAACGGCGTGATTCAGCAGGTGGGAGCCGCCGAGGATGTCTATGACAGCCCGGAAACCCCCTTTGTGGCCTCCTTTGTCGGCGCCAACAACCCCTTCAGCGGCCGGGTCACCGAACGCCAGGGGGACTACGCGGTGATCGAGAGCCGGTTCGGGGTGATGAAAGGCCGCAATGTCAGCGGTCTCAGCACCGGCGACCAGGCGACTCTGTTTGTTCGCCCTCAGAGCCTGTCACTGTCACAGAACCCCGGCTCCGGCGGGCTGGTGAAGTCCACCGTCCTCAACGAAGAGTTCGAGGGGGAATTCGTCCATCTCTATATGCAGGGCGATGAGCGGGACCTGACCATGTCGCTGGTCAATAACGGCGGCGTACCGAAGTTGCGCCGCAACGACCCGGTGTCGCTGACCTTCGATGCCGACCGCGCCGTGGTACTGGCGCAGGGAGAGCTGGCCCATGAATAATCCGCTGATCACCATCGTCCTGGCCGCTATCGCCGTGGTGCTGCTGAGCTGGGGTTACAGCAACTGGCGCAACAACGGTTCGCTGGGTATCCAGGCCTTCGTCCGCCGCAACGGCTGGGCGGTCTCCGGTTATCTGCTGCTGGCGGTGCTGGGCTGGATCTTCCTGATGATTATCATGCCCCAGCTCTACATGCTGGACTTCTCCTTCCATCACAATCTGCCACCGGCAAAAATCGGCGGACCGGAGGATGTCTACACCCTGAAGAACTATGACTACCTGCTGTTCGGCCGTGCCGGTGACGAAGAGCTGTTCAACTGGCTGCACCTGAAGGTGCTGCTGAAGACCATCATCGCCGCGCTGGTGGTGACCCTGATCAATTTCGCCCTCTGCTACCCGGTCGCTTACTTTATGGGCCAGGTGGCGACGTCCGGCAAGCTGCGGCTGATGGCCCTGTGTCTGCTGCTGCCGTTCTGGGTTAACGAGGTACTGCGCGCCTTCGCCTTCCGGATTCTGTTCGGCAGCGGCGGGGTAATCAACAATGTCCTGCTGTGGCTGGGGCTGATCGATCAGCCCGTCGACTTCCTGCGCGCCGAGGTGGGGCTCTATGCCGGCCTCAGCTACGCCTATATTCTGCTGATGATCTTCCCGCTCTATAACGCCATCGAGAGCATGGACCACAACCTGATCGAAGCGGCCCGGGATCTCGGTTCCCCCTGGTGGCGGGTCCACTTCGAGATCGTCATGCCCTACGCCAAGCCCGGTATCGCTTCCGGCTGCACCATGGTGTTTATGCTCAGCGCCGGCGCGCTGGCGGCCCCGCAGATTCTGGGTGGACCCAGCAGCCTCTGGTTCACCCAGATCATCTACCAGTGGTTCAACACCGGCGGCAACTGGCCCCAGGGCGCAGCCTATGCCTTTGTCCTGCTGCTGGTCTGCCTGGTGTTCGTGATGAGTGTCATGCGCCTGTTTAAAGTCAGCTTCGGGGAGATCGTCAAATGAGTGCAGATACCCAGACCCTGAACCGCAGCGACGTTGCTCCGGCAACGGTGCCCGGCGGCCTGATCACCGCAGCCTCGGTGCAGCGCTTTATGGTGGCCTTCTACATCCTGCTGTTCTTCGCTTACCTGTTCGGGCCGCTGGTGATGATGGGCACCACCGCCTTTAACGACAATACCTATCCCCAGGTCACCCCCTGGGAGGGTTTTACCCTGCGCTGGTTCGAGAATCTGGTGCGGGACGAGCAGATGGTGGAGGGTTTTCTCAACAGCCTGCTGATCGGCGGCGGCGTGGTAGCACTGTCGGTGCCCATCGGCCTGGCCGGGGCGCTGATGCTCAGCCAGCTGCAGGGCCGGGCCCGCAGCATCTACTACACCGTGGTAATTTCACCGATTCTGGCCCCCGGGGTGATCATCGGCATCTCGACGCTGGTGTTCTGGGACTGGATGGGCACCCTGGTGGATGCCGATTACGAGTCCTTCTACTACAACGGTATCTGGCTCAGCATTATCGGCCAGTCCACTTTTATTTCCTCCTACTGCATGCTGATCTTCCTGGCACGGATGCAGCGCTTCGATCCCAATCTGGAGGAGGCGGCACTGGATCTCGGCGCCAGCCATGTGCAGGTATTCTGGCAGGTGCTGATGCCCTTTCTGCGCCCGGCCATCATCTCGGCGGCGGTGCTGGCGTTCCTCACCTCCTTCGAGAACTACAACACCACCATCTTCACCATCCAGGCGGAGAGCACCCTGACCACCGTGCTGGCCAGTAAGGTGCGGCTCGGTATCACCCCTTCGGTGAGCGCGCTGGCGGTGCTGATTATCGCCGTGACCCTGGTGGGTGCGGTGGTCCATGAGATTCTGCGCCGTCGGGAAGCCCGGGTGGTGCGGGTGAAATAAACCGGTATCGGGACGGCCGGCGCAGAAATCCGGCAGCGGCCATCCCCGATCCCGACCCCCTGTAAATTAACTGACTGTAATCTGCTGATCGGAGTGAACCATGAACAGCGCCATAATGTTTGCATTGCTGAGCCTGCTGGCCGCGGGCCTGAGCGATGTGGTCTTTAAGAAGTACTGCAGCCGGGAGCGCTCCCGGGGGATGTATATCTGCGGTATCGGAATTATCTGGTCGCTGTTGCAGATCGTGATGTTCGTGGTGAACGACAAGCCGATCGTCCTCAACGAAGCCACCCTGATGTTCGGACTGGCGGCAGGTCTGGCGGTGACTCTCTCCAATATTCTGCTGCTGGAGTGTCTCACTCATCTCGATGTCAGCCTCGGCTCCACCGTTTACCGGCTCAATACCATCGGCGTGGTACTGCTCTCCTTCCTGTTCCTGGGCGAAGCGCTGGGGATGCTGAAGTTACTGGGCATCCTGTCCGGCGTGGTGGGCGTGCTGATCCTCTATAAGCGCAGCCACCCGCTGGATGAGGATATCGCTGCCGCCGGTATCTTCCTCTGGGTCGCCATCATTGCCGCCATCTTCCGGGCCAGTTACGGGGTGATCTCCAAGGCCGGTATCGTCGCTGGCGGCGACCCCTCCAGCATGCTGCTGATCGCCTCTCTGTGCTGGGTTGTCGGTGGTTTCCTCTACGCCGCGCTGCGGGAGAAGCGAGTCCGGGTCTCCGTCGCCAAACTGCGCTACTCGGCGGTTTCCGGGGTGCTGGTGTTCCTGATCGTCAACTTCCTGATCGCCGCCCTGGAACGGGGCGAAGCCAGCATCCTGGTTCCCATCGCCAACCTCAGCTTCGTGGTGGCGCTGATGATCTCGGTGCTGCTGAAGTGGGAGAACATGTCGATGCGCAAGGTCTCGGCCGTGGCCTGCGCCGGCCTGTCGATCTTCCTGCTGGCCCAGACGCCGACCTGATCTCAAGGCCCCAACAACCACAACAGCAACCGCGCTTATTCAGCGGCGGAGCATCGGATCCCCCTGCCACGGTCAGTGAGATGACCGGCTCCGCCGCCCTGTTTTCTGTAAGGACAGAACTATGCTGATCGCCCAGATTACCGACTTCCATGTCGGCCGCGTTATTGAAACCCGGGAAGGCCCCGTCGATCTGCTGGACCAGTTGCATCGCACCGTGGACCGTCTCAACAGCCTCGATCCGACGCCGGACCTGGTGATGGTGACCGGCGATATTTCCAACCATGGTCGGCTGGAAGATTACCGGGCCACTCGTCAGGCGCTTGAACAGCTGCGGATGCCCTACGGCATCGTTGCCGGCAACCATGATCACCGCCAGCGCCTGCGCGATGTGTTCAGCGATCATAGCTACCTGCACAAAGGTGGCGAGTTCCTGCACTGCGACCTGTCCGACATCGATGACAACGAGGAATCTGCGCTGCGGATTCTCTGCCTCGACACCCTCAATCCCGGCAACCACAACGGCCTGCTCTGCGATCAGCGTCTGCAGTGGCTGGACCGACAACTGCAGGACCAGCCGTTACGCCCGACCCTGATTTTTATGCACCATCCGCCGGCACCGATCCAGTTTCCTTATATGGACGCTCTGCGTTGCGAACGGGGTGAGGAGATGGGTGAGATCATCCGTCGCCACCCCCAGGTACAGGGTATCTGCTGCGGTCACGTCCACCGGGAAGCCGTGGTGAACTGGCAGGGCACGACGCTGTTTATCACTCCCAGCAGCAGCTTCTCTTATCAGCTGCAGATGGGGGAAGTGGACGATATCGACCCGCTGTTCGAGCCGCCCATGTACCGATTGTTTTACTGGTCGGACAACACCGGGCTGGTCTCCCATCTCGGTTTTGTCGACGATTATCTGCCGGGACTGACCGAGGGGGTACCGACTCCGCCGGCCGCCGATACAGCTTCTGCTTAAACCAGCGACGGTGGGCCTGACAACGAGCCCGCCTTCACCCGAAGTCCTGTTCAGCTTTACGAGTCCCGCCGATAGTACCGGAGGGACTCCCCTGCCTGCGGCCCTGCCATGACCTCAATCTACGGCCTTCATTTTCGCAACCTGGGTGGAGATCTGAGCGGCGGGATCACCGCTGCGATCATCGCCCTGCCACTGGCACTCGCTTTTGGCGTCGCTTCCGGCGCCGGCCCTGCCGCCGGGCTCTGGGGCGCCATATTTGTCGGCATATTCGCCGCTCTGTTCGGTGGCACTCCGGCTCAGGTCTCCGGCCCCACCGGCCCGATGACCGTGGTCATGGCGTCGGTTTACACCCAGTTCAGCGCCATCGACCCGCAGCAGGGTCCCTGGCTGGCCTTTACGGTGGTGATGATGGCCGGTCTGTTTCAGATCGGCTTCGGCCTGCTGAAGCTGGGGCGTTACATTACCCTGGTGCCGTTTCCGGTCATTTCCGGTTTTATGAGCGGTATCGGGGTAATCATCATCGTGCTGCAGCTTGCGCCGCTGCTGGGCCAGAGTACGCCCGCGGGAGTCAGTGCCACCCTGCAGGCACTGCCGGAACTTCTCCGCAACAGCGATGCTCGGGCCCTCGGCCTCGGAACCCTGACCCTGCTCTGCCTGTGGGGCTGGCCGAAGCTGCTGCCGCTGGCGGTACGCCAGCTGGTGCCGGCACCGCTGGCGGCACTGATTATCGCTACCTTCTGTTACCTGCTGTTTATCGATAGCAACGATTCGGCGCTGGCGGTAATCGGCGACATCCCTGCGGGGCTGCCGTCGCTGCAACCGCCGCAACTACACCCGGAGCTGCTGCCGCAGATGCTGACAGCAGCACTGATGCTGGCGGCCCTGGGTGCTATCGATTCACTGCTGACCTCCCTGGTGGCCGACAATCTCAGCCCCCGCCATCACGATTCCGACCGCGAGCTGCTGGGTCAGGGGATCGGTAATCTGCTGGCCGGCTGCTTCGGCGGGCTGCCCGGGGCCGGCGCCACGGTTCGCACGGTGGTCAACATTCGCGCCGGCGGTGAAACGCCGATCTCCGGAGCGGTACACGGGCTGGTACTGCTGATACTGGTACTGGGAGCCGCACCACTGGCCGAATCCATTCCCCATGCGGTACTGGCGGGGATTCTGATCCGGGTCGGTGTCGATATTATCGACTGGAACTTTCTGCGTCGGATTCATCAGATTCCACCGTTCGTTGCCGGTCTGATGCTGCTGGTGCTGACGCTGACGGTATTTGCCGATCTGATTATGGCCGTGGGGATCGGCGTCTTTATCGCTAACCTCTACACCGTAAAGCGATTATCGGATCTGCAGCTGGAAGAGGTACGGCTGATCGACGGCGCATCGGAGGAGCTGAACGACGAAGAGAGCCGGCTGCTGGCCAGCGCCGATGGCCGGCTGCTGCTCTACTGTCTGAACGGTCCGGTCAGTTTCGGTGCCGCCCGGGCGATTCATCGAAAACTCAGCGAATCCGGCCCCCATGACAGCCTGCTGCTGGATCTTTCCGGAGTGCCCTGTATCGACGTGTCCACCGCCATGGCTATCGAAGATATTATCGTTGATTCCGCTAAAGCGGGACGGCAGGTCAGACTGATCGGCATGACCGTCAATGTCAGAGGCGTGCTGACCCGGATGAGGGTGCTCAGTCATCTGCAGGAGGGGGCGATTTTTGCCGAGCGTCTGCCGGCGCTGGAACAGGCGCTGAATACTCTCAGCCCCTGCCCGCCCGACTGAAGAACGGGCAGGCATAAAAAAGGATCTTCGCGGCTTAGGGTGAATCGTCGCCGCTTGTCCCTGAAACGCTCTGTTTGCCTCTCCGACCACCGGGTAATAGCCAGAGCCGGGTAGCTGAAGACAATGTCTCATGACGCAGAGGAGTCATTTGACTGTTTCCGTCACGGCCTGCGTGCCAGGTATTTATCCTGCATTGCTGGCGTGGCCGGATAGTTTTTGTTGCGCCCACCCGGGCGCCTTGCCTTTATGCTTGTCCAGAAAGGTCAGCGAAAAAAGACACTCCAACGAAACCGTCCTTCGGATACGCGTCTTCGCCGCTATAAATCTCAGTCTGAGGCTGGCCTGCGTTTGTCGGCTTCAAAGGGAGGCAGGGACGTTAACCGCTCGCCCGGCGACTGCTGAAGGAGGCACCGGATCAGCGGCTGGCACATTCCCCCTTTGCACAGCCGGGCACAGTGTCCGTTATTCGATCAGGCCTGCAAGGGGCGAGGCAGGGATGCCGAGCCGCATCGTCAGGCCATGGAGGGCCTGCCGATGCGCCCGAATAATGGGGGCAGCGCGCGGGGTACCGGCGAAGCCGGCAAGCGGTGGGGCTAAGAAGCACCTGAAGCACTTTTTGCTTCGTTTTTGATGCGTTTGTCAAAAATGAAGGCGCCCGGCGGGGGCGCAACAAAAAACCTCAGCGGACTCCGCAAATGAGCTTTAAACTCCCAAAGCACCACCAGAGCAAACGTCCGCTCAGCGCCGGCTACGGAACTTTCACGATTAAGCGCGAAGAACCATAAACCAGCCCACTCTCGCTGACCGGGCTCTATGCCCGGGATATCAGAACCTATCCGGAGAGAAGTACTCCAGCGGCACGACGGTGGGCTCACCGGCGATCTGCTGTGCAACCAGCTGGCCGGTGATGGCCGCCAGCGTCAGTCCCAGATGGCCATGACCGAAAGCCAGCGAGATACGCGGATGTTCACACAACGCCCCGATGACCGGCAGTGAATCCGGCGTCGAGGGACGACTGCCCACCCAACTGGCGCGAACTTCCGCATCCTCCCCCAGCATGGTTCGGGCATGCTCCAGCATAACCCGGGTACGGTCACTGCTGGGAGGAGCGTCGGTATCGGCAAACTCGGCGGTACCGGCCACCCGGATACCACCGCGCATCGGCGTCAGGAACACCGATTTATCCAGCCAGCCCACCGGGCGATTCAATGACCGGCCATTGCTGTCCAGACTGAGATGGTAACCGCGTTCGCTGACCAGCGGGATATGACACCCCAGCTGTTCACAGAGCCAGCGAGAAGCGGTACCGGCGGCGATCACCAGTCGGTCGAAGCGCTGCCGGCGCCCCGAGGTCTGCACCTCGATGCTGTCGGCTCGGGGCGTCACGAAACTCACCGCCTCGGTCAGCAGCTCGCCGCCATTCCCGGCAAAATGGTGGGCAAAGCGGCGACAGAGTTCCAGGGGGCTGACCGTGAACCTGGTGTTGGGATAAAGCACACCACCGGCGCAGAAATCTGTCAGACCTGGCTCCAGGTCCCGCACTTCGGCGGCCTCCAGCAGGTACAACTCCACCCCCTGTAGCTGGCGCTCCCTGAGATCCCCGACTCTGGCTCTGGCAAATCCTTCCGGGGTGCTGAATAGCCCCAGGCAGCCTCCGTTTCTGACCAGATCTTCGGCACCGGTGGCCTTCAGCAGCTGCTGATCGGCGGCGCTGGCATGCTGCTGCAGTTCGGTCAGTGCCTGGCGACCACGGCGATAACGGGCCGGCAGGCAGGCCCGGAAAAAGTGCCAGCCATAAGGCGTCAGGGTCGGCAGATAGCGTGGACTCATCGACAACGGACTCTGCCGGTCCAGCAGCAGGCCCGGCATTCTGCACAGGGTTGAAAAACGGGCAAACGGCAGGCGGGCATAGTCGGCAAACAACCCGGCATTACCGAACGAGGCGCCCTGACCCGGTTCGCTGCGATCAATCAGGGTAACCCTGAAGCCGGCTCGCTGCAGCCAGAGGGCCGATGAAAGACCGACAATACCGGCCCCGATAATTCCAATATGCAATTTTTCAGACATAGCAGTCACGGGCGCGATCTGCGCCATACCTCGAATTCCAGGAAGAGAGGAGGCCGCCGCCGGACCCGGCAGGAATCTGTGGACCTGTCGGATCGTTGCGGCGGCTGAAGTACTGTGGCGACCCCGGCCGAAGCCGGGATCAGTCAGGGCGGAGCGGAACCGGCGCCAATGGTATCGACAGTCATCGACTTTCGACGACCGGCCAGCTGATGAATCAGCACCGGTACCAGCAGTAACAGACCATACAGATCAGACTCACCACCGGGCACCACCAGCATGACCGCAGCGGCAAAGGTCAGCAGCCGTGGCAACAGGGTCAGGGTACGCAACGCATAACCGGTAATGGCAATACCGAAGATAAAGATGCCCGCCATACAGGTCAGCGTGGTCTGCAGGTATTCGGACCAGCTGAAATAGTCATCCAGCACGATCAGCATCGCCGGCGAGTAGACGAACACAAAGGGCATCATGATCTTGGCATTACCGAGCTGAAATGCCGCCAGACCGGTGCGGAAGGGATTGGCGTTGGCGATCCCCCCGGCCGCATAGGCGGAGGTACAGACCGGCGGTGTGATCTCCGACAGCACGCCGTAGTAGAGCACGAACAGGTGGGCCGCCAGCGCCGGCACCCCCAGGTTGGCCAGCGCCGGCTGGGCCACCGCGCTGAGCATAATATAGAGCGCCGCCGTAGGCAGCCCGGCGCCCATCAGAATACAGGCCAGCGCGATCAGAATCAGCGAGATAAACAGCGTTGCCTGATTGAGCGTAAACAGCTCGAAGGGCAGCCAGGCGGTCGCGGTCATCAGCACCTCACCGATCTCCTGCGCCCCGCTGGTGACCATAAAGCCGAGACGGAAGGCGACGCCGGTCATGGTGATGACCCCGACCACCACACCGACGGCGGCACAGGCGGCGCCCACCGCCAGCGCGTATTTGGCCCCCACTTTAAAGGCGTCGTATATGTCGGCGAAACCGATCCGGTGTTTCGGATTGAGCAGCCCCACCACCAGACAGGCACTGATGCCGGCAAAAGCGGCCATATAGGGAGTAAATCCGCTGAACAGAATGGTGATCAGCACAATCAGCGGAATCAGGGTCGGCCAGCCGTCTCTGAGCACCGCCAGCAGCGCCGGGATATCCTCTTTCGCACAGCCTTTGAGGCCCAGTTTCTTCGCCTGGAAGTGAACGATGGTAAGCACACCGATGTAATGCATGATGGCCGGTGTCATCGCCGCCAGCACCACGGTGCTGTAGGGAATCTGCAGGTTCTCGGCCATGATGAAAGCCGCCGCTCCCATAATGGGTGGCGTGATCTGACCACCGGCGCTGGAAGCCGCTTCCACACCACCGGCAAAGTGGGCCGGATAGCCCAGTTTCTTCATATTGGGAATAGTCAGCGAACCGGTGGACACGGTGTTGGCCACCGCCGATCCGGAGATGGTGCCGAAAAAGGCGGAAGAAACCACGCTGACCTTGGCCGGACCACCGGCGTACTTACCGGCAACCACGGTGGAAATATCGATAAAGAACTGGCCCAGCCCCATGCGCTGAGCGATCACCCCGAACAGCACGAAATGAAAGACGATGGTGGACGCTACCCACAGGGTGATGCCGAAGATGCCATCGGAGGGGAAGTAGATATTGTTAACAAACTGCGACCAGGTCACACCGGGGTGGCGGAGAATATCGATGGGCAGCTTCTGCCCGAACAGTGCATAGCAGGCGAACAGAATGATGATCAGCGGCAGCACCGGCCCGAGGGTACGGCGGGTTGCTTCCAGTACCAGCGCGATCAGCAGAGTGCCGAAGACGATATCGACCCCGGCAGGGTTGCCCTGACGCAGGGCCTGCTCATCAAGCACCAGCTCCAGGCCGAACAGATTCAGATCAACACCCAGCCAGGTGACGCCGATATAGAGTGAACTGAGGATACCGAGCGCGGCCAGCATAAAGTCGTAAAATGGCACCCGGCTGGTACCGTCGGGACGCCTGCGGTCATAACGCTTAAAACCCGCGTAGTAGATAAAGATCATCGACAGCACACCGGACAGGTGAAGCCCCATATGCCAGTAGTCAGTAGGAATGCCGAAGCCGGCAGTGACAAAATGGTAGAGCGCAAAACAGGCCAGCAACAGGCCGCAGGCCAGTTCCAGCGGGCGGGAGAGCTTACGGGTCTGAAGCTCGGAGTCGTACTTTTCCTCCAGCTCCTGCAACTCTTCAAAGGATAGTTCTTTCATACTACAGCCTCATCTGTCAGAAGCGGACCGGGCGTCCGGCTCCGGACGTCGCACCACTACAGTGACAGCTCGCTTCCCTGCGGCCGTCACAGCGTGATGTCTCGTTATTCAGCAGTTACTTGATCAGTCCCTGCTCACGGTAGAATCGCTCGGCACCCGGATGGAACGGGATCTTGACCGATTTGGTGGCGATATCCAGAGTGATGTCTTTAGCCTTGGGATGACCGCTGGCAAACAGTTTCTTGCTGCTGTCGTTATAGAGTGCCTTAGTGATCTGATAGATCAGCTCCTCATCCACATCGGCATTAGTAACCCACTGATCGCCCACACCCACGGTGGTAACGTCGTAATCGATTCCCGAATAGGTTCCGGCGGGAATAGTGGTGGTGTAGTAGAACGGATTACCTTCCTCGTAGATTCTGCGCTCCTCCTCAGACATCCGATAAAGCTCAAAGCCTCTGGTTGAAGCCAGCTGGATCAGGGCCGCGGTCGGCGCCGGCATCACATAGAAGTAGGCGTCCAGTTGTCCGTCAGCCAGGTGCTCAGTGCTCTGAGTCAGACTGAGGTCAGCCTCGTCCATATTGGAACGATCGATACCGAAAGCTTTGAGGAAATCCAGAACCGCCACCTGGGTTCCGGAACCGGCCTGAGCGATACCGACGCGCTTGCCCTTCAGATCGGCAATGGACCTGATGTCCGATCCTTTAGGCAATACCAGGTGCAGTTCTTCGGACATAAAGTTGGCGATAACGCGCAGCTTGCTGTACTTCTTCTTACCCTCGAACTTGCCGGTGCCGTTGAAGGCGGTGTAAACGATATCGGAAGCGGAGAAGCCCGATTCCATCTGCCCGGACTGCACCCCGTTCACGTTTGCAACGGAGGCGTTGGAAGACTGGGCCATAGCGACCAGACCCGGCACTCCACAGCTGCCTCCCTGATCACAGGGTCGGGAACCCGGCGGGGCACTGATAGCATTGGCGATCAGGCCGGCGACGGGGAACCAGGTGCCACCGGCACCGCCGCTGCCAATACGGAAGAACTGCATATCTGCCGCCTGGCTGAGCGGGGCCAGCGCCGTCGTGGCGGCAAGGACGGTACCTGCGATCAATTTCCTGAACTGCATGGTTGTACTCCTGATTGTTTTTGTTGAGAGCGTTATAAGGGCTTCTGGCCCCAATGGCAGCGATACCCCTGCACAGGTTGAACGCAGATGGATGCTGTCCGAAAGCACCGGGCCAGAAACTCAGGGGGAGATGCTGAAGACGCTGGCAGACGCCGATGCTTCTCCTGCCGCTACCCTGCCCGGGCTGTTAAGAATCATTATTCAGCCCCCGAAATATAATCTCCAATTGCTTTTCGTTAAGCCCCTATAAAAATCGCTTATACTATTTCTCTGTTACCCGCAGCTTCACCAGTCCGTCCGACAGCACAACGAGGCCCCTGTGAACAGCCGCTACAACGGGGTTGAGATTGAATTGGCGCGGGCACAAAACAGGGATTGGCGCTGGTCTGGTCTGCGGATACTGTAAGTATGGATATCGCACCGGACGACGTCGGCCCGCGACATCCACAGCCGGATTCTGCCGCCCCGTACTTTCGCCCCGGAGATCGCTGCTATGAAACTGAACCTGCGCCAGCTCGAAGCCTTTCACGCCATCCTGCAGTCGGGCACCGTCTCCCATGCCGCGGAATCTCTGCATATCACCCAGCCGGCGGTCAGCGCTCAGATCGCCAAACTGGAGGACCAGCTGGGTATCGAACTGTTCGAGCGTAAGAAGGGACGGCTGGTCCCGACCCCGGAAGCGCTCTATATGCAGGAGGAGGTGCGCAATATTTTCGAGAGCCTCAACAACCTCTCCCATACCCTGCGCAACATTCAGAATCAGGGGCAGGGCAATCTGACCGTGATCTGCATGCCCGGCCCGTCACTGTTTCTGGTGCCGGACCTGATCTCCCGCTTTGCCGCCGACAAGCCTTATCTGGACGTCACCGTGCAGACCCTCAATTCCCACGAGGTCCGGGAATGGGTTCGGGCGGAGAAGCACGACATCGGTCTGGCGGAACTGATCCCCGGAGACCGGGATCTCAATGTTGACGCCATCAATCTGGATTGTGTCTGCGCCCTGCCCGCCAATCACCCGCTGGTGCACAAAACGGAAATCCATGCGGAGGACCTGGATGGTGAGCCGATGGTCACCCTCAACTCACTGCATCCGACTTTTCTGGCCCTGAAATCGGCCTTTGATGAGCGTGGGCTGGAGATGCGTATCCGTTTCAAGACCCAGATTTTTCTGTCGGCGCTGACCTTCGTCGAAAAGCGGCTGGCGGTGGCGGTGGTGGACCCCACCAGCGCCGCCAACTACAGCCAGTACCGCAACAGCGATCGGATCATCTTCCGTCCCTTCCGACCCCGGATTAAGTTTCTGATCGGCGTGCTCTATCCTCAGCAGCGACCGATCTCGGCACTGGCCCGGGCCTTCGGTAAACAACTGAAAGAGGAGATCGAAAAGCTGAACGACATCAGCAGCTATTCAAAGCACTGATCAGTTACCGGACGGCGACCCGGTAGTCAGCCGCTGGTTATTCCCCCCTCCCGGTACCCGCAGGGCCGGCGCCCCCTGGCCCTGATTCTCCGGAACCGCACAACTCATGTATAAGCATTTTTTATACCCCCCTAATTTATTGCGATTGGTGGTTATAAAAACTCGGGAGTAAGGTGAACGCCAGTCACTGAACCCCACACAGGAACAAATCCATGAGTATCCGGCGTCTGCACACCAGTGCCCGTATGAGTCAGATCGTTGTCCGTGAACCGCTGGTCTTTCTGGCCGGCCAGGTGGCCAGCGATGCCGAAACCGGCGTCGCCGAACAGACCGCCGATATTCTGAATAAGGTTGATACGCTGCTGGCCGAGGCCGGCACTGCCAGGGACCGGATTCTCTCGGTGACCATCTATCTTCGTGACATTAAAGACTTTCAGCAGATGAACGGAGTCTGGGACAGCTGGGTCGGTGAGGGTACAGCACCGGCCAGAGCCTGTGTTGAAGCCCGCCTGGCCCGCCCGGAGCTGCTGGTGGAAATGTCCGTGACCGCCAGTCTCTGAGACATCTGTATTTCCTGAGCTGACCGCAGCTCTCTATTCGAACCGAGGTATCAATCATGATTATGCGAGGCGGACTTAACGTCTACGATATGCCCATCGGGGTGCTCAGTCTCGATTCCCGTTTTGCCAAGCCCCCCGGGCATATCAAGAACGGCAGCAGTTTCTCCTTTCCGGTGGTCTATCAGCAGGTGGAAGGGGTAACTGCAAAGCGCATCGTGCTGGAGCCCGGTCCCGACCTGCTGGAGCCCTTTATCGAAGCAGTAAAGGCACTGGAGCAATCCGGGGTACGAGCGATTACCGGCAGCTGTGGCTTCCTGATGCTGTATCAGCAACAACTGGCCGATGCGGTCAGCATCCCACTGTACACCTCCAGCCTGATCCAGGTGCCGATGATATCAAGGATGCTGGGCAGGGGTCGTAAAGTGGGCATTATGACCGCCAGCCGCAAGGGCCTGACGCCTGAGCATCTGGCCGCCACCGGTATCAGCGATGAACCGATCTGCATCGCCGGCATGGAGGGCTGCCGGGAGTTCTGGGAAGTGATCATCGACAATCAGCGCGACGATCTGGATCTCGACAGAATGGGAGAAGAGATCGTCAGCACCGCCGAGCAGCTGGTGCGGGACAATCCCGATGTCGGCGCCCTGGTACTGGAATGCACCGATATGCCGCCCTTTGCCCACCTGATCCAGCAGCGGCTGGGCCTGCCGGTCTTCGACCTCACCACCCTGACCACGATGATGTTTCAGGTGGTGACTCGCCGGGGCTACAGCGGCTATCCCCCCGCCCCCTGAGCAACCCGCCATTCGCTTCGCGGGGCGGCAGGCCGGATTCTGTGCTGCCCCGCACTTTCAGTGCTGCTCTGTCCGACTCACCTGCCACCGGCAGCGGCGCCTGTCATACGGCCGCCAGGGCGGCTATAAGGCCTTGTCATCATTGGCTATAACCCACTGTCGCAATGCCTTTTATCCTGCCCTTTCAGCTTTTTCGCGGAACACTCAACAGACATCTGTAAACAGGCAGCAGGAGTAATCGGATGAAAGTCAGTACCCGCATCGGCGGTAGTTTCAGTCTGCTCTGTCTGCTGACCCTGCTGCTGGGTTATATCAGCTGGAGCAACCTGGTCAGAATCAGCCAGCAGGTCGAAACCGGCAGCCGGGAGATCGCCCCCATGGTCTCAGACAGCGGACAGCTGGCCGCGCAACTGGATCTGATCCACAACCTGTCGCTGCAGTATCTGATCAGTAACGAAACGCAGCGGGACGGCTTATCGGAACAGATCGACCAGCAACAGGCCGGGTTTCGACAACGGTTGCTGCAGATGCAGCAACGCTACGCCCCTATCGACCGGTTTGCCGGACCTCTGGCAGCAATCGGCCCCGCCGCAGAGGGCTTTTTCGCAGCGGCGACCGCTGTTCAACCGCTGCACCGGCAGAATCTGCAGCTGCAGCAGGCGGTCAGCAACCGGGCGGTGGACTTCAGCTATCTGCGCGGCGAACTGGAGTCGGAGCTACAGCGAATTCGAGAAGACAGCAGCGATGGCAAAGCCGGCTACGCGGCCGGGCAGTTTGCCAGCGAAATCCAGTTCACCATGACCCTGATCGAAAGTCTGCCCAACCAGGTCAGGCCGGCAGAAATAACCCGCAATCTTGAGGAAATCGATCAGCAGAACGGCAAACATCTGCGCCAGATGAAATTGCTCGGCGCTTCAGAAGATGAGGCTGTGATCGACGGTCTGCCGGTGCTGGAAGATTTTATGGCGATCATGAACTCGGACCAGGGACTGGTGGCCCGCTTCCGGCAGATGCTGGCCAACCGGGCAACCATCAATCGACTGATGAGTGAAATGAGCAGCACGTCAGCGGTAGCCAGGACCCGTTTGAACGAACTGACAGTCGCAGCCAGAGAGCTCTCGGAACAGTCCGCCGACAGCGCAGAACAAACCCTGGACAGCAGCACCCGGCTGATCATTGCAGCTGTGGTGATCGTCGTGCTGATATCGCTGTTTACCGGCCTCAGAGTCACCCGGGGCATCGCCCGTTCGCTGGCTCAGCTGAGCAGCACGCTGGTGGCGGTGGCAGGCGGCGACCTGACCCGCAGAGCCGCAGTTCACGGCAAGGATGAGTTTGCCCGACTGGCGACAGAGGTAAACGGGCTGATCAGCCATCTATCCGAACTACTGGAGCAGATCCGTCAGGGCGCCGATCAGCTGGCCCGGACCGCGGAACAGACCCACAGTATCAGCGTTCGCACCACCCGGGATATCGACCGCCAGCAGCTGCAGACCAGCCGTGCCGCCAGTGCCATCACCGAAATGAGCTGCAGCGCCCGGGAAGTGGCCGGTAGCGCTGACCAGACCCTGCAGCGGGTGTCGGCGGTGGACAGCCGGGCCCGACAGGGTGGACGACAGATGGATGACAGTATCGCCTCTACCCGACGGCTGGCCGGCAGCATCGACGCATCGGCCAAGGTGGTCGCCCGGCTGCAACAGCAGAGCAGCGATATCGGCACGGTGCTGAATGTGATCCGTGAGATTGCCGAGCAGACCAACCTGCTGGCGCTGAATGCCGCCATCGAAGCGGCCCGGGCCGGAGAGATGGGGCGCGGCTTTGCGGTGGTGGCTGACGAGGTGCGCTCGCTGGCCAGTCGCACTCAGGGTTCCACCGAGGAGATTCAGCAGATCATCGAAGATCTCCGGGCCGGCGCCGGCTCCGCCGTGGAGCATATGGAACTGAGCCGCAGCGAGGCCGGCACCTGTATCGAACAGAGTTCCGCATTGCAGCGGTCGCTGTCGGAGATCAGAGAATCCATCAGTGAAATCCGCAGCATGAATACTCAGATCGCCAGCGCCGTCGATCAGCAGCAGGGGGCCGTGGAGGAGGTTTCGACGGTTACCGCTCAGCTGGATGAGATCGCCACCCATACCCAGCAGGGCGCCTCGGAAACCGAGCGCTACAGCCGCGAGCTGAGCCGGATAGCCGACCAGCAGCAACAACTGATCAGCCGCTTCCGTCTCTGATCAGGCAGCCAGCAACCCGATTATTTGAACCCCGCCACGACCGACCGGTTACTCACCGACCAGCGGAGAGAGTATCGGCCGGCAGCGCCCCTGTCGCCGATATACCATAATAAGCGTGACAACCGGTGATCTCCGTCCCGGCCGCTTGTCCTCAGAGCACAGGGGTACGCTATGCGCTCAATACTTCTACTGGCACTCATAATAGTGGCCAGCCCGTCCATGGCTGCGCTCACCGGACCGATGTTCGGTGATCACAGCTACTCGTTCAGCAGCGGTCAGAGCAGCACCGTCAGCAGCTATCAGCACAGCACCGGCCAACAGAGCATTCAGCAGATCCACACTCACTCAGCTGAGCTCCGCCGGGGCAACGGCGACTACGTTTCCGAGCACCGTAAGCTACCACCGTTCACAGCCATCAGACTACAGCTGCCGGCAACGGTGATCTACCGGGAATCAAACCGTACTGCCCTGGAGATCCGGGCAGACAGCAACCTGCTGGAACTGGTTGATACCGAGGTCATTAACGGCACTCTGGTAATCAGCGCCAGAGCCGGCTACATCAGTCACCAGCCGATACTGATCCGATCCACTTCTCCCACACTGCATGCGGCGCAGGTACAGGGCAGTGGTGATCTGCAGATCAGTGAGATATCGGCACGCTCGCTGAGTCTGAGTGTGATGGGCAGCGGTGATATCAGTATTGCCGGCGCCTCCGAGACGCTTTCTGCAGCGCTGCAGGGCAGCGGCGATATCGATGCAGAGGCGCTGAACGCCGATGACTGCCGACTTTCGCTGCAGGGCAGCGGCGATATTCGGGCCAGCTGCTCCGCACATCTTGAGGCCAGTCTGCAGGGCAGTGGCGAAATTGCCGTCAGTGGCTCGCCGCGGGTGGCCCAACTGTCGGAACTGGGCAGCGGCAGCATTGAGATCGACTGAGGATCTGCCGGCCTGTCCGGTTTCCGGCTGACCGCAGCCGGCAGCCCCTGGCGCTTAGTCCAATGGCTGTCGGCTGCGGTTTTCGCTACCCTTTCCCTGCTGTTTGCCACTGTCCGGCAGAGGATTCTGCCCGGACGGTGCCGATTCCATGTGCCGCTACGGAAAGCCGAAACCATGCTGAAAACCAGACTCCTGCCCGCCGCTGTACTTCCCACCCTGCTTGCTTTTCTGGCACAGCCTCTGTCCGCCAGTCCGGTTCAGGTCTACACCCATGACACCGCCCGGGCCACCTATACCGACAGCAGTGGCGAGCTGCGGGGCAAACACCATGGTGGTCAGCGTGCTTTTCTGGTGGAACTGACCCGGGAGCTGATGATCTCGCTGCAGCTGAAACCGGTGATGGAGGAGCAGCCCGAACAACAGGCACTGGCGCAACTGGATGGTCCGACACCACGGGCACTGCTCGATATCAGTCGCAGCGACACCGATTCCGATAGCTATCGCTGGGTGGGACCACTGCAGCATGACCGCGTCTATCTGTACGAAGACAGACGCCGAAAGACCGACATCACCAGCCCCGCCGATGCGACCGGCAGCAGCGTCTGCGTCCGTCGCGGCAACGGTCATGACCAGCTGCTGGAGCAGCAGGGCTTCAGCAGGCTGGTGAAAGTCAGCTCCTACAAAGGCTGCTGGGACCTGCTCAGCAGCGGCGAGGTCAGCCTCGCCACCCTCAATCAGACCCTGGTGCATTCGGTGCTGGAGTCCGATGCCCAAGCGGCACCGGTCATTCAGAATACCGGCGTCAGCGTCTACAACCGGGACGTCTGGCTGGCCTTTTCAAAAAGTACCCCGGAGCAGGAAATCCGGCGCTGGCAGCAGGCGCTGGATCAGATTCAGCGCTCCGATATCTATCAGAGCCTGATCCACCACTACTACTGCCAGCAGGATTGCTTCTGATCTGGCTGCTGATCCGGCCGGGACTCAGCCCCTGATTCGTTCGCTGGCCGGATCCCAGAACGGTCGCAGGCTGGCTTCCGCCGTTACCGCCTCACCGGCCACCAGGATCTGATAGCTGCCGGCTCTGATCCAGTCCGGTGTGGCGATGCCATCAGGGTTCTCCACATAGCCCATACCAATGGCCGCACCGAGCTGGTGACCGTAGCCGCCGGAGGTCAGATAGCCGACGATCTCACCGTCACGGACAATCGGCTCGTTATGATAGAGCAACGGCTCCGGATCCCGTAGCCGGAACTGTACCAGTCGCCGGCGCAGGCCCGCCTGTTTCTGCTGTTCCAGCGCCGTCCGGCCAATAAAGGGGATATCGGAGGCCAGCTTGCAGGCAAACCCCAGCCCCGCTTCCAGCGGCGTATCACCATCGCCGATATCATGGCCCCAGTGACGGTAGCCCTTCTCCAGTCGCAGGCTGTCCACCGCATGCATCCCCACCGGCTGCAGATTGATGGCCCGACCCGCTTCCAGCAGGATATCGAAGACATGGCGGCTGAACTCCACCGGGATCACCAGCTCCCAGCCCAGCTCACCCACATAGGTGATCCGGCAGGCCATCACCGGAGCACAGCCTATTTCGATCTGCTGACTGCTGGCGAAGGGAAACGCTTTATTGCTGAAATCGGCGTTGCTGACCGTCGACAGCAGCTGTCGGGCATTGGGCCCCATCACCCCCAGCACCGCAAAGGCAGTGCTGACATCGCTGGCATGACAGCGGGCGTCCGCTGGCGTATGGCGCTGCAGCCAGTCCCACTCCCGCCGGGCGGTGGCCCCGGCGGTGGAGATCCGGAAGCGATCTTCGCTCAGCCGGGTGACAGTCAGGTCAGCTTCGATGCCGCCACGCTCGTTCAGCCACTGGGTATAGACCATCCGCCCCGGCGCCACATCGACATCGTTGGCGCAGATATTCTGCAGTACCGCCAGCGCGTCAGGCCCCTCCAGATTAAATTTGGCGAAACTGGAGAGATCGATCAGGCCGACATTGTCGCGAACCGCCCGGTGCTCGGCGGCGGCATGCTCAAACCAGTTCTGACGCCCGAAACTGTACCGGTACTCAGGCGTTGTGCCTTCAGGTGCAAACCAGTTGGGTCGCTCCCAGCCGGCCACCTCGCCGAAACAGGCGTTCAGCTGCTGCCACTTCTCATGCAGCGGCAGATGGCGGACATGACGGCTGGTGCGGTACTGGCGGTAGGGAAAATGGTTGGCATAGAGCAGTCCCAGGGTCTCGGAAACCCGATCATGCAGGTAGCGGTCGCTGTTCTGGAACGGAAACATCCGTCGCAGGTCATGACCCCAGAGTTCGGCCGGTGGATAGCCCTGAACGATCCAGTCCGCCAGCAGCTTGCCAACGGTGCCGGCGGACTGCAGCCCGATGGAGTTGAGGCCGGCGGCAACGAAGAAGTTCTTCAGCTCCGGCGCCTCGCCGATATGGAAGCGATCGTCGGGGGTAAAGGATTCCGGTCCGTTGAAGAACTTACGGATGCCGATCTCTCCCACCACCGGCACCCGATGCATTGCTCCTTCCAGCACCGGCATCAGGTGATCCCAGTCTTCGCCCAACTCGTCGAAGCAGAAGGATTCCGGTATCCCCTGCATTCCCCAGGGTTTGGCCTCCGGCTCGAAGGCGCCGATCAGCAGGGCCCCGGCCTCTTCCTTGTAATAGGCCGACGCACTCTGCTCACGAACGATGGGCAGATCGCCACCGAGGCCATCGATCTTCTCGGTAACGACATAGAAGTGTTCACAGGCATGCAGCGGCACATCGACACCGGCCATTCTTCCCAGCTCCCGACCCCACATACCGCCGCAGTTCACCACGAAATCGGCGCTGATCGCCCCCTGCTCCGTTGTCACGCCGGTCACCCGCCCGCTGGCCCGAGTGATCGCGGTAACCCGGATATTCTCGAACAGCTGCGCGCCGCGCTGACGGGCGCCTTTGGCAAAGGCCATGGTGGCGTCTATTGGGTTGGCCTGGGCATCGTCCGGCAGCCAGACGCCGCCGATCACATCCTCGGTGTTCATCAGCGGCCACAGCCGTTCGATCTCCGGCCGGTCGATCAGCTCCATCTCGCAGCCGAATACCCGGCCCATATCCACCGCTCGCTTCAGCTCCTCCATTCGTTCCGGATCGGTGGCGATATTGAGACTGCCGTTGGCCTTGTAGCCGGTGGACTGGCCGGTCTCCTCCTCCAGCACATAGCGGTAGAGGTCGGCGGTGTAGCGCGCCAGTTCCGCCATCAGCGGATTGTCGCGGAACTGGCCGATGGACCCGGCGGCGTGCCAGGTGGTGCCGCAGGTCAGCTGTTTACGCTCCAGCAGCACCACGTCGGTCCAGCCGGCGCGGGTCAGGTGCCAGGCCAGACTGCAGCCGATAACACCGCCGCCGATGATCACCACCTGGGCATGGGAAGGAAGGGGCTTTTTCATAGTGACTCCGTATTATTTTTTACAAGTAAGCAGAATTCCGACATGTCCACTTCGGCAGCGTATGCAGATAACCGGCGCAGTCGGGCCTGCCGGTGCTCAGCGGGAGCACCGGGGGAAACAGGATTCAATTACAGGATTCGGTCGTCAGTCCGACGGGGGGCGGTTCAGTAATGGGGCGGGGTAATCACCCACAGGGTGCGGCTGATCATCGCACCGGGATTACGGACCCGGTGGGGCCGGTCCCGGGGAATACGAAAACTGTCACCGCTATTGAGCAGAAAGCGCCGGTCATCGATCCACAGCTCCAGTTCGCCCTCGATCACCATGCCGGACTCTTCTACCGGCCGGGTCACCTCCACCGGGTCATCGGCACCGGGCTCCAGTTCGGTCATCACCAGCAGAGTTTCTCCCTTCAGGTCCGGAGACAGCAGCTCCTCGCTGAAGCCGGTACCACTGAACTTCAACTGCCGGCGCTGGTCGCCCCGAACGATCAGTCCGAGCTCCGCATCCGGTTGTTCGCTGTCACCCTGAAAGAACCAGCTGATCTGCACCTCCAGCGCGGCGGCGATGCTCTTGAGGGCCGAAATCGACACCTCCGAAACGCCCCGCTCCGCCTGGCTGAGATGGCCGGTTGAGAAGCCGGAACGCTCGGCCAGCTCGGTCAGGGTCATTTTTTTCGCTTTGCGCAGATCGCGAATCTGACTGCCGATGTGGGTTGCTGTGCTCATGCTGCGATGCTCGCTCTGCCGTACTGTCGTTTTTTTAACCTGCCACAAAGTGAAATAATTTTTCAATATTTTCACTGAAATTTTTTAAAATTATTTTCACAATTAATTTTAAGTGTTTTATTTTCAATATCTTATCTAGTTTTTCATCGTACTAAGGCTGTAGAAGTGGAATACCGCGGCCGTTTTTTTCTCTACTGACAGCGCTCCATTTGGGTATATCAAAATGATGATATTGGCCATAACCAGCAGTCCACTCATCCCCTACCATCGATTCACAGGATAAGAACAGTCAGCCCGGCAGCCCGCAGACAGCGGCGGACGGGCACAGTGGTAGTGAGGAAGTTGATATGGCAGAAGCATCACGATTTCTGGTGGTCGAGGCCTATCCGGAAGCGGCTCGTCAGGAGCTGTCAGCCGGCGGCTGCAGCGACGCCAGCGAACTCTATAGCCGGGTACTGCAGCGCTGTGCCCCGGGATCCCTCATCGATATCGTCTGTGGCGCCGACCCTGATGCCTCTCTGCCCACAGCTGAGCAGCTGCAGCAGTACGACGGCGTGGTCTGGACCGGTTCCAATCTGACCATCTACCAGGATGTCCCCGAGGTGAGCCGGCAGCTGGAGCTGTGTCGGGCGGTATTTCAGGCCGGCATTCCCCAGTTCGGCAGCTGCTGGGCGGCACAGATCGCCGTCACCGCGGCAGGCGGCCGCTGTGCGGCACACCCTGACGGCATCGAGTTCGGTATCGCCCGCAATATCCGCCTCAACAGCGACGGCCGGGGCCATCCGCTGTACAGCGATAAGAAAGCGGTGTTCGACGCCTTTATCAGCCACTACGACGAGATCACCCATCTGCCGGAAGGCGCCAAAGTACTCTGCTCCAACGACTACACCCGGGTGCAGGCGGTCACTGTCAGCTACCGGGGCGGCACCTTCTGGTCGGTGCAGTATCACCCGGAGTACGACCTGCACGAATTTGCCCGGCTGTGCTTCTGCCGACGCCAGCGACTGACCGATCTGGGCTTCTTCACCTCGCTGCAGGAAGCCGACCGCTTTATCGATCAGCTGGAAACCCTGCACCGCGAACCCGGGCGCCGGGACATCGCCTGGCAGCTGGGTATCAGCAGCGACATTACCAACCCGGATATCCGCCAGCGGGAGGTCCGCAACTGGATCAACCAGCTGGTGATCCCCAATAAGAAAAAACAGGCCGCCTGACCGCGCTCTACACTTAACTTGCCGGACAGGTCGGCTGACAGCGGAGACCCCTGATGAGCAATATCCAGAAAACCGTTTCCCCCATCGACAACTCGGTGTACGTGGAGCGTGAATACGCCTCGGCAGAGCAGATCAGCGACGCCCTGAACCGCGCCCACACGGCACAACGCAACTGGCAGCAGGTCAGCTTGAGCGAACGTAAGGCTCTCTGCAGCCGCGCCGTGGAAATATTTGAAAGCCGCCGCGAGCAGATCGCCGAAGAGCTGTGCTGGCAGATGGGACGCCCCATCCGCTACGCCGCCGGAGAGGTGGGCAGCTTCGCCGATCGCTCCCGCTACATGATCTCGGTGGCCGAGGAGGCGTTGGCACCGCTGAAGACCAGCGAAAAGGAGGGGTTCCAGCGCTGGATCAGCCGCGAGCCAGCGGGCGTGGTGCTGGTGATCGCCCCCTGGAACTACCCGCTGCACACCCCCATCAACGCCATCATGCCGGCGCTGCTGGCTGGTAACAGCGTGCTTCTCAAGCACTCGGCCCAGACCCCTCTCTGCGCCGAACGCATTGCCGAGGCCTTCCACGACGCCGGCCTGCCTGCAGGACTGCTCCAGGTGCTGCATATGAGCCACGACGCCACCGAAGCGGTGATCCGTTCACCTCAGGTCGGCGCCGTCGCCTTTACCGGCTCGGTGCCTGCCGGTGCGAAGGTGGAACGGGCCGCTGCCGGTCGCTTTATCCATGTCGGTCTTGAACTCGGCGGCAAGGACCCGGCCTATGTTCGCGCCGACGCCGATCTCGACCACGCCGTGGAAAACACCGTCGACGGCGCCTTTTTCAACTCCGGGCAGTCCTGCTGTGGCATCGAACGGATCTACGTGCATGAATCGGTCTACCACCGCTATGTGGAGAAATTTGTCGAGCTGGTGCGCCAGTACCGGCTCGGTCGCTCCGACGATCCCGAGACCACTCTGGGCCCGCTGGTGCGCGCCTCCGCCGCCGAATTTGTCCGCGGCCAGATCGGTGAAGCGCTGGAACAGGGCGCCACCGCCCATATCGATCCCGCCGAGTTTGAGCTGGATCGCCCCGGCAGCGCCTATATGGCACCGCAGGTACTGACCGGTGTTGATCACAGCATGCGGGTGATGACCGAGGAGAGTTTTGGTCCGGTGGTCGGCATCATGAAGGTCGGCTCCGACGAGGAAGCGGTGAAACTGATGAACGACAGTGAGTTCGGACTGACCGCCTCGGTGTTCAGCCGGGATATCGACGGCGCCGTGGCACTGGGCCAGCGGGTCGAAACCGGCACCTTCTTCGTTAACCGCTGCGACTATCTGGATCCGGAGCTGGCCTGGACCGGGGTCAAGAACACCGGCCGCGGCTGCACCCTGTCGAAGCTGGGCTTCGACGGCTTCACCCGTCCCAAATCTTTCCATATCAAGACAACCCTTTAAGAGGTGTGTGATGACTGATCTGAACGCCAGCTGGAACTACCCCAACAGCATTCGCGTCGGTGCCGGACGTATCCGCGAACTGGCCGATGCCTGCAAGAGCCTCGGTATCCGCGCCCCGCTGCTGATCACGGACCCCGGCCTGGCCGCACTGCCGATGGTCACCGAAGCCGTTGCCGCCTGTAACTCAGCCGGTCTGCGCTGCGGACTGTTCAGCGATATTCAGGGCAACCCCACCGGCGGCAATGTCGAAGCCGGCGTCGCCGCCTTTAAAGCGGGTGATCATGACGGTGTCATTGCCTTCGGCGGCGGTTCTGGTCTCGACGCCGCCAAGGCGGTAGCGCTGATGGCCGGTCAGGAGCGGCCGCTGTGGGACTTCGAGGATGTCGGCGACAACTGGACCCGGGTCAACGAAGCCGGGGTGGCGCCGATTATCGCCGTGCCCACCACCGCCGGTACCGGCTCGGAAGTGGGTCGCGCCTCGGTAATCACCGACGAGGAGCGGCATGTGAAGAAGATCATCTTCCATCCGAAGATGCTGCCGCAGGAGGTGATTCTGGATCCACAACTGACCACCGGCCTGCCGCCCCATATCACCGCCGCCACCGGAATGGATGCGCTGTCCCACAGTCTGGAAGCGCTGTGCTCGCCCTTCTATCACCCCATGGCCGAGGGTATCGCCGTCGAAGGCATCCGGCTGGTGAAGGAATATCTGCCACGGGCGGTGGCCGATGGTAACGATATCGAGGCCCGCACCCAGATGCTGGTGGCCTCCAGCATGGGCGCCACCGCCTTCCAGAAAGGGCTGGGCGGCATGCACGCCATCGCTCATTCGCTGGGGGCGTTGTACGGCGCTCATCACGGTCTGCTTAATGCCATCCTGATGCCTTACGTGCTGGAGGCCAACCGGTCAGTCATCGAGGAGCGCATCGAACGACTGAGCCGCTATCTGGATCTGCCGGAGCCCGGTTTTGACGGATTCCTCGGCTGGGTACTGGAGATGCGGGACCGATTGCAGATACCCCACACCCTGGCCGCCATCGATATTGATGACACTCAGGCGGAACTGGTTGGAAAGATGTCGGCCGCAGACCCGTCCGCCGGCGGCAATCCGATATCCTTCAGTGCAGACGAGTATCAGCAGATCTTCTGCCAGGCCGTTCACGGCTGAGTCTGAAGATCGGGTATCAACAGAACCATTAAAGCCTGATTTACAGGTCCTCCTCCACGGGCCTTAGTCGGACTTTTCGGAAGGTCCGGCTTCTGGCTGCCAGACATTGGTGGTGCGGCGTATCTCCATGCCAGAGATACGCCTCTTTTTTTGATGCCCTGCTGAAACATCAGATGAACGATTCTCGCCACGGCAGAGCCGGAGTTACCGTCAGCTGCTCCGGCGCCGGTCCCGGACCGGCATCTGCGGCAGGTTTGGGCGGACTTTCCTCAGAGTCCGCCCTTTTTTACCAGCCGGGTCAACGATGCTGCCCCCTGTTCCGCGACTTTCGACTCCTTTAAGAGACCTCCCATGAATCCTGCTGCATCCACGATCCGCCTGGTGATCTTTGACTATGACGGCGTCATCGCCGACAGCCTGTCACTCTGTCTCGAGGCCGCCGAGAAAGCCGCCAGGCTACTGGGGCGTCCGACCCGACTGGACGCCGATATCTGGGATCGGCTGCCGCGGGTTACCTTTGACGACCTGGCTACAGAACTGGGATTCAGGGGAGACGAAGTCAATGCCTTCAGTCGCTATATCTTCAATTACACCCAGGCGCCCGGGGACTGGCCGCGACTGTTTCCGGGGATCGAATCCCTGCTGCTTCAGCTGTCGGACCGGCTGCCACTACAGATTCTGTCCGCCAGCTCGTCCCGTGCCATCGGCAATGTACTGCGTAATGAAGGGCTGATACACACAATCCGGGCGATCTCGGGTGGCGATCAGGTGGGCAGCAAAACCGAGAAGCTGAGACGAATTCTGCAACAGGCGGACTGCGCGCCCGAACAGGCTCTGATGGTGGGGGATTCGATCAGTGATATCGAGGCGGCCAGGGCCTGTGGAGTGCGGGCGGTGGCGGTCAGCTGGGGCTGGCAGCCGCTATCCCGATTGCGGGCAGCGGAGCCGGATTTTATGATCGACCGGCCGCTGCAGCTGCTGGAGATCTGCAGGCCTGGCGCCACCGAGGGCTGCCAGTTGTCCGGCAGCCGGAGCGGGTTCTCCCGCGACCGGCACGCTGTTTCCGAAGATCAGTGCTGATCCTCGTTGTCTTTTTTAGAAGTGTCATCCAGATCGGAGAAATCCATCCGCGGCAGATTGGCCCGGCTGATCATAATCAGCACAAAGCCGCAGGTGAAAAAGAAGAAGGTCGACGCCAGATAGCTGGCGGTGACGATATGCTGGCTGCCCAGTTCCTGATACTTGAACCACAACATCACCAGACAGAACAGCGACAGCAGTTCGCTGAGCACCCCCGCCCCCATAGACACTTTCTGTAAAAAAGTCATTCTGTGCATAACAATCATACCGCCAGTAATCAGGAAGCGCTGATCATACCATTGTAGCGGTCTGAATATCGGTAATCCGATCTCCACAGTTGATCCAGGTCGTCTGCATCCCGATCAGCACCGCTCAGAACTCCGCACTGGAACTTCTGTTCAGCATTGAGGTAACGATCGCAGAGCCCGGACTCCTGTAATCGGATTAATCCCCGCTCAAACACCCCGAGCATTCGGGACGCCTCCGGATGAGCCCGGGAAAAGATCAGATAGTACGCCGTTCTGTGGAAAACCCGTGGATGATGGGTCAACTGCGCGGAAATATCCTGACTGAAGGCAGTTTCCGTCTCGTGATAACCCACCAGCCGGACTTCAGGAAACAGGTCAGCCGCTCCCGGTGATGACGAGCCGGTTCCCCCGGGCCGGTCCGCGCCGGCGTGATAGCTCTCGAAAGACACTGGAGCACACCACAATCCTGCCCCGGACTCGACGGAGACTGGCCGGTACCGATTGTCCCTCCTTATCAGTCAGGCACAGCGACTGAGTAACCACAACCCGGGTATTTTGTCGTGATTTCACAACCTTTGCGAAACCCGCCTGCAGGCGTTGAACCGGGCGAAGCGGCCACTGCCAGCCGGCACGGATACAACAGGGTGGTTTCCGATGATCTGGTCTACATTGAAGGGAACTGAGATGAGACAGGATCGCTATGACACAGCTTCACTATATCGGTCGTGACCTGCAGTCGCTGGCCCAGCTTGATATCACCATTCCCGACGGCTGTATGCTGGCCAGCAGCGACAAGTTGCCTGACAAAGAAGCTATCGGGGAGCTGGTACTGTTCGATACCGGCAACTTTGAAAGCTTCGGCGAGCAATCCTGCCGGGACTACATTCGGACCACCAGTGATGCCGGCATTCCGGTGATCATGGTCTGGTCTTCCGACAACGATCATCAGATGCTGGCCATGGACTGCGGTTGTGCGGACTTTATCTGTCCACCTTTTCATCGCCCGGTGGTCCGCAGCAAGATACGCACCCATCTGAAACTGGCCGCAACGCTGACGCATCAGGCCACTGAAGGCACTCCGGCCGATATCTTCAACGGCACCATCGTCGATTTTCGCAACGAACTGGCTGCCGTTCAGGATGCGGCCATACTCTGTCTGGCAGCCATCGCCAGAGTCAGAGATCACTCCACCGGCAACCATATTCTGCGCACTCAGCACTATGTGCGCTCGCTGGCCGAGCATCTGCGCCATCACCCCCGTTTTGAAGCAGAGCTGGATGACGACGAGATGGTGGAGCTGCTCTATAAGACCGCCTCGCTGCATGATATCGGTAAGGTCGCCATTCCCGATGCGATCTTGCAGAAACCGGGCCGGCTGACGCCCGGAGAGTACGAGATTATGAAGCAGCATTCCGAGATCGGCTACAGGGCACTGCGTACCGCCGAGCAACTGCTGGAAAACAGTGTCTGCAGGAACGCCGCGCGGTTTCTGAAAATCGGTCAGCAGGTCACTCGCAGCCACCACGAACGCTGGGACGGCGAAGGTTATCCACAGGGACTGAAGGGGCCGCAGATTCCGGTGGTGGCACGGCTGATGGCGGTGGCTGATGTCTATGATGCGGTGGTGTCCCGACGCCCTTACAAGGAGGCCAGGCCCCACCAGCTGGCGGTGGAGGTGTTGCAGAACGGTCGCGGCAGCCACTTCGATCCCGCTGTCGTCGATGCTTTTATGGAGCTGGAAAAGACCTTTGAACAGATCTCCGGCATTCTCGAACAGCGCTTCCCATCACTGGCGAAACTGACCCTGCACTCTATCGACGGTCTGCTGCCGGACTGATCTGTCGGTCAGCGCTGGCGCCAGTTTTCATAGCAGCAAACAGCCGCGGCCAGATCCTCCAGAGAAGCTCCTACCGATTTAAACAGGGTAATCTGCTCATCGGAGCCGCGGCCCGGATGCTCACCGCGCACCAGCTCCGCCAGTTCAGCCCGGATATCGGCCGCCCGGAAACTACCGTTCTGTATCGGAATCAGCAGATCACCGGCTTCGGCCAGCACCCCATCCCGTGTATCGGCGAACACCTCGGCGCTCGCCACCAGCCGATCGTCACTCTCACGCATATGGGGCTTAAAGCCCCCCACCAGATCAATATGGGTGCCGGGTCGGACCCACTCCCCCTGCACCAGCGGTTGTTCCGACATGGTGCTGCAGCTGACGATATCAGCCCAGCCAACTCCCTGCGCTATGGAGGTTTCCAGTTGCGCATCCAGCCCCGAGCGGCGGTAATGTTCCACCACTCTGGCCGCTTTCTCCGGGTTACGCCCCCAGACTCTCACTTCGCTGATCGGTCGCACCGAACGGTGAGCGAAGGCCAGATTTTCGGCCATCCGGCCACTGCCGACAATCAGCAGTCGGCTGGCATCCTGTCGGCTCAGGTAGCGGCTGGCCAGCGCCGAAGCGCCGGCGGTTCGGCGGGCGGTCAGCTCCCCGGCATCCAGTACAGCCAGCTGAGCACCGGTTTTGCCGTCCATCAGCAGATAGCTGCCCATAATCGACGGCAGCTGTCGGCGGTAATTGTCGGGATAGACATTGACCAGCTTCATGCCGGCATAACGGCCCGGCGTCCAGGCCGGCATGATCAGCATGGTGGCATCGGCCTGGCCCGGCAGTTTCATGGTATGGTGATGGCGAACCGGAGCCTCGCAGCCGCCGCGGAACATTTCTGCCAGAGCGTCAATGATGCTGTCCCAGTCCAGCTGCTCACGAATCTGTTCGGCGCTGATAAACTGCATGGTGCTGAGCCTGTTGTCAGATAATCTTAGAGGGGTCACATCAGGCGTTCTGTACCCTCTGATGTGATTCGGCCGCTTATCAGCCTTTGCCGCCCGGCATCGGCCAGGTATCGGCCACCCGGTAGCCCTCCGGCCAGGGATCGTCCGGGTCGACCATATGCTGATGAGTGCCGGTAATCCAGGCACGGCCACTGATCAGCGGGAATATGGCATCGCGATCCCCCACCCGGGTCAGCCCATCGATACTGCAGTGAAACCGTGAGCCGATCACCGATTCACCGATAAAGCGCTCACCGGGTTGCAGCAGCCCTTTCGCCTGCAGCAGCGCCATCCGCGCCGAACAGCCGGTACCGGTCGGTGAACGATCGAGCTTGCCAGGCTGAATGGCGACGGCGTTACGGCCCAGCCAGCTGCCGTCTTCCTGCTGCAGCGGCGCGGCGATCTGACAGAAGGAGATATGCTGCCAGTCCGGGTTTTCCGGATGATGAAAGCCCAGCTGCTCGTTGGCGGCATTGGTAATGCGGATACCGGTCTCGGCAATGTCACGGGCTTCATCGGGGGTGATGGCAAAGCCCAGCTGTGCGGCATCGACAATCACGAAACTGTCACCACCATAGGCCGTGTCCACCTTCAGGGTACCGATTCCCGGCACCTCAATGGTGGCATCCATCCGATCAACGAACGAGGCCACATTACGCACGGTTACCTGCTTCACCTTACCGTTTTCACACTGAGCCACGACCTTAATCAGCCCCCCGGGCGGCTCCAGCGTCATTCGAGTGATCGGCTCCTGCATCGGGATAATGCCGGTTTCCAGCAGCACCGTGGATACACAGATACTGTTTGAACCGGACATCGGCGGTGTATCCTCCGGCTCCATGATGATCCAGCCCATCTGCGCCTTGGGGTGCTTTGCCGGCACCAGAAGATTAACGTGTCGGAACACACCGCCCCGCGGCTCATTGAGAACGACATTGCGCAGTGTCTGATCTTCCGCGATCCAGCGCGACTGCTCCCAGATGGTTTCACCCGGCGGCGGAGCCACACCTCCGACGATCACATCCCCGACTTCTCCTTCGGCGTGGCAACTGACCACATGGATGACTTTGCTGGTTTGCATGGCGTTTCAGTCCTTATGAGGGTAACCGTTGGCAAGCTATATTAGCGATTTGCGCCGGATAACAGAAGCGGTCTCCACAGGATCACCGCGCCGGCCGCGAAGGCTCATCGGGTTCTGCACGGGTCAGGAGGAAAAACGGAGGGAGCTATGCGTAAGCGGTTGTTATTCCCTGAAATCCCGACGAACCGGAGCGGGATTTCAGGGGATATAAGTCAGCGACTGATTCAATGGCAGATATTGCCGTGATCACGATCCTGCATCAGGGTTCTGAAATCCTGACGGGACATGTAGATCAGCTCTTCATGGTCACCGGCTTCCAGGTAGCAGTCCGGTTCATCGAGAATGTGATCATCCCAGACCACGCGCATATTATAGGCCTGTCCGATGGCCGGCACCGCACCACGGGTGCAGTCTCTGAACAGCAGATTGACATCCTGTTGAGTGGCAGTCGTCAGCAGTCGGTTGGTGCGCATATTAATGGCATTGAGATCGACATTTTTATCGGACGGAACCACCGCCATCAGAAAGCCTTCGTCATCCTTCAGAACAACCGCCTTGGCCAGCCGGGACAAGGGAATATGTGCGGCATCAGCACATTCTCTGGCTGTCTCGGCATAGGTGTGATGGATAACCTGATAGGGTATCTGGCGGGCATCCAGGTATTCACGTATCCGGGGAGACATAGACATAGCTCGCCCTCCTCTACTTCGAGCCCGGCCCTGGGCAAATAATCCCTACCGTTGAGCTTAGGACAGAACCGTGATTTGTGCCTGCCCCCCGGCCCCCTTTAATCCCGGTTCGGGTCACGTCCACAGCCCCGGGTCTATACTGTTCAGGCCGGCATGGCGCCGGCGGACACCTGGTTGCAATCTTCTCAGGCAGGCCGCTATGCAGACACCGGAACAGATGCTCGAAGATATTGCCCGGGATGCTGAGCAGACCGCGGAGATGACCGGCCGCCCCCGGTTTTCTGAACCGGTAATGGAAACCATGGCCCGGGTGCCGCGGCAGGCCTTTGTCGGTGATGACCAGACTGAGCAGGCCTGGTACAACATCCCCCTCAGCATCGGTTACGGTCAGACTATCTCTCAGCCCTATATCGTGGCGCTGATGACCGATCTGCTGGAGCCGCAGCCGGATCATGTCTGCCTGGAGGTGGGCACCGGCTCCGGCTACCAGGCGGCGGTGTTAAGCTCACTGGTCCGGGAACTCTATTCCACAGAGCGGATTCCTCAGTTGCAGCGCCAGGCCAGCGAACGGCTGCAGCGACTGGGCTATAACAATATCCATTGTGTCGCCGCAGAGCAGCAACCCGGTTACAGTCCGGCCGCCCCCTACGACGGTATCCTGGTAACCGCGGCGCCCCGGTCGGTGCCGATATCACTGCTCGCACAGCTCAGGCCCGGCGGGCGTCTGGTGATTCCGGTCGGCCCCACCGGGATTGCCCAGCAGCTCTGGCTGATCTGTAAAAACCTGCAGGGGGAACTGGAGCAGCGGGCAATCATCCCGGTCAGATTTGTACCTCTGATCATCGACGAACCGGACCCCGACGATAAAAATACTGTCTTCAGGCTGTAACAGAACCCGTAGAACATGCCACTGCGTTACTGACTTCACATTAGAAAAAACTCTTTAACAATGGTATATCTCTGGTCACTATTGAGAGAAAGCTGCCGCTGGCTTTTCACCTGCAATCCATGAACACCAGCAAAGGAGTCCTGGACAATGACCACCGAAACATCCCTGTCAGCCCCTAAACAGCTGTATCTGGACGTCTGTATGCTCTGTGCCGATATCGATGCGATGGAGATAACGGCCGGCAACAAAGAACAGGTTCGCAATACCATAATTCAGCGCCTGGAAGCGCTTACTTTCGTCGAGCCCTATGAGATAACCGATGTCTATCCCGATGCCGATGCACCTCTGAAGGCAGAAATCGACCAGATGAGGGAGCGTCTGAATGCCCTTAAGCAGCAACTGGAAGCGCACCTGGCCGCCGGCTGAGCCGGCCTCTGCCCCCATTTCTGAGCCGCACCGTCCCGCTTCTTTCTGTCCGTAATTAATTATTCGAAGAAGCTTAATCAGTATCCTATAATGAACATTCAAAAATCTGTTGCCGGGAGCAATTGGGCCGGAAACGAATGGGCATGGATCGCAGCACAGAAAATCTTCCCACGATACTCAGCGCCAGGCTGATCTGCTGGCTGGGACCTCTGGTAGCCCTGTTTCTGGCTTTTCAGGTCGAACTGCTCCGCACTGAAAGCGATTTCGAAGAAGCCTTTCAGCAGGCGGTCCGTCAGGTGGAAGCCAAAGCGGATACCTTCGAAGTGGCGCTGGAGGGCTTCGCCAGCTTTCTGGCGGTTTCCGGCGATATCAGCGATGACGAGATCCGGACCTACGTGCGCAGTGTCCGGGAGCTTTACTCCGACCTCTACATGTTCGAGATCACCAGCCGGGTAGAACACCACCAGCGTGACAGCTTTGAACAGAGCATGCGTGAGCGCGGTTACCCGGATTTCCATATCCACGGTTATGACTTTCGCGGTAGTCAGCAGGTAGTTCCGGTTACCGAACGGCCGGTTTACTACCCGGTCCGCTTTATGGAACCGGAACCGGAGGGAGGCAACGCGGTCCTGGGCCTGGACATCGGCAGCACCTCGCCAGTGGTGCTGGAGGCCATGATGCGATCACTTAAGCTGAAACGCCCCGTCGCCTCGCGACCATTCCCGATGATTGAAGGTGGTAAGGGCTATATTCTCTACAGCCCGGTCATCATACCCACCGACAACCATTCGCAGGAGTCCGGTACCGGACCACTCAGCTTCGCCATGCTGGTCGTCAGAGCCAGCGACCTGCTGCCTGAGTGGCTGCAGGATCAGGACAGCTATACCGTCAGTCTCAGCTATCGGCAGACCACTACCGATTCCCACCGGGAGATTCTGATAGAACCGGTCAGCAGAGAAAATGCTAACCTGCTCTCCGGCATTGTTGGTCAGTACAGCCATTCAGTGGAACTCAGCAGCCCCTCGCAACCCTTCGAACTGTTCCTCAGCAGATCTGTCCGCTGGGCAGATCTCACCCCCTGGCGATTTCTGATGGTGTTTCTGAGCGGTACCCTGTTGTCGGTCTACGGAGGCCACCGGCTGATTCGGACCGGCCAGCAACGAGCCTCGGCCCGGGAAGCCCAGGCCCGGCTTTACCATCGGGCCAACTTCGATCCGCTGACCGACCTGCCGAATGCCAGCCTGCTGGCGGATCGAGCGGGCCAGGCGATTCGAATCGCCGAGCGTTCCGGCTCCCGGGTGGCTCTCTGTTACCTGGATATAGACCGGTTCAAGGCTATCAACGACAGCTGGGGGCACGAGGCCGGAGACGAGCTGCTGACGGAAATCGCCGGCCGTCTGCGCGCAGTGCTCCGTGATGAGGACACCGCAGCCCGTATTCATGGCGACGAGTTTATTGTTCTGCTGCCTGAAGTCTCCAGCCCGCGGGCACCGGAGCGGATCAGCGATCGAATCGCCTCTGTTTTCGACCAGCCTTTTACCATCGCCGGCAGACAGGTCCGGGTTCGTGGCAGCATCGGTACCGCACTTTACCCCGATGACGCAGAGAACCTGGAAGCGCTGCTGAATATCAGCGACCGACGGATGTATGCGCAAAAACATCTGACAGAGACTTCGACGCCGGCCACCGGCGATCCTGCAACCTCAGTCATCATTCCTGAGCCGGAAAACAGCCGGCGTACAGCCGTCTGAGCGGGCAGTCAGTTTCGGAGACTGATGCGGATCGCTGACCACAGAGTTTCTGCCCCCCTGTTTGGCACGGTACAGGTTCTGGTCCGCCCGGTTCAGCGTACGGTCGAAGCTCTCCCCTGGCTGGTGCCGGGCCACTCCGGCGCTGAGGGTAACACCGAAAGAATTCTTCCCCTTTCCGGTCAGCACCAGTTTCGAGACAGCCACCCGGATACGTTCGGCCAGCACGGCCACCGACATCGCATCGGCAGAACGCACAACCACCACAAACTCCTCGCCACCGTAACGCACACAGAGATCTTCCGGGCGGGTCACTGCCCGGATAGTCCGGCTGACCTCTTTCAGTACCCGGTCGCCGCTGCTGTGTCCGTAGCGGTCATTGACATGCTTGAAATGATCGACGTCGAGAAAAATAACGGAAAACTCCACCCTACACTCAGTCCGTCCTGAAGGCAGCAGGTCTTCCAGCGCCTCGTAGAGAAAGCGACGGCTGTGCAGGCCAGTGAGCTGATCCCGGACCGCCAGTTGCCGGAGCTGCCCCATAAATCGACGGGCCAGCAGGATTGAGAGCAGTGACAGAAGCGTAAAAGCCACCAGAATCACCCCTGCCGCACGCCAGGCGTTAAGGGAAATTTCCCTTTCCATGTCATCCAGATAGAGCCCCGTACCCAATACCCACCGCCAGGGTTCGAACCAGGCCACATAGGAGACTTTCCGGTACGCCGCATCGTTGTCCGGTTTCGGCCAGTAATACTCCACCCAGCCGCCGCCTTCACGAGCGGTTCGGACAAAATCCCGAAACAGGTACTTACCCCGAATATCGGTGGTATCCAGTCGCGGACTGCCAACCAGCTCCGGCGTATAGGGCTGCATCACCAGAATGCCATCACCGTCATTGATCCAGAAGTAACCATCATCGCCATAGGTGGCGGACTGCAGCGCGCGCTGCGCCAGCTGCCGGGCTTCGGTATCGGAGACGGCCCCCTCCCGGGACAGCTCGTAAAAGAAGCGAATCACGCCCATACCGGTGTCAGAGAGTCGCTGCGACTGCAGCTTTTTCTCCTGATAGAGACTATTGACGAAGGCCTGATGAAACAGGTAAAGAATCAGCATCATCCCTGACAAACTGATCAGAGCCAGCAATCCGAGCTTGCGGCCTATATCCGGTTTGTCGATCAATTTCAACGCTTTCCGTCAGTCGTTACCTCGGATGAACTCCCTCGCCATGGCTGACGATTCGGTTCTGATGGGACCATCATGACAGATTTATGCCATAGTTCCCTGATAGAGATCATGGATGATTGCCGCTAACTGACTGTCGAGCAATTGAATCTATGTCATCGCCCCCCACCCTCGCCAGAAACCGGCCGCTCTACAGCCTGACGTTGCTATTTCTGCTGGTCGTTATCCTGGTGTCCAGTCTGGCGGCCTATCGCATCAACCTGGTCACCCGGACCCAGGTCCTCTCTTCGCTGCAGACCGTGCTGAACACTACCCGCAATGGTCTGCACCTCTGGAGCGGTCTGCGCTTCAGGGAAATTCGCGAAAGAGCCGCCTCAACAGCACTGATACAGTACAGCAACCAGCTGTTGTTATTGCATCGAAAAAAGATGCCGATTCGGGGCTCGGCGCCGCTGCTGCAGCTACGGGAGCACCTGAATCCGCTGTTACTGACTTCGGGCGACCATGGTTTTTTTGTTATCGCCCCTGACCGTATCAGCATTGCCTCTCAACGCGACAGCAATCTGGAGACTCTCAATCTTATCCAGCGCCAGCGCCCGGATTATCTGGATCGGGTATTTGCCGGCGAAACCCTGTTTATTCCGACCGTGGCCTCAGATGTGCCACTCTCCTCGCCGCGCACCGGCGAGACGCTGCAACCGGTCAGTATCTTTATCGCCACACCGATCCGCTCCGACGGCAGGATTGTCGCAGCCTTCACCCTGAGACTGGATCCCGGTACCAGCTTTAATGCCCAGATACAGCTGGGCCGTATTGGCCGGACCGGTGAAACCTATGCTTTCGACCGTCAGGGCCTGCTGATCTCGGAAAGTCGTTTCGACGAACAGCTGCGCCGGATCGGTCTGATACCGCCCGATCAGACCGGAATGCTGTCAATTCGTATCGCTGATCCCGGCGGTAACCTGCTGACCGGCCACCGGCCACGTCATTCACTGGCCCAACGCCCACTCACCCGAATGGCAGAGAGCGCAACCGCTGGCCAGCAGGGATCAGATACCGAGGGTTATCGCGATTACCGGGGCGTCCACGTCGTCGGTGCCTGGTTGTGGGACGACCACCTGGGGATCGGCCTGACCACCGAAATGGACCTGGAGGAGGCCACCGGCCCCTACCGTCAGACCCGCAATAATCTGATCGCTGTCGTCACGATCAGCGTCACAATGGCGGTGCTGCTACTCTGGCGGCTGGAACTGGCGCACCGCCGTCACCAGAAAGACCTGGTCGAAGCCTACGGGCTGCTGGAAAAGCGGGTGGAACAACGCACCAGTGAGCTCAGTCAGGCCCGGGATAAGCTGAAACGGGCCAATCGTGATCTGGCGATACTGGCCGATACCGACCCGCTGACCGGCCTGGCCAACCGACGCCGTTTCGATCAGCAGCTGAAACTGTCCTGGCGCTACTGTTACCGTGAGCGTCGCAATCTGGCGATCATCCTGTTCGACATTGATCACTTCAAGGCCTACAACGACACCCATGGCCACCCTGCCGGCGATCGCTGCCTGATCCGGATTGCGGATATTCTGCGGGAAGCGGCGGTCATCAACCGCCCCGGGGATCTGCTGGCGCGTTTCGGCGGGGAAGAGTTCATCGCAGTGCTGGCCGATCCCAGTCAGGATTACGCCGAGGCCACTGCGGAGAAGATCAGACACTGTATTCAGCGGGCCGGCATTGAGCACAACACCGGCTCCGGCAGCCCGGTACTGACCGTCAGTGTCGGCCTGGCCTGGAGTGACGAGCTGCGTGGAACCAGCATGGAAACGCTACTGGAGCAGGCGGACAGAGCCCTCTATCTGGCTAAAAACAGAGGGCGTAACTGCGTGGTCAGCAACCGGGAATAGTACTCTGCCGTTGCCGATTGCGGACATCACGGATCCGCGGGGCACCGGCGTCCGGATTAATGCAGCGATCACTCAGTATTCTGCGGGAAAACCACGATCGGCGCAGATCTGTGCAATCAGCGAATCCTCTTCTTCGGTCCGGCTGTTCTGCCACTGGTCGAAATGTACCACCTCCTCCAGTGGCAGGCGCGGCAGCCAGCCGGCAGATTCCAGCTCAGGGCGGGCAAAGAAGTGATCCACATAACCAACACAGAGATAAGCAATGGGCACCACCCGACGCGGGATGTCGAGCACCTCCTGCAGTTTGCGCTGATCGAGAATACTGACCCAGCCGACTCCCAGCCCTTCGGCCCGGGCGGCCAGCCAGAGATTCTGAACCGCACAGACGCTGCTGTACAGGTCCATGGTTTTGATATGGGTACGACCGATCACGGTGGGACCGGTGCGGTCACGGTCACAGGTGATGCAGATATTGACCGGTGATTCCAGAATGCCTTCCAGCTTCAGCGAGCGGTAGGTATCACGCTTCTGTTCCGGAAACATTTCCGCCGCTTCTTCATGAGCCACGTCGAACAGATCACGCACCTGCTGTTTCACCGCCTGATCACGGATCACCATAAAGTTCCAGGGCTGCATAAAGCCCACCGACGGTGCGTGGTGAGCGGCATAGAGTACCCGGCTCAGTACCTCATCCGGTATCGGGTCGGCCCGGAACTGGCCCCGTACGTCGCGACGATTGAAAACGGTTTTATAGAGGCCGTGACGGTCTGCATCGTCAAACTGGATATCGGCCTGCAGGGCAGGTGTGGGTTTTGCTGCCTGTTCCATAGGTATTCCCCTTGATATGGAATCTGAAAACGCCGGACCAGACGTTCTGATTTAGCTTTCAGGCCGGTCTTCTGACTCTGGATCTCCTTATGCAGACGCCTTCCCGGCCGCAGCCAGTGGCGGGTGAATTCACCTGCCTGCATAATCCCCATCACAGCGCTGGGCACGTATCGGAGTTACACCGATTTCCCGATTCTCCGTCCACCCGAGGGGCTTCAGGCACCTGACAGCACAATGGGCTCTTTATAGAGAGTGGCGGGGGAATAGTCAACTGCAGATCAGGGCCCTGCTGCTATGCTACAGGGTGCATTCGCTTCTCCGCCCGTTAATGTCGTTCTGGGGACATTTCCTGCAGTCCCGGGAGGCCGCTGATGAACCATTTATCCCCGCCGATATCCGCTTCGGCATCCTTGTCCACAAGCGATCACAACGAGCGTCCGAATCCGGTACTGGTTGAGGTCCTTCGTGGAGACCTGGTGGAGAGTCGCCATCGCGGCAGCCTGGTGATCTGCGATCGCCACGGACAGGTTGTGCTGGCCGCCGGAGACTATCAGCGCCGGGTCTATGGCCGCTCTGCCATCAAATGCCTGCAGGCGCTGCCGCTGATAGAAAGCGGTGCCGCCGATCACTTTGCCCTGGGTAACAGAGAACTGGCGCTGGCCTGCGCCAGCCACGGCGGAGAACCGGCCCACGTTGAATGCGTAACCCGCTGGCTCAGCAGGATCGGCTGCTCGCCACAGGACCTGGAGTGTGGCAGCCAGCCACCAATGCACCCGGCCTCAGCCGAGGCGCTGACCGCCATCGGCGAAGCACCGGGCCCGCTCCACAATAACTGCTCCGGTAAGCATGCCGGCTTTCTCAGCATCGCCCGCCACCAGGGCATTCCCACCAGCGGCTATATCGACGAATCCCATCCGGTACAACAGCAGGTGGAGGCGGCGATAGCCGCCATGTGCGGACAGGATCTGGCCCGGGCGCCACGAGGAACCGATGGCTGCGGCATTCCGGTCATCGCTCTGCCGCTGTTCGGTATCGCCCTGGCCATGGCTCGTTTTGCCGATCCCCGGGAGCTGCCTGAATCCCGGCGCAATGCCTGCGAGCGACTAAGGGCTGCGATCGCCGCCGAGCCCTTTATGATCGCTGGCAGTGACCGTCTCTGCAGTCGACTGATCAGGGCCAGTCAGGGCCGGGCGCTGGTTAAGACCGGTGCCGAAGGCGTCTATACAGCGATCATACCGGAGACCGGGCTTGGGGTTGCAGTCAAGGCGGACGATGGAGCGAGCCGTGCCGCAGAGGTGATTATCAGTACGCTGCTGCGGCAAATGGAGCTGTTGCCCGACAGCGATGATGAAGAACTGACCGCGCTGACCGCCCCCCCGCTGTTCAACCGGGCCGGACGTAGGATTGGTCAGCTGCGCATGGTGGCGGCAAATTTCAGCGGCCCGGAGTGCAGCTGATGCAGCTGTCGGTAAAGCGACAGGCGCTGAGCGGACGGCCAAACAGATAGCCCTGCAGCAGGTTACAGCCCCTGGCCATAAGATAATCGGCTTCTTCGGTGGTCTCCACCCCCTCAGCGATCACTTCCAGCCCCAGCCCGTGGGCCATCAGAATGATGGTGTTGACCAGGGTCATCCGCTGGGCGTTATCAATGATTCCTCCTACAAAGCTGCGATCGATCTTCAGGGTATCGAACGGAAAGTGCTCGAGATACGCCAGCGACGAGTATCCGGTTCCGAAATCGTCGATCGAAAGCCGCACTCCCATTGCCTTCAGTCGGTTAAGAATGATGCCGGTCCGCGAGCGTTTTTTCAGCAGCACACCTTCGGTGATCTCGATCTCCAGGCAGTGGGCCGGTAATCCGGTTTCCGACAGCACCCGGGCCACGGTTTCCACCAGCGCACCGCTCTGAAACTGCCGCGGCGATACGTTCACCGCCACCCGAAAATCGGAGTGGTCAGGCGACAGCCAGGCCATCGCCTGATGGCAGGCCTGCTCGATCACCCATTCACCGATCGGTACGATCAGCCCGGTCGCTTCCGCCAGTGGAATAAAGCGGTCCGGCGGTACTGAACCCAGCTCCGGGGAGTGCCAGCGCAGCAGGGCTTCAGCACCGACCACCGCCCCGGTGTCGCCGTCGATCAGCGGCTGATAGTGAAGCTCCAGCTGTTCACGCACCAGCGCCTTTCGCAGCAACCCTTCCATAAACAGGCGCTGCTCGGCACTCTCATTCATGCTGTGATTATAGAAACAGTAACCGTCACGTCCCCGGGCCTTGGCCTGATACATGGCTGCATCGGCCTGGCGCAGCAGCACCTGGTTCTCTTCACCATCGTCAGGGAAGATGGCGATACCGATACTGGCGGTGGTGATCAGATCCCGTCGCTCGATCACGAAGGGAGCCTTGAAGACATCCACGATCTTCTGGGCCACGGTCTCCGCGGCGTTAAGACTGTCCAGCTCTCCCATAATCACCAGAAATTCATCACCGCCGAAGCGAGCCACGGTGTCTTTCGCCCGCACGGCTCCCCGCAGCCGTGACGCCGCTTCCACCAGCAGCTGATCACCGTATTCATGACCAAGAGTGTCGTTGACCGCCTTGAACTCGTCCAGGTCAACAAACATCAGCGCCACTTTCCGATTACGGCGACGGGCGCTGAGCAGTTCCTGGCTGAGCCGGTCCCGGGCCAGCGAACGATTGGGAAGATCGGTCAGGCTGTCGAAACTGGCCTGATAAAGGATGCGCTGTTCCTGCTCCTTACGCAGGCTAATATCGTTGCAGATCACCAGATAATGGCTGGCACCGCCGTCCGCGGTGGTCACCACCGAAGCACTGAGCTGCTGCCAGTAACTGCGGCCATCCGGGCGCCGGTTGAGAACCTCGCCCCGCCACTCCCGGTCGTCGGCCAGCGCCGTCATCATCCGGCCGAATTCGTCCCGGGCCTGCTCCCCCTGAAAATCGGTCAGCTGCCGGCCTCTCATCTTCGTGGCGCTGCACCCGCTCATCACTTCCATCGCTGGATTGATATACTCGATCAGGCCAGCGGTATCGGTAATGACGATTGCCGAGGGGCTCTGTTCGACGGCCTGGGAGAGTTTGCGCAGGCTCTGCTCGGCCCGTTTGCTTTCGGTCAGATCGCGGATGGAGGTGACCCGTACCGACATCTCTCCCATCTGACTGTGCTTGGAGTAGATCTCCATCGGGAAGGTGGAGCCGTCCTGGCGCAGTCCATTCACCTCATAGGGCTTCTCATAGTGGTCCCTGACTTTTGCCTTCGCCAGCTCCACATGTCGGGGATCGATCACCTCCCAGGCGAACATCCGGGTAAACTGCTGGTAGCTGTAACCGAACATTTTCTGGGCAGCCAGATTGCAGTCCAGAATCTGTCCCTGATGATGAATAAAAATGGCTTCGGTGCCGACATCGGATAACCGTCTGAAGCGATCCTCACTCTCCGCGAGCCGCTGTTGAAACAGGTATCGCTCGGTGATATCACGGGCAATGCCGTCGGTACCAAAAACACGTCCTTCTTTACCTGTCCGCAACCGGGCATGAATCGCTACCAGCACCTCATGACCATCCCGGTGCCGCAACGCAGCTTCACCCCGAATATGGGTTCCTTTCTGCGCCCTCAGTCTCTGGTGGAAGTCCCGGTACTGTTCAGGATCGATGTACAGATCAGCCAGTGGCGTGCCCAGCAGCTGTGCCACCGGATAACCCAGCAACTCCTCGGCATAGTCGGATGCGGCACTGATACGGCCCTGCTCATCGGTGCGATAGAACAGATCCGGCAGGGTACGTATCACATCGGTAAAATCCATCGTCTCGACGGCGACAGACTCAACCCCTTCTTCGCCAGGAGAACTGGTCGACTCAGGCCCAACGTCCTTACTGCTTTTTCTCGCGTTCATGGCGTTGTCCGGTTATTAAGGAGAGAGAGGTTTCGGGCGTTCTGACGGATGATGCCGGCCTCAGGTAGCAGATACCGACAGGTTAGCCGACGATAACAACAAACAGCATAACAATAGCGGATTCAGAATCAATCGGCAGGCTGACCGGGCCGGAATATGACCGATATCAAAAAAAGAAGGGGCGAATGCCCCTTCCGGTAAAGGATCAGTGTTTTACCCATTCCTTCGCATCATCGATCCGTTCAGAATCCCAGAACTGAACCTCAGCGTGGGTTAAGGGCTTGAGGTAACGGGTCAGTTTCTCCTGCCAGGGCTGATCACCGACCAGTGCAATTCTTTCGATCGCGTCACGGGTTTTCAGTGCCAGCACCAGCTCATCCCAGGCGGCATGCATTTCCCAGCCTTCGAAGTTCTCCATCTTCCAGAGCAGGTTAATCTTGCCTGATTTCTCAATGGCATCCTCGACCTGAGGGATAAAGACGGTCTGATATTCGAAGTCGGTCAGCTTACCGCTGGCAACAAAGCCCAGGGTACCGTCATCACTGTCGTAAATTCTCTGGATCATCGCTAACCTCCTCCACCTTCCACCAGATACAAAAGGTGTGTAAATAAGCATATTCCATGGTTGCAGAAACAAGAGGAAAAGAATTCATCAACCGGAGAATTTTATGGAAATGGCTGCGATGTCCCGACAACGGCACGGCCGGACAGGTATTATTATTCCTCCTGAGCGACCGGAGGGAACCATGTCCCGGCCATTCCTGCTGATTTCTGCATTCCCTTATCCGCGGACAATCGGGAGACCTTACCGATGAGCCGGCTGACCCGCTATCGCCTGCGCCTGTACGCCCTGCTGGTTACACTGTCGGTTCTCGCCGGACTGATCAACGGCTGGCTGGTTTACGATCCGGCCGGCCCGGACCCGTCATCGAATATGCTGCTGACCGGCGTTAACTGGTTGCTGGGCAGCATGCTCTACCTGGGTTTTGAGCTGTTCTTTCTGCGAAGTCGCTTCGGCGCTCCCATCCGCCGCATGTACTTTCTCACCGCCATAGCAGTCAAAGCAGGCGTTCTTATCGCGGTGGTGATCCTGTCCTCGCTGCTGGGGCAACTGATTGTCCATGGGCAGATCAGTTTCAACTTCCTGATCGATCCCGCGTTTCTGCAGGTGGTGCTGATCGTCTTTCTGGTGGCGACACTGCTGCTGACCATCACCCAGATCGTTCGCATTATCGGTGCCCGGGTGCTGATCAACTTTATCCTCGGCAGGTATCACCGCCCGGTTCGGGAGCAAACGCTGTTTATGTTTCTGGACCTGGCCAACTCCACCGCCCTGACCCGTCAGCTGGGAGATATCGGTGTTCAGACCATGATCACCCGCTTCTTCTTCGATATCACCGAGCCAATCATCGAGTATGGCGGTGAAATCCATCGCTATGTCGGCGACCAGGTTGTCATTACCTGGCCGCTGGGCACGGCGCTGCAGAACCAGCGAGCCGTGCAGTGCTATTTTGCCATCCGGGCCTGTATCGCCGACCGCAGCGACCAGTATCGAAGCCGTTTCGGCACCGTGCCCGGTTTTCGAGCCGGCCTCCATGGCGGTCCGGTGGTTGTCAGTGAATGCGGCGATAAAAAACAGGAGATCTCCTACTTTGGCGACACCGTCAATACCGCTGCCCGGATCGAACAGCAGTGTAAGGAACTGGACTGCCCGCTGCTGATTTCTGCCGAGCTACTCCGGCACGTCGAGCTTCCGGAGGGCTACAGGGCCGAATCCCGCGGTATTGTCCGACTGAAGGGACGAGAGCAGGACAGCGAACTGTTTACGGTCACCGAAGTCTGAGCGGACAGGCTTCCTTCAACTGCCACCCGGCTTTGCGTTAAAATCGCTGATGATAACTGCATCCTGCCCCAACGATCCGGAACCATCGATGTCTGAGCCGATACCTGAAAAACTGCCCCGCCCCGTCAAACCCGGACCCGGTGAATGCTGCGGGGGCGGTAGTTGCTGCCCCTGCGTCTGGGATGCTTATTTCGAAGATCTGAGAAAGTGGCAGCAGCAGGAAGGCATTCTGCCCGGCTCCGCTGCAGACACAGAGCCGGCCACTACCGGGGACGAGATCGATCCCGATCGCTTTTATCGCTGAGGCTCTGCCGTTATCAGTTGCTGACAGAGTGCGCGCACGGCCTGAGCCGCCGGATCCGGCAACGGGATGCTCCTGAGGCGGGCGATATTGTCCGGACTGAAAAACAACCGTCCCGCTTCAATCAGCTGTTCCGCCTGGATAAAACAGGCCTCCACCTCATCGGCCCACTGCACCGGTACCCGAACCCCCTGGCCCGCCGCTGCCGAACCGGCTTTCTGATCCAGTTTTGTCAGCGGTTTCAGAATCCGCTCCATCAGCAGATTCCGGATATCGCCGGTCAGGACCTCCAGCCCCTGAAGTTGCTCGATATCCTGCAGCTGCCCGTCACTGGCATTGCTGTCGATCAGCGACGCAAAGGTGGCCCCCTCCTCGCCATGCTGTCGCAGGTCGTCGAGAGCGCTCTTCAGTTCCGCCGGGCACTGCTTGTGAAACTGGCTGCTCATCCGAAACAGCCAGTTAGCCCCCTGCTCTGCCTGCTGCAGGGCTTTAACCCGCTCTCTGATGGTCCCGCTCTCAGCGCTGAAAGTTTCAGCGTCGATCTGCCGGGTGGTCGGTGCCGCTGCGGGCCCCCGCCCCGCTGAACGACCAGCGCTGCCGGTCGCTCCGGCAGAGCTTCGGCGGGCCGCTCGCGGCGGTTTCAGGGCCTCAGGGTCCAGAAAGCGTCGGGCACAGCTGTCACAGATACTGCATTCACCACCTTCAGAGGTTCGAACCAGAAAGCCCTTCTTATGGTTCTGGTAACAGTCGCTGACGGCACAGGCCGCAATCTTTCGGGGAAAGGAGTAGGTCGCCAGCACCTGCCGGAACAACGATCGACGGGGAGGGACGGACTCGGCATAGGCCGGTCGTCGGGTAATATCTTCCAGGCTGTTAAGGGTGATTTTCTCGTCGGTGAAAAAACGGGTCATGAGTCATCTGTCCGTCTGCGTTACTGAGAGGCAGTTCACTGGCACTGCCTCTCAGTAAATTAGCCTCAGCGGATCAAATTTTGAAGTACTCTTTCCGGGAAGTTGAGGCTCAGTTGCCAGAAAGGCCGATTTTTCGCCTCAGAACCTTCACTCGGCCGCCGCCTGGGGTTCCAGCACCAGATAGAGGGTGCCGGAACCTCGCAGCACCAGCAGCAGATTGCTGTCCTGGCTGATCGCCTGCGCGAACGCCTGCAGGGTGTCGACCTGCTGCTGATTCAGGCTCAGAATCACGTCGCTTTTCTTCAGCCCGGCGCTCGCCAGCGGCCCGTCAGCGACCACACTGTGTACCCTGACCCCCGGATTACCGGCGTTATCCGTCAGCACCGCGCCGGCGAACTGCAACCCCTGGGTAGTAACCTCTACCGCAGATTTCTGCTCGCTGTGAATTTCAGCCGCCACGCTGTAGGCCTCGCCCTTACGCAGGAAACTGACCTGCAGCTCTTTGCTGAGGGTCAGCACCCCCAGTCGGGATCTGAGTTCGGTCACACTGGCCACCGGCTGGTCATTGATCCCGGTAATGATATCGCCGGTCAGCATGCCCGCCTTTTCCGCGGCCGATCCCGGCCCCACCCGCGTCACCACCACGCCCCGGGTATCGTCACTGACACCGAAGGCCCGGCGCAGCGGATCGCTGAGATCCTGAATCGAAACCCCGAGAGTACCGCGGGTGACTTCACCATTGCGGGCCAGATGAGAGCTGATCGCCCGCGCCATGTTGCTGGGAATCGCAAAGCCGATCCCGACGCTGCTGCCCTTGGGGGCGATGATCGCCGTGTTGATCCCGACCAGCTCGCCCTTCAGGTTGATCAGCGCGCCACCGGAATTGCCGGGATTGATCGAAGCGTCGGTCTGAATAAAGTTCTCGTAGCTTTCGATGCCAAGGCCGGTACGCCCCAGGGCGCTGACGATACCGCTGGTCACGGTCTGACCGATACCGAAGGGGTTACCGATGGCCACCACAAAGTCGCCGACCCGTAGCTTATCGGAATCCTCCAGCGTCAGCGCGGTCAGGTTGTCAGCCTCGATCTTCAGCAGCGCCAGATCGGCGCCGGGATCGCTGCCAATCAGCTCCGCTTTAAAGGCCCGACCGTCGGTCAGTGAGATCCTGACCTCATCGGCTTTCGCCACCACGTGGTGGTTGCTGAGAATCAGCCCCTGAGCCGCATCGACGATGACCCCGGAACCGGCGCTGTTGGAGCGCGGTAGCGGCCGACCTCCGCTCGACGACTTTTTAAAGGTGTTGATATTGACTACCGCAGGTGCCACCCGCTCGATCAGCGGGGCCAGGCTGGGCAGCATATTGCCCTGAGCATCGGCCGCCGGCAGCGCGGCGGAGACCGTGGCCGGAGTCAATGAGATAACAGACAGAACGACAAGCAGACGAATCAGTTTCATAGCAGCTTCCGATATTCCAGTTCGGGGTCGGTCTCAGCAGACCGGAGCGGTCCGGGCAGTCCGTTCCCTCAGGTCAGCATTGTAGCCTATTGGTTCAAGGGCCGGAGGACCGCCGGCCTGGAATTAAGTGTCAGAATTTTCCGGTAATTTCCGATGACCGGTACAGGTCTGTCTTTATAAAGTGACAAATGTTCCCGGGCTCGATAGATTGACCGCTTTTTTTGCGGATTCACTATGATGTACACCGGCTACGAGCTGCTGGCTCTGGTTATCGTCACCTGCGGTATTGCCCTGCAGACCTGGATCGGTATCGGTTTCGGACTGCTGTCGGCACCACTGCTTTATCTGCTTAACCCCGGCTACGTGCCCGGACCGGTGATAATCCTCGGTTTTCTGTTGTCACTGATAGTGGTCATCAGCCAGCGCAATCAGCTCTCCTGGCGCCGTATTCTGCCGGCAATTATTGCTCGTCTGCCCGGTTCCTGGCTGGGGGCACTGTTGCTGGTATCGATCCCCGGCTGGGCCCTGAGTCTGCTGTTCGGAAGTTCTCTGTTGCTGGCGGTACTGGTTACCTGGCGTAGCTATAAAGTCACCACCACCCCGGTCACTCTGGCGGTGGGGGGATTTTTCTCGGGGCTGATCGGCACCGCCACCTCGGTCGGCGGCCCCCCCATCGCGCTGGTCTACCAGGAATCCAGGCGCATAGTGGCCCGTAATGAGATCGCCGCCTTCTTTCTGATCGGCACCCCCATCTCGATTCTGATGCTGGTCCAGCAGGGCAGTATCGATGCCCACAGTCTGCAGCTGAGCCTGAAGATGCTGCCGGGGCTGATCATCGGCTGGCTGCTGGCACAGCGTTTCGATGGCTATATCAGCGCCGGTTCGGCAAAACCGGCATTGCTGATCGTCTCGACGGTGTCGGCACTGGTGGTGCTGGTAAAGGGGATCGCGGGATGGCTAGCCGCCTGACCCGCTGTCGTCATCGTTCTTCTGACCGCTGAACCAGGGGAAGATTTCTTCGATACCGACCACCTCACCACAGTAGCTGGGGGAGTAGCCCGGCAGCTGTTCCACCGCCTGCTGAAAACTCTCGGCACGGACCGATGCGATCAGCTGCCGGGTCGCCGCCTGCTTGAGAGTGCGCTTATGGCAGACCATCAGGTAGTGCTCGGTGGTGACCGGGATAAACGCCAGTCCGAAGCGCCGGGCCGCGGCTTCCACCCCAAAACCTGCATCGGCCATGCCTGAGGCGACGTAGGCGGCAATGGCGGAGTGGGTGTACTCCTCGTCCTCAAAACCGTTGATCCGGGCACTGTTAAGACCGGCCCGCCGCAGCAGCTCATCCAGCAGCGCCCGGGTGCCGGAATCTTTCTGACGATTGATAAAGCGGACATCGTCCCGGACAAGGTCCTTCAGTTCTTTGATTTCACGAGGATTATCCGGCCGGATCATAATCCCCTGGCAGCGGGTGATAAAACGGATGATGCGGTGCACCCGCGGCTTCAGGTACTGTCGGTAGGTGTCGATCAGCGATTCGCTGAGAATATCGATCGGGACGTGAAATCCGGCCACATCACAGCTGCCCCGGTTCAGAGACGCCAGCGCTTCCTCGGCACTGCGGAACTGCAGATCCAGCTGATAGCCGTCGGCATAATCCGGCAGCAGCTCCACCGCATATCCATAGCTGGCATGCATCCGCAGCAGCGGACTGACGCCGGCGAGACTGCGCTGAATCTCCACGTTCAGCTCCGAGGCCAGACTTTTCAGCTGCGGCTCCAGTCGAGCCACTACCCGCTGTTCGGCCCACAACAGCTTTTCTCCCAGCGAGGTCAGCCTGGCACCCCGTCCTTTCTGCAATTCCACCAGCTCGCAGCCGAAAAACGCCGCCCACTGATTGAGCAGATTCCAGCTGTGACGATAGGAGATGCCCGCCTGCTTTGCTGCCGCGGTCAGCTTGCCCTTGTCATGAATTCCGTTCAGCAGCAGAAACAGCTGCGGATCGAGGCGATGGCCGGCCTCATCGCGAAAAGACCAGGCCGGCTCCACATGGATGCGCTTCATAACAGCAACCCCCTGGCCAGACACAGAATGCGACACCACTCGTCGCGGGCCTCAGAATACTCCGATCTCTCTCCCCTTCAAATAAAAAAAGGAGAGCCTGGGCTCTCCTTTCCGGCGCGTTGACGGTACAGACCTGTTATTTGACCGCCAGCCGCTCCATGCCGTACTTCGCCAGCAGCGCCTCGTAGGAGCCATCCGCTCGCATCGTTTCCAGCCCCTTGTTGAAGGCTGAGATCAGCGCCTTCCCGTCAGCCCGTTCCCGGGACACTATGACATGGACCGAATTGGTAGACACCGACCGGTCGACAAAATCCAGCGTCTCTGCCGCTTCCGGCGCATAGCGCTGAATCAGCGCCTTCGCTTCACCTTCATCACCGGGCACCATATCCACCCGGCCATCGATCAGCAGGCGAATGGCATCGATCTGCTGCTCCATCTCTTCGACCTGCAGGTAGCCGGCGTTATCGAATTTCTTCGAGATCACGCCGCCCTTCAGTTTGGCGAAGCTGTAGGATTTCAGATCCTCTACCCGGTCCCAGGAGATGACATCACTTCTGCGTTTCAGAAACGACAGTCGGTTGAGGATGATCGGAGTGCTGAAGCGATACTCCTTGTTGCGCTCCTTACTGAACCAGGCGCAGACCGCGGCGTCGTGCCTGCCATCCTTAACACCGGCCATAGCATCGGCCCAGGCATGGGTGGTCACCGTTCCCTGAAAACCGCTTTTCTCGAATGCCTGAGTCACCAGCTCCGCCAGAGGCCCCATATTGTCAAGATTTTTGCCAACGTAAGGCTCCCACTCACTGCAGACGAGATCCAGAGACTGGGCTCGCAGCCCCGGGGACAACAGCAGCGACAGCGTGGCTGCAACAACGATGAACTTCTTAATCATGTCAGCTCCAGACTGATTGTTATTTTTGTGATTCCGGTAATTGCTGTCTGCGATCCTCAGTCGGCGAACACCACGGTACGGTTACCGAACAGAAACACCCGCTTCTCTATGTGGTAGCGAATGGCCTTCGCCAGGGTCTGGCTTTCGACGTCCTGACCTTTGGCCACCAGATCTTCCGGATAGTGGCTGTGGTCGACCGGCTGGATCCCCTGGGTAATGATCGGCCCTTCATCGAGATCGTTATTGACGTAATGCGCCGTGGCGCCGACCAGTTTCACCCCTTTCTCCCAGGCCTGGTGGTAAGGGCGCGCGCCCTTAAAGCCGGGTAGCAGCGAGTGATGAATATTGATCGCCTTACCGCTGAGCTTCTCGCTTAGATCGGCCGAGAGCACCTGCATATAGCGGGCGAGTACTACCAGCTCACAGTCATAATCTTCAACCAGCTTCCAGACCTCGGCTTCCTGTTGCGGCTTGGTATCCGGGGTGATCGGCAGATGGTAATAGGGAATGCCATGCCACTCGGCCAGCTGCTGCAGATCCGGATGGTTGGAGATAATCACCGGAATCTCGATCGCCAGCTGACCGGTACGGTAGCGGTAGAGCAGGTCGTTGAGACAGTGATCGTACTTCGACACCATGATCGCCACCCGGGTCTTGTGGCCCGGTTCGACCAGTTCCCATTCGATATTGAAGCTGCTTACCCGTTCAGCAAACTGCTCCCGGAACTGCGCATCGTCGAACTGCTCGTTCTGCGGTCGGAACTGAATCCGCACGCAGAAATGTTCCGTAGCACGGTCATCAAAAGAGTGAATCTCGTCGACGTAGTTATTGGTTTCCGCCAGAAAGCGGGTGACAACGTCCAGTGAGCCCAGACGGCTGGGGCAGTTTGCCGCCAGAGTCCAGAGTTCTTGTTCTTTTTTCATAGGATCATCTCTACAGAAGGGGCTGATGTCGGCTGAGGCTGATAGAAGCACCGACAAAATGTACCGTTAATAAAAAGTACTATAGATGCTCTGAACAGAAAGTTTGCAGAGCGACATCGTATGGTCTGTTAACACTGCCGGAGTGAACGCTGACGCCCCTGTCAGCAGCTCCGGCGCTGGCCCGGAAGAACCGTATCAGCAGGCCCGGCCACGGAGGCCGGGCCTGTCTTCAGCTGGCTCAGTCCCTGATCACCAGCCCGAATTCGCTGCAGGAATCCTGCAGCCAGAGCCAGATGTAGTCGGCGAAACTGCGACGCACCACCAGCTCCCAGCTCTCTTCACCGGTACGACGGATCACCGCCTGGGTCTTGGCAAACACCGAGGTCACCACCTTACCCACCGGGAAATTGCGGTCATGGACATCGTAGGGGGTCGACTTCATCAGCACCTCACGGGCCTTCGGACCACTGAGACTGAGGACCGTCTGACCACCGGAGACGTTGACCACCGCATAGTGACCATCCAGCGCCTCACGCAGCTCACGTTCCATCGCAAAGGCCTGCTTGCCCGGCACCACGATCAGCCACTCATCGGGGGAGATCCAGCGTACCGACAGCTCTCCGTTTTCTGCGCTCTGCAGCGGTCCGGGAAGCGCCGTGCCCAGCGCTTTCTCCGCTCCTGCGGCAAAGGCGGCATTATTGATATCACCACGCAGTACCAGATGCCCCAGCAGCTTCAGCTCCTGCAGACAGACACCGCCCTCGCTGGGACCGCGACTGGCCAGAGTCCCCAGATCGGCGTGAGCCAGCGGGCTGTCGGCACGGGGGCTGGTTTCGGAACCTTCGCCGGGCAGCAGATCCATGACCGCGACCTTAGCGACCGGCTGCTGCTCGTTAGCCGGAATTTGAGATTGCGGATTCTTTTCCGCGGTTGCGACTTCAGACATTTTGGCGCTCCCCTTTCGGATCCAGGAAGATCGGGCTGCAGATTTCCGCCTCGATGACAGAGCCATCGGGCTGTGGGTAGTAGACGGATTCACCCATCTTATCGAGACCACCGCGCACCATACCCATGGCGATACTGTGGCCCAGCACGGCACTGTAGTAGCTGGAGGTGACATGACCCAGCATGGTCATCGGGATCGGCTGGTTCGGATCGGCCACCGCCTGAGAACCTTCCGGAATCACCTTTTTCGGGTCTCTGGTTTTCAGACCCACCAGCTGCTTACGGTTGGGCCGCAGGCAGTCCTCACGGTTCATACCACGCTTACCGATGTAGCTGAACGGCTTCTTGTTGCTGACCGCCCAGCCCATGCCCAGATCGAACGGATGTACCGAGCCGTCGGTGTCCTGACCGGCGATGATAAAGCCCTTCTCGGCCCGCAGCACGTGCATCGTCTCGGTGCCGTACGGCGTCAGGTTGTACTTCGCCCCGTGCTCGAACAGCTTCTCCCAGATCTGTAGACCATAGTTGGCCTGAACGTTGATCTCGTAGGACAGTTCACCGGTAAAGGAGATCCGGAACACCCGTGCCGGGACCCCGGCCACGGTGCCTTCACGCCAGTCCATAAACTTGAAGCTGTCGCGATCGAGATCGATATCGTCGCAGAGCTCGGCCAGCAGTTTACGGGAGTTGGGCCCGGAGATGGTCATGGTGGACCACTGGTCGGTGACGGTGTTGAAGTACACCTCAAGCTCCGGCCATTCGGTCTGGTGATAGAGCTCCAGCCACTCCAGTACCCGTGCCGCGCCACCGGTGGTGGTGGTCATGACGAAGTGGTTCTCGGCCAGACAGGAGGTGACCCCGTCGTCGAATACCATGCCATCTTCACCGCACATCAGACCGTAGCGACACTTACCCACCGCCAGTTTGGCCCAGGCGTTGGTGTAGACACGACCGAGGAATTCCCGCGCATCCTTACCCTGGATATCGATCTTGCCGAGGGTGGAGGCATCGAGGATTCCGACGCTTTCGCGGGTCGCCTTACACTCACGGTTCAGCGCGTCCTGCATCGACTCACCGGCTTTGGGGAAGTACCAGGGGCGCTTCCACTGGCCGACATCCTCGAACTTCGCGCCATTGTTCAGATGCCAGCTGTGCATCGAGCTGTAGCGCTTCGGATCGAACAGTTCACCACAGTGACGGCCGGCAATAGCGCCGAAAGTGATCGGCGTGTAATTGGGCCGGAAGATGGTGGTACCGGTTTCCGGAATGCTCTTGTTCATCGATCGGGCGGCGATCGCCATACCGTTGATATTGCCCAGCTTGCCCTGGTCGGTACCGAAGCCCATGGCGGTATAGCGCTTAACGTGTTCGATCGACTCGAAACCTTCGCGGGTGGCCAGTTCGATACCGGCGGCGGTGACGTCGGTCTGATAATCGACAAACTGCTTCGGTGCCCGGCTGGTGGGTTTGGTATGAGGCACGTGGAACAGCGCCATGGCCTCCCCTTCCTTCACTTCGGTCAGCTTCGGCAGAGCGACGGTTTCAGCATTGTCGAAGCCGGCGTTGACGGCAGCCTGATGACCGGCCTTCAGGCCCTCTTCCAGACAGGCCTTCAGTGAGAAGGCGCCATTGATGGCACCGGCGGTCAGCTGACGTTGTTTAGTCTCGCCGGGGACGAAGCCGATCACGTCATCACGCCAGACCGGACGGCTGCCGGTGTGGCAGGACAGGTGCACAGCCGGACTCCAGCCGCCGGAAGTGGCGACGGTATCGCAGCTCAGAGTCTGCACGGAACCAGTGATCTTTTCGCCGGCCGCATCGATACCGGCCACAGAGACACCGGAGACCCGCTTGCTGCCCTGAACGTCGATCACGGCGCTGCCGGTGATCAGGGTCAGGCCGCGGCTGCGGGCGGCTTCGACGACTTCTCCCTGAGGATTAGCACGAGCATCAACAATAGCGACCACTTCACGGCCGCTGTCGGCCCAGTCGAAGGCAGCCTGATAGGCATGATCGTTGGTGGTCATCAGCACCAGTCGGTTACCGGGTACGACGCCATAGCGGTTGATATACGTCGATACCGCCGAGGCCAGCATACAGCCCGGAACGTCGTTGTTGGCATACACCAGCGGCCGCTCATGAGCACCGGTGGCCAGCACCACCCACTTCGCCCTTACCCGGTGCATGCGCTGACGCACCTGGCCATCCGGCGCACGATCGGCAATATGATCGGTGCAGCGCTGATGGATAGTCAGGAAGTTGTGGTCATGATAGCCGTTGACGGTGGAACGGGGCAGCAGCGTCACTTCGGCGCAGGCCTCCAGCTCGGCCACTACATCGGCCACCCAGTCGGCAGCGGGACGACCATCGATCTGCTCACGGCTGTGCAGCAGATTACCGCCCATCTCGGACTGCTCGTCGGCGAGGATAACCCGGGCGCCGCTGCGAGCCGCAACCAGTGCCGCCGCCAGACCGGCAGGGCCGGCACCGACGATCACCACATCGGCGTGCTGATTGACGTGGTCATAGGTGTCGGGATCGTTCTCGCGGGGCGAGCGGCCGATACCGGCAGCCTTGCGGATGTACTTCTCGTAGGTATCCCACATCGACTGCGGATACATAAAGGTCTTGTAGTAAAAGCCCGGCGGCATGAACTTACCGCCGGCCTTGCCCAGCAGGCTCATCATGTCGAAATCGGCATTGGGCCAGCCGTTACAGGCCTGGCTCACCAGCCCGCCGAACAGCTCCTGCTGGGTGGCGCGAACGTTGGGCACCTGGGTCGCCTCGGTGGCCCCCAGCTGCAGCACCGCATTGGGCTCTTCGGCGCCGGCGCCGATAATGCCCCGGGGACGGCTGTATTTGAAACTGCGACCGACGATATCGACACCGTTGGCCAGCAGCGCCGAGGCGACGGTGTCACCCTGGAAGCCCTGATAAGACTTGCCGTTGTAGCTGAAGCTCAGCGACTTGCTGCGATCGATGCGACCGCCGGTGGAGAGACGATTTTTCTGTGTCATGCTGAACGCCCCGCTGCTGTAGTCTGGTCGGCAGTCACCTGAGGCTGCTCGCCCATCTTGTAGACTTCTTTGATCTCATAGGTGCCGGTGTCCCGCGTCATGTTGAAGAACTTACGACAACCGGCGGCGTGAACCCACATCTCGTGGTGCAGACCACGGGGGTTCTTGCGGAAGTAGAGGTATTCGCCCCACTCCTTGTCGGTGCAGTTGTCGGGATCTTCGGGACGGGCGATATGGGCCTGACCGGCGGCGTGGAACTCCTCTTCCTCGCGGTGCTCCTCACAGTAAGGACAGTAGATATAGAACATGGTGATTACTCCCCTTAATCAGTGGGCGACGCCGGCGGCGCCGTGTTCGTCAATCAGCGCTCCGTCATGGAAACGGAACATGGAGAACGGTTTAGCCAGTTCGTGAGCCTCACCTTTCGCCAGGGTTGCGGCGAAGACATGACCCGATCCCGGAGTGGCCTTAAAGCCGCCGGTACCCCAGCCACAGTTGAAGAACAGGTTCTCTACCGGGGTGTCGGAAATGATCGGACAGGCATCCGGACAGGTGTCGACGATGCCGCCCCACTGGCGGTTCATCCGTACCCGACTGAAAATCGGGAACAGCTCGACGATCGCCTGGATGGTGTGCTCGATGGTGGGATAGGAACCGCGCTGGCCGTAGCCATTGTAGCCGTCGATACCGGCGCCGATCACCAGATCCCCTTTGTCGGACTGGGACACGTAACCGTGCACGTGGTTGGACATCACCACGGTATCGAGGATCGGTTTGATCGGCTCTGACACCAGTGCCTGCAGCGGGTGAGATTCCAGTGGCAGCTCGAAGCCGGCCATCTTCGCCAGCACCCCGGAGTTACCGGCCACCACGCAGCCGATCCGGTCGCCTTTGATGGTGCCGTGCTGCTTAGTCTCGACGCCGATGGCGGCGCCATCTTCGGTGAGAATGTCGATCACTTCACACTGCTGGATCAGATCCACGCCCAGCTGATCGGCGGCGCGGGCGAAGCCCCAGGCCACGGCATCGTGACGGGCAACACCGGCGCGCGGCTGCCAGGAGGCGCCCAGAACCGGATAACGGGTGTTGGCGGAGCAGTCCATGATCGGCACGATCTCCTGCACCCCTTTGGTGTCCAGCACTTCGCCATCGATGCCGTTAAGGCGGTTGGCGTTGACCCGGCGCTCGATGTCCCGCATATCCTGCAGGGTGTGACCGAGATTGAGTACTCCACGCTGAGAGAACATGACGTTGTAGTTGAGATCCTGCGACAGCCCTTCCCACAGCTTCATGGCGTGCTCGTAGAGGTGCGCCGCCTCGTCCCACAGGTAATTGGAGCGGACGATGGTAGTGTTACGGGCGGTGTTACCGCCACCCAGGTAACCCTTCTCGATCACCGCTACGTTGGTGACGTTATGCACCTTAGCCAGATAGTACGCGGTGGCCAGACCGTGGCCACCGCCACCGACGATCACCACGTCGTACTTCTTCTTCGGCTTCGGATTACGCCACACCCGCTGCCAGTTCTCGTGATAGCTGAGGGCATGTTTAACCAGCCCAAAACCCGAGTATTTATACATTTTGCTACCCTCAGTAGTTCCGGCCCGTCCAGCCCGGAAAGTGGTTTCGCGAAACCCGGCAATCAACACTCGATGACGTTGACGGCCAGCCCTCCGCGAGAGGTTTCTTTATATTTTTCAAGCATGTCCAGACCGGTGTCGCGCATGGTGCGGATCACCTTGTCCAGCGATACGAAGTGCTCGCCGTCGCCCCGCAGCGCCAGAGCCGCGGCGTTGATCGCCTTCAGCGCCGCCATCGCGTTGCGCTCGATACAGGGCACCTGCACCAGCCCGCCGATCGGATCGCAGGTCAGGCCCAGGTTGTGCTCCATACCGATCTCCGCGGCGTTCTCCACCTGTTCCGGAGTGCCGCCGGTGGCTTCCGCCAGTCCGGCCGCCGCCATCGCACAGGCCGAGCCCACCTCGCCCTGACAGCCCACTTCGGCCCCGGAGATCGAGGCGTTCTCCTTGAACAGGATGCCGATCGCCGCCGCCGTCAGCAGGAAGCGGATCACCCCCTCCTCGTCGGAGTTGGGGCAGAAGTTGTCGTAGTAGTGCAGCACCGCCGGGATGATGCCCGCCGCCCCGTTGGTGGGGGCAGTCACCATCCGCCCGCCGGCGGCGTTCTCTTCGTTGACCGCCAGCGCATACAGGTTGACCCAGTCCATGGCCCCCAGCGACGGCGTGATCATGTCCATGCGGGTGCGGTTCTTCAGCTCCCGGTGCAGGGAGGCGGCCCGACGTTTCACCTTCAGCCCGCCCGGCAGCACGCCTTCGTTGTGAATACCGTTCTGCACGCACTCCTTCATCACCTGCCAGATCTGCAGAATGCCCTCGCGGACCTCCGCTTCACTGCGCCAGACCTGTTCGTTGGCCAGCATGATTTCGGCGATGGAGAGGCCGCTGTCTCTGCACATCTGCAGCAGTTGTTCCCCGGTCTTAAAGGGGTACGGTAACTTCGTACAGTCCTCGACGATACGATCGGCCCCCGCCGCTTCCTCGTCCACCACAAAACCGCCCCCCACCGAGTAATAGACCCGATGGCTGAGTTCGTTGCCCTCATTATCCCAGGCGGTGAAACTCATGCCGTTGGCATGAAACGGCAGCGATTCGGTGCGGTGGTAGATCAGATCCTCCGCCTCGTTAAAGGCAATGGGATGCTCGTCCAGCAGCCGCAGTTGGGACTGCCCGCAGATCGCCTCGGAACGCGGCACCACGATGGCCGGATCGATCTGCTCCGGCAGATGTCCTTCCAGTCCCAGTAAAACCGCGGGACCGGAACCGTGGCCCCTGCCGGTGGCCCCCAGCGAGCCGAACAGCTGTGACTGCACACGACTGACCCGTGACAGCAGTCCGTCGTCCTGCAGGGCGGTGGCGAACAGCTGCGCCGCCTTCATCGGCCCGACGGTGTGCGAGCTGGACGGACCGATGCCGATCTTCAGCATGTCAAAGATGCTAATAGCCATATCGATAACCTCGTGTTACCGGGCGGTGCCGGTGGCGCCGCCCGTACAGACCTGTGAATCGGGTTTATCGATAAACCGGATAATCGGCGCAGAGTCCGTGCACCTTCTCCTTCACCTCGGCAATGGCGGCTTCGGCATCGCCCGCCTGCATCGCATCGAGGATATCGGCGATCCAGCCGGTCAGTTCGGCGCACTGTTCTTCTTTCAGGCCGCGGGTGGTGATCACCGGCGAGCCGATCCGCAGCCCGGAGGTGACGAAGGGCGACTGCGGATCGTTGGGAACCGCGTTCTTGTTGACGGTGATGGAGGCACGCCCCAGCGCCGCATCGGCGTCCTTACCGGTCAGCCCCTGCTTGATCAGGCTGAGCAGGAACAGGTGGTTGTCGGTGCCGCCGGAGACCACGTCGTAGCCCCGCTCGATAAAGACCTTCGCCATGGCGTCGGCGTTCTTCACCACCTGGGCCTGGTACTCTTTGAAGGCCGGATCCAGCGCTTCTTTGAAGGCCACGGCCTTGGCGGCGATCACATGCATCAGCGGGCCGCCCTGGCCACCGGGGAAGACCGCGGAGTTGAGCTTCTTCTCCAGCTCGGCGTTGGCACGGGCCAGAATCAGGCCGCCACGGGGACCGCGCAGGGTCTTGTGGGTGGTGGTGGTCACCACGTCGGCGTACGGCATCGGATTGGGATACAGGCCGGCGGCCACCAGCCCGGCGACGTGGGCCATGTCGACGAACAGGTAAGCGCCGACGGCATCGGCGATCTCGCGGAAGCGGGCCCAGTCCACCACCCGGGAGTAGGCGGAGAAACCGGCGACGATCATCTTCGGCTGGTGTTCTTTAGCCAGTGCTTCCACCTGGGCGTAATCGATCTCACCGGCATCGGTCAGGCCGTACTGGACGGCGTTGTAGATCTTGCCGGAGAAGTTGACGTGGGAGCCGTGGGTCAGGTGACCGCCGTGGGCCAGACTCATGCCCAGCACGGTCTCGCCGGGCTGCACCAGCGCCATATAGACGGCGGCGTTGGCCTGGGAACCGGAGTGGGGCTGAACGTTGGCGTAGTCGGCGCCGAACAGTTCTTTGGCCCGATCGATGGCCAGCTGTTCGACCACATCGACGTGTTCACAGCCGCCGTAGTAACGTTTTTCGGGGTAACCTTCGGCATACTTGTTGGTGAGCTGGGAGCCCTGGGCTTCCATCACCCGGGGGCTGGTGTAGTTCTCAGAAGCGATCAGTTCGATATGTGCTTCCTGACGATCCGCCTCCTGCTGCATCGCAGTCCAGAGTGCTTCGTCGTAATTCTGGATATTGTCACCCTTACTGAACATTGTTTTTATTCTCCTTGCCGGTTGCGCAGAACTGCCCGGTCAGATTGATAACACCTGCGACCAGCCGATTAACGTTGCCGCAGAACTTTCAAAGCCTCTGAAAGCCCCGCTCTGCGCGGGATCTGTTTATTCAGGGGCATCTCAGCATGGTTCCATAGTAATGACTGAATCGGGCCGACAGCTGTTTGTCAGCGACCGTATGCATCGGATTTGCGACAGCCCTCACCGGCAACTGTGTATATGCGACGGTCGAATTTCAGGGCCATATCTGCAGAGATTCAGAGGTTTATCGGCGATAACCAGCGGCTATCGGTAGCGAACGGTCGATAAACTGGCGACATCCTGAAATCGTGCATTGTTGTCATAATATGTAAACACCATGTAAACAGCTCTTGCCCATAAGCGACCGTAGCGCTAGGTTTAAAGGCACTATAAGAAACGCAGACAGCGCCGGGCTGAACCGCCCGTCGCACCACTCTATACGCAGGTGCACCCTGTTATGCACGCAGACGCGAAGATCCTGGTTGTCGACGATGAGCAGCTCACTCGTCAGTGCCTGAGCAGCTATTTTGAGGAGGAAGGCTATCGGGTATTCTGTGCCGAAACCGCCGAACAGGCGGAAGCGATTCTGCGCGGTGAGGCTATCGACGTTATCCTGCTGGATATCCGCCTGCCCGGAAAGGACGGGCTGACCCTGACCCGGGAACTGCGGATCCACTCCGAAGTGGGCATTATCCTGGTCACCGGCCGTCAGGACGAGGTAGATCGGCTGATCGGGCTGGAATGCGGCGCCGACGAGTATGTCACCAAGCCCTTTAATCCCAGGGAGATTCTCGCCCGCACCAAAAACCTGGTACGGCGAGTCCGCCATTGCAGCAATGCCCGCCCCACCGACGCACTGGATCACAGCTTTAAGACTTTCGAGCGCTGGAAGCTGAATCTGGACCGCCGCCAGCTGATCGATGAAAATCAGCAATCGACTCAGCTGACCGAAGGGGAATTCCGGCTGCTCAACAGCCTGATGGATCATGCCGGCCAGGTGATGAGCCGGGAGCAGATCCTGGAACAGATACGCAACCGGGAATGGGTACCCAGCGACCGCACCGTCGATGTACTGGTGGGTCGATTGCGGCGTAAGCTCGGTGACGATCCGGCGAACCCTCAGCTGATACTGACGGTCCATGGCGCCGGCTATCTGTTTACCCCCAGGCCTGCGGAGCTGGCATGAGGCGACTACGGCAACTGTTGCTATCGCTGTTACTGTTGCCCGCTCTGATTTCTTCCGCGGCCCAGGCCCGCACGCTGAAAGCCTGCGGCCACCCGTTCTACCCCCCGGTTTCCTGGATCAGTAATGGCCAGCTGGTCGGCCTGGCACCGGCGGTCACCCGGGAGCTTTTCCGGGAGCTGGGATACAACATCCGACTGAACGCCGGCAGCAACTGGAAACGCTGTCTGCTGGAGGTAGAACAGGGCAACGCCGATATTGTCGTCGCCGCCTACCGCATCGCCAGTCGCGAGCGCTATCTCAGTTACAGTGATCAGCACATCATCTCCGACAACGTCACCCTGTTTGTAAACCGGCAGCGGCCAATGCCTTTCAGCCGGCTGGAAGATCTCCGTGGTAAAACCGTAGGGCTGCTGCTGGGTGACAGTTTCGGTGATGATTTTGACCGTTTTATCCATCTTAACGGCAATATCGAATACGTTTCCCGCGGCCGTCAGAATTTTGAAAAGCTGGCGCTGGGGCGCATCGACTATATGCCACTGGGCCAGCTCAGCGGCCGTCTGCAGAGCCGAAAACTGGGATTTCATGAACGGATAATGCCGTTGCAACAGGTCATCACCACCGAGTACTACTATCTGGCGGTAGGTCGGGACAGCGGTCTTCAGCAACACCTGCCCCGTATCAACAGCCGCCTGAACCAGATGCATCGGGATGGCACCATGCGCCGGTTGACCGAGCAGTACAGCCAGCAGTATCTCGATGCGCCCTGATCAGCCCCAACAACCTGTCATATCCTGAACAACCGGAAGCATCGTTATGAGCCAGCCTTCCTTTCGCCGATTACGCAATCTGGCACACTATCCCCGGGATCATCCGCTGGGTTACCGGATGATGATCTATGTCATCGCCTGCAGCTTTATTTTCATTCTGATCTCCACCGCCCTGCAGCTGACTCTGGATTACCGACGTGAACTGCGTGCTGTCGACCAGCAGACTGAACTGATCCGCAGCAGCTATCTGGCCAGTCTGGCGAAGAGTCTCTGGGATCTGGACCGCTCCCAGATCGAACTGCAGCTGAAAGGCATACAAAGCCTGCCGGACGTCATGTTCCTGACCCTGGAGTACAGTGACTCCAGAGGCTCGGCGGCGGTGCCCGCCGGTCAGCCACCCGCGGAAGATCACCATATCCGTCAGCAGAACTTCAACCTGATCCACACCACCGCCAGCCAGCAGCAGCGCCCACTGGGCCGATTGCAGGTGACCTTCGACCTGCAGGCGCTCTACCAGCGAGTCTGGCAGACCGGCCTGAATATTCTGCTGAATCAGACTCTGCTGGTGCTGCTGATCATGGTGATGATTCTGGTGATCTTTCAGCGCCAGATCACCCGCCATCTGGAGACCATGGCCAATTACAGCCGCCGCATCGGCGCCGGCGAGCTGGAACACGGGCTGCAACTTGATCGACGCAGCCCCCCCCGCCCCGATGAGCTGGACCAGCTGGCATCGGCCCTCAACGAGATGCGCCAGGCGATCCGTCTGGATATCCATCGCCGGGATCAGGAGCAGCAGGCTCTACGCTACAATCGCGATCAGCTGCAGCAGATGGTGGAACGGCGCACCCGCAGTCTGCAGCGGGCCAAGGAGGCCGCCGAAGACGCCAGCAACGCCAAATCGCAATTTCTCTCCACCATGAGCCACGAGATCCGCACCCCGATGAACGGCATGCTGGGGATGATCCAGTTGCTGGAAAAAAGCGAACTCAGCACCGATCAGCGCAAGCATATGCGGGTGCTCCACGACGCCACCGACGCCCTGCTGGAGACCTTCGACCATGTGCTGCAGTACGGTCGGCTGGCGGAGGGTGCCGGTACCACCGGTGCCACCCACTTCCTGCTGCCTGAAATGCTCAACAACCTGATCACCCTGATGACTCCCGGCGCCGACAGGAAGCAGCTTCAGCTCAGCCTCAACTACGATCCGAGCATCGACGACAGCTGTTTCGGTGATGCCGGCAGCCTGCGCCAGATTCTCACCAATCTGCTGGCCAACGCCATCAAATTTACCGACAGTGGCTTTGTGAAACTGCAGGTACGGCTGATCGATCGCGGGCAGACCGGAGAACAGCAGCGGCAGCATCTGCGCTTTGAAGTGCAGGATTCCGGCATCGGTATCGAGCCCCATCTGCAGCAACATATCTTCGATCGCTTTACCCAGGCCGATGAAAGCATCACCCGCCGCTTTGGCGGAACCGGACTGGGGCTGGCCATCTGTAAAGAGCTGGCTTCCGCCCTCGGCGGTGAGATCGGGTTGATCAGCAAACCCGGGAACGGCAGCCGGTTCTGGCTGGAACTGCCGCTTACTGTCGAAGCCGGAGAGTCCACGCCTGCCAGTACCGATATTCCGGCGGTACCACCCCGGCAGATCCTGCTGGTGGAAGATATGGAGATTAATCAGCAGGTGGTCACCGGCCTGCTGCAACAGCATCATCACCGGGTCACCGTTGCCGAAAACGGACAACAGGCACTGGCGCTGAGTCGCCGACAGAAGTTCGATCTGATTCTGATGGATATGCACCTGCCAGGTCTCAGCGGCCTGGAGATCAGCCAGCAATTGCGGACTGACAACCACAACCCTAACGACAACACCCCCATTGCAGCATTGACCGCCAGTGTTCGGCCGGAAGATATCCATCGCTATCTGGAGGCCGGGCTCTGTAGTTTAATCGCCAAACCGGTCAGAGAAGCCCAGTTGCTGCAGGTTATCGCCGATCACAGCAGCCAGCCCTCACTGGTTAATCCATCATCGGTCAGCCGGGATGCGCCACTGGTGGATGATTCGGTACTGAGTGTCCACCGGCAGATGCTGGGCGAACAGAAGCTGGCTGAGCTGATGCGCGGTTTCCATGAGGTTTATGACGAACTCTGGCCAGCTCTGCAGCAGAGCCTGAAGGATGGGGACCGCTATGGTTGCGTTGAAATTGCTCATAAACTGGCCGGTGCCTGCGATACCCTGGGCTTCGCCCGCGCCAGCCGTCTGTTACGAGAGCTGGAGCATAGCGCGGAAGCTGGCGAGGCAGCGCTTCCTGAACGACCGGAAAAGCAGGTGGCAGAAGTGATGGAGCAGACCTGCAGAGCCGCCTCAGAAATGACCGGGGAGCGGCCCCCCGGCGAGCGCCCGGGCTGATACAGATAAGACCAGGATTCAGGTCAGGCGGAAAGCGCCGGCGATAGCGGCGCATTCGACTCAGGCATCCTGACATCGACCGGGTAGGGCATCAGGGCCTCCCGAATTTCTGCGACAATCTGTTCAAGGGGATAGATGGTAGAAAAAGCGGCCTGTGCCCGCTCCAGGGTATGGTTAACGCCGCTGGACCAGCCCAGTGATAATCTGCCGTTGAGACCGTTCAGCTCCAGATAAGCCGCATGCTGGAGATCCCGGGAGCTGCCATGGCGGTTGGCAATCACCGAAATGTTGATTCTGAAGCGATCACTGTCCTGTTCAATCAGCTGGACCAGAAACCGAAACTCCCACATAGCAACGTTTTCAGCAGTGACCCACATATAATCGAAGCGAGTTTTCAGAATCTCTTCCAGCTCGCGGGGGCGGAGTTCAAGTCCATTGATAAGATCGTCCATAATCGAACCTCCCGTTGATCCTGCAATCTGAGCAGTCATATTACTTTATGCTCGGAGTATCTGTCGGGCCATAGGAGAAAATCCTAAATTGTGCAGATATCGATTCAGTCCCGGACAGGATCAGGCCCGCTATAACTCCCCCGGGCCTCTGCGTGCCCGATCAGAGCCCACTGTCCGGTACTTGCATCCGGATCGGCCGCGATAAACAATGCCCATATGTCAGGATTGACCGGCCTGTCTCGCTGAACAGCGAGCCTTATGTCCGGAAAGGGATTTCTCCGGCCTTAATGAAAGTAAATCCCATCTGCAGATAGCCCTCAGCCGGCGGTGACAGTTCGCCCGGTGCTGAGTTTGTATTCAGATATTGCTGAAAGAGCCCTGTCAGATGAGTGCTGATGAACGGTTGTCGTTTTCCTCAGGCGCTGTAGTCGCGACCAGTACGCCGAGCCCTGCAATAAAGCTGGTGCCTGCAGACCGCATGGTCTGCGGGCCGAATACAGTACTGCTTACTGTTTTCGGCAATATAACCGGCCTGTTTCTGAATCGCCCCCGCCTACCGGCCGTGATGGGTATGATTAGTTACCGGTGAGGAATCTGGACAGCACTGTCACTCACAGAGGAACAGGGATCCCATGACAAAGACAGCACGACATAAAGCCCTGATTGCGTTCCTGACTCTGTCGGTGACGATCGCTGCCGTCGCCGGCTATCTGTACTGGGAATCGGCACTGATCTCACTGCTGGCCCTGCTGGCCTGGTCGAAAAAGCTGTTTACTCTAAGTGGCATATGGCTGCTGGTTAAGAAGCTGCCATTTATGCTGATCATCGGCGGCAAGAAACTGATTATCAAAGCGCTGGGCAGCCTGTTGCTGTTTTCGGTTCGAACCCGATTCCCACTGATCCGTACCATTATCCTCAGGCTGAAGCTGTGGACCCGCCGTATCCTGCAGCGAAGCCGCTATCACTGGAGCGATATGGAGCCCTGGGAGAAGGTAATTGTTTATGTTTCCTTTATCCCGCTGACCTGTGCAGCAGTGCTGATCCTGCTGCTGTTCGCCTTTGTGCCCCGCTACATCCGTAATCTGCTGATGCGAAAAGTTCAGGAATCAACCGCGGCATCGGTCATCGACAGGGGATTCCCCGGCAAAGCACGGCAGGCAGTTGCCGAGGTTCACAGCAACGCAAAAAACAGGATCAGGGAGAAACTGATCCCGGAGCACGATAAGGTTTCTTCCGACCGCGGCAACGGATCTGAAAAACAGTTATAGAAACACCGACGCAGTCAGCGAACAATAAACACCGATACATCAGTATGGCTGGCAAGATAGCCGCTATGTGAGCTGAAGAAGTGGTCACGGAATCCCGGCACATGAGAGGCCATAACCACCAGGTCTGCTTTCAGCTCATGCACTACCCGATTGAGAACCTTTTCCAGATCGACGGCAGCGTCCGGCGTCGTGGCCGCATGCGTCCGGAACTGCACATCCAGCTCATCAGAGCGGGCACCTGCAAATTCCTGCAGTTTATCGGCAAACTCCTCCGGTGTATGGGCCACCTCGCCGGGCGCCGAAGTGGTAACCCCCACCAGGGTGGCCGTAGCCTGATAGTGCCGGGACAGGTCAGCCGCTACCCGGATGGCTCTGTCCAGTTTGTCGGCATGAACCAGATCAACGGGAATGACAATATGACGGAACATATGAATTTCCTCTGTCGCGTTCATACCTCCAGTATAGAAAAAACGTCCCGCTCCACGAATGCCGGCAGTACAACAGCTGCGCTGGCGTTTACTGGATCTCAACCCGATTCCTGCCCTTTTCCTTGGCCCTGTAGAGCGCATCATCGGCCCGTTTCAGAATGCTTGCAGCGTCATCCTGATCAGAAAACCGAGCCACCCCCAGGCTGACGGTGAACAACACCGATTCATCCTTCAGTTCGGATTCGAGCTGAGAACAGATCTCCTCCGCAAGGGCCCGGGCTCCCTGCAGATCGGTCTCAGGACACACCAGCAGGAATTCTTCACCGCCCCAGCGGGCAACTGTGTCCAGCTTCCGAACCCGGTTCTGCAGATACTCCGCCATTTTCACCAGCGCCCTGTCCCCCACCTGATGACCATATCTGTCATTGATCTGTTTGAAGTTATCGATGTCACAGAGGATGACTGACAGATCACGCCTATAGCGACGGGCACGAATGATCTCCTCATGCAGGGTTTTGTCGATCTGCAGACGATTTGCCAGTTTCGTCAGATAATCGGTGCTCAGCTGCCGCTCAAGATCCTTTCGGACCGAGATATCCCGCACAATAGAGATGCAGGCGCGCCGCTTTCCCGACTCAAGCGCAGAGATTGCGATTTCAGCCGGAAAGATCTCACCTGACTTTTTCATGCCCACCAGATCGATGCCACGCTCATCCATTGCCCGTACCCGATCAGATTGCTGAAATTCCAGCCGTTGTTTTTCGTGTACGGCGCGGCTCCTGGCAGGCACCAGATCTTCGATACCCATTTCCATAAATTCAGCCTCCGTGTAGCCGAATAATGCCAGGGCCCGGTCATTGGCACTGACAATGCGTCCCTCCGGATCTGACACGATCAGGGCGTCCGGCGAGGCACGGAATATCGTCTGAACTTCCTTCAGTGAGCGGGCAATACCAACCACCACGATGATCACAATCACCCCGGTGATAAGGAACAGCGATACCACAAAGGCGATCTCTGTTCTCATCAACTGGTAACTGCGATCCAGATAATGCTGGCTCAGAGATTTCGTTGTCGTGCTTCTGTGGCTGATAGCCTCAGACAGCTTTTTCAGGGCCGCTATCGCTTCCACATCGTCCACCCGGACAACGGCATCCAGCTCCACCGGGCTGATTCCGGATTCTATGGCACGCTTTGCCTGCTGGAAACGCAGATCGTACTCACCGACGACCTGCCGAAAGACCTCAAGCGCCTGCCGTTCCTCCTGGCCCAGCTCCAGCCCCTGATAATGATCGACCGCCCCATACGTTGCCAGCAGCGATGCTTCTGCCAGCGACCCATATCTGAGATCCAGCCGCAGCACCAGGTTCTTGAAGTGGTGAATAAACCCGCCGTAGCCGAAATTACTGTGGATCTGATAGATCCCATCGGCCTTCATATCAACCTGATCGCTGTGAGTGGACCAGGTATCATTCAGCGTTCGGATCTGGCTGTTCAGTAAGCCTGCCAGTATCAACAGTACTATGATCGCGACGACAACAGTCGCAATCACAGAAATCAGCCTGATCCTCAGCGACATAGCCTTCCTCCCGCGCTCAGAGTCACAATCAAGCACGCCAGAAAACGGTAACGATCTGTTATTTAAGCGGTAAGGTTACTCTAGCCCAGAATTACCAGCCCGGCAGGGGGGATATCATGGAGCGCGGTACCGAGGAACTGCCTAAGTTGCGAGGAAAGTACCCCGCTCTTTCAGAATTGAAATGTTTAATGACAACAATATTTGCATTAGCATTACAAATAGCCACTGCTTTTATAACGGGAGTCGTTCCGGGACTGGCCTGTATGAAAAATCTTCCAACCGATCTGCTTCGTACCTTTGTCACCATCAACGATCTGGGCGGTTTCACCCAGGCCGGAGAGCTGCTGGGGCGCTCGCAGCCCGCCATCAGCCTGCAGGTAAAGCGTCTGGAAGAGATGCTGGAAGTGCAGTTATTTAATCGCATCGGCGGCCTGCAGCTCACCGAGGAGGGCCAGCTACTCTACAATTACGCCCGCAAGATCCTGGAGCTGAACGATACTGTCGTGTCACGACTGAGCTCACCGGCTATCAGCGGTTCGGTCCGGCTCGGTATTCCCAATGATTTCGAGGTCTCGTTTCTGCCGGTCATGCTGTCGAAGTTTGCCCGTTCCTATCCCAATATTACTCTCGATGTCAGCTCAGACCTGAGCATCAACCTGCGTCAGGAATTCAGAAAGGGCAGCTACGATCTGGTAATGTCGATGGATGAATATCCGGAGCATGGTTTTGCCGAGGACGACTTTATCGTCGAGCCGCTGACCTGGGTGACCGGTCCCTCCTTCAGTCTCGATCGCAGCCAGCCGGTGCCGCTGGTGATGTACCCCAAGGGCTGTATCTACCGTCAGCACATTACCCAGGCACTGAACAATGCCGGCATTTCCTGGCGAGTTCTTTACTGCTCATCGAGTCTGCTGGGTATTCAGTCAACCATCGAAGCGGGTCTGGGCATCAGTGCGCTGGCGATCAATACCGTGCCGGAAGTCCTGCATTCTCACGAGCTCTATGATGGCCTGCCGGAACTGGGAAAAGTCACCATCGGCTTTAACTACGACAGCAACAGCCTGTCACCGGCGGTGGAATTGCTGCTCGATCATCTTCGACGGGGGCTGATGGGAACCCGGGACTACGTCACGCCATTTAAGATACAGCACTGAAACCACTGAATATCGCTACCGGCCGGTTGCCGGCCACCAGCTGTCGTTGAGAAATTCAGGGTTGCTCCTCCAGTACCCTGAAACCATGCTTGCGGATAATCGCCTGCAATGTCCCGAGGCCATGTAATCGTCTGAATGACTTATCGATATCACGAAGGAGCTGCTGATGGTCAGAACGGCTTCGGGAGATGGCCATATAGAAGTGCTGGACACCCAGCGCCGGTTCCATAAACTCCAGCTTCCCGGCACTGAGCTCCGGTCGGGTTCTGAACAGATAGCTGGCCAGATCCCGGGAAATAATCGCCCGATCAATACGCCCTCTGGACAACATATTCAACGCCTGGTAATCATCATCCAGGGCAAGCAGTTGCCTGCCCTTCAGGCTGAAACCCGGGGGCAGAGCATAGCCCCGGGGCATGCCGATAATATGCCGACCCGGATTTCCATCCCGGAGGGAAGAGGCAGAGCGGTTCCGCAGCTTATAGAAACCAACGGGGGTCGACAGCAGAATGTTTTTTGAGAACAGAAAATGACTCTCGCGTTCCCGGGTATGCCAGAGACCAACGATGACATCCACCTCGCCGATTCGCGAGGCAGCCACCAGCCGGGCAAAGGGCATCGATACCCGCCGGGTAGCATATCCGGCCTGAGCGAAGATGGCATTGCTCAGCTCTTCCAGTACCCCCCCCTGCATCAGGTTGCGGCCAAGAAAAGGGGGATAGTCATAAACACCAAGGCTTACCTCTCTGGCCGTCACCTGCTGGGGGAGAGAGAGTGTCAGTAGCAGCAATGCAGGCAGCAGACTCTTTATCCGGACTTGCCGTAGCATGCTGAAGAAGCCGTGGGCCTGATCGAAGAGCCGGTAGCAGAAGGCCGGGATAACAGACGGGGTCCGGAGAGAGAACCGGGCATACGTATCCGGCAACAGGGCTCTCCGGACCACGGGTTTGTGATGATTCGGGGCGGGAGCAGCCATAGTCTCATCCCCTCAACAGCGGCGACAGGTCCGCGTCCCGGGCAGAGACCGCCCCGATGCGGTCCCTGCCCGGACAATCCGGCTAATGCTTTCAGTCGCAGAAATGGCCCCGAATACTGTCAGCAATACCGTTGACACAGACATTCAGCAGCAGCTCTCCATGGGCCGCCGTGGCTTTTCGCGCCGATGACAGGGTGCCGCTTTCGGGCACCCAGGACGGATCAGACGGAAACACATCGTAGGGCGGAAAGGTTGCCGGCTGGTGATCCATCACCTTGTCCATGTTCACCAGCTGCGGATGCAGATGCAGCATCAGCGAGGTTTCCAGTACCCCGCCATGTTCAACGTCCCAGCCCGTAAAGCCGTCGGGGAACACCTCCTCGATGGTCTCCTGAGTGACGAAATCCCAGTAGGACAGCACCACCACCCGCGCATCGATTCCCTCATGACGAAGGTGCTCCAGAGCCAGGTCGATACCCTCGACGATGAACATGGAGTTCTCATAGTGACCGTTGACCAGCACAAACCGACGATTTCCATGCCGGGCATAGGCCACGACTACATCCCTGATGGTATCGATCAGGGTTTTGCCGTTAATACAGGTGGTTCCCGGGAAGAAATTACCACCACCGGATTTCACCTGGGATTTATAACCATAGGCGATGGGATGGGCCACCAGGCCGTTAGGGAGGCGCTGAGCGACCCGCTCCGAAATGGCCTCGGGGATCAGCACATCCGGGTTCATCGACATATGGGGCCCGTGCTGCTCTATGGCACCGATGGGAAGCAGGATTACCGCTTCACCACCGGCCACACGGCCTTCGTAAGTTTTCCAGTCAAGGTCTGCCAGTCTGACCATGCTTATACCTCCCGTCCTGCCACCGGCACAGACGCTGTTGCCATCATCGATCTGGACTCCTCTCTGACGCCTTTCGCCAGAGCAAAGCACATCATCACCATCAACAGTGAGAACGGCAGAGCAGCGGTGATTGAGGCCGTCTGCAGCGTGCTCAGCGCGGCACTGCCGCCGGTGACCAGCAGTACAGCGGCCACTGATCCCTGAATCGCTCCCCAGAAAATCCGATGACGCTTCAGCGGATGAGGATTGCCCTCACTCATTATAGTTGTCAGCACCAGCGTTCCTGAGTCGGACGAGGTGATGAAATAGGTGGATACCAGTAACGTACCGCCGATCGTAGCAAGATAACCGATGGTTCCGGCATCCATTCCGGCGATAGTCGCATAGAGTGCGTCAGCGACGTTGGATTTGACCGTATCGGCGATAGCGCCGGTACCGGACAGATCGATATCCAGCGCGGTACCACCATAGGCCGCCAGCCATACAAAGGAAAGCAGTGATGACACTCCGACCACACCGAGTACAAATTCGCGGATAGTACGACCACGGGACACACGAGCGATGAATACCCCGACGAAAGGAGCCCATGACATCCACCAGCCCCAGTAGAATACTGTCCACCAGCCCTGCCACATGCTCTTCCAGGAAGCATCAGCGTCACCCCATGACTGAGTCTGCGGCTCGATGTATGCGTTCAGTGGAACCAGATCAACCATATAGTCCACGGTTGAGCTGATCAGCAGCTTGACGATGTAAACCGTGGGTCCCAGCAACAGGAAGAACGCCAGCAGAATAAACGTCAGCCACATATTGGTGATCGAGAGATATTTGATCCCTCGCTTCAGTCCGGTCAGCACCGAGATCAGGGCGCAGGCACTGATAACGACGATCAGGACCAGCTGTACGGTAATGTTCTGTGGCACATTCCAGATGGCATTGAGGCCGGCGTTGATCTGCTGGACTCCCAGACCCAGGGAGGTCGCGATCCCGAACAGGGTCGCAAAGACAGCAATCACATCAACCATGATGCCGATCCAGCCATTAACCTTCTCTCCTAGCAGGGGATAGAGCGTATAGCGAATACTCAGAGGTTTTTTCAACCGATAGGAGACGAAGGCGAGAGAAACCCCCACAACACAGTAGATTGCCCAGGCGTTCAGCCCCCAGTGGAAAAAGGTCACTTTCATCGCATCTTCGGCGGCAGCTTCATTACCGACGGCCTCGGCGAAGGGGGTTCCACCGGAGAAATGAAACATCGGTTCTGCAATGGACCAGAAGATAATGCCGATGCCCTGACCCGCCGCATAGAGCATGGCGAACCAGGCGAAGTAACCGAATTCGGGACGTTCATCATCCCCGCCCAGACGAATGTTGCCATGGCGACTGAAGGCCAGCCAGGCACAGAACGCCAGGAAAAAAGCGGCAAGACCAACGTACCAGGCGTTTGCTGAGAGCGTGATAAAGGTGCGGGTCTGATCGATTAAGCGGGCTGAATGCTCCGGAGAGATCAGCGTGTAGAGGGTGAATGCCGCTGTCACGGCAATTGATATAAAGACAATATAGGGATTTATCCCCTTAATAAGACCACTCTTGATAACCATTACTGTTACCTCTGTGGGCCGGACCTGCCAGCCCTGTTATTTTTATTGGAGTAAAATGGTGTTTTTTTCTGTTGCCTCTGAATCCTTCAGGTAAGCCGTCCTGAGCCGCCGGATACCCTGTCCGATATCCGGCGGCGGACTCACTCATCCTTTGATGATGTTGTACTCGGGACCAAATGGGAATCGGGTAATGTTCTCGGCACCGCTCTCGCCCACCACCAGGATGTCATGCTCGCGGTAACCGCCGGCACCGGGCTTGCCTTCGGGCAGCATCAGCATCGGCTCCATGGACACCACCATGCCCGGTTCCAGTACCGTATCGACATCCTCACGCAGCTCCAGTCCGGCTTCGCGGCCGTAGTAGTGGCTGAGCGTGCCGAAGGAGTGGCCGTAGCCGAAGGTGCGGTACTGCAGCACATCGTGCTGCAGGAAGATCTCGTTGAGCTCGGCGGCAATATCGCAGCAACGGGCGCCGGGGCGGATCAGTTCCAGTCCGCGGCGGTGGACCTTGCAGTTAATCTCCCAGAGTTCCAGGTGCCGATCGGAGGCGTATTCGCTGAACAGCGTTCGCTCCAGCGCGGTGTAGTAACCGGCAATCATCGGGAAGGTGTTGAGGCTGAGAATATCGCCGGCTTCCACCTTGCGGCTGGTTACCGGATTGTGGGCGCCGTCGGTATTGATCCCGGACTGGAACCAGACCCAGGTGTCCATCAGCTCACCGTGAGGGAAGGTGCCGGCGATCTCCCGCACCATCGCCTGAGTGCCGGCCAGCGCCACTTCATACTCCGGTACACCGACGGCGATGGCGTCACGAATCGCGGCTCCGCCGACATCGGCAACCCGGGCGCCCTGCTTGATCAGCGCGATCTCTTCGGCGGACTTGATCATCCGCAGCTTCATGGTCGGCACACCGATATCGACGAACTCAGCGGACGGCAGAATAGCTTTCATCTTCTCCAGATTCTGCAGCGGCATGTGATCGAACTCGACCCCCACTTTGCCACCATCCTGAATCAACTGCTGGACGGCATGGAAGAAGTTATCCTTCTGCCAGTCGGTATAGACGACGTTGTCTCCCAGCTGATTGCGGCGATAGGGCTGGCCGCCATCGATATTGGCGGTCACCGTGGTGTAACTGTCCCGGGTCACCACCAGGCCGTAGTCACGACCGAACCGGCAGTAGACGAAGTCGCTGTAGTAGTTGATGTTGTGATAGGAGGTAAAAAGTACTGCGTGCAGGTCGTTGTCCGCCATATGGCGGCGCAGCTTTTCCAGCCGTGAGTTCATCTCTTCCCGGGAGAAGGTAGGGCGGACCTTGTCACCGTTGGGGATCGATAAGGTTTGCGGCATCTGCATGGTTGGCTTCCTCTTATTGTTATGTTCCGACGGCACCTGAAGGCCAGGCGCTGATGTCGATCAGGGTCATTCAGGCTTCGTTCCGGAGCTTCTGAAGAACTAAGAATCATGCTAGCGCCTGTGCATACATAATAAAAATCAATAGTTTTAATGGAGCCATTTAGAATACAAATAAGGAGACGAAATCAGCGCATTCACCCGCGGCTTTCAGCCCGCTCTGCCGATACGACGGCAGTCCGGGAAGCCCCGTCGACGGGACCCCCTGTGAGTCCGAATGGCAGAACTGTCGATTGGATACTGAGGGAGCTCAGGGTAAGCACCCGGAAAGAAACAGCAGCCGTTCAGCCGCTGGCACAGCGCCGGAATACCTTCCGTTGAAATTACTGCCGAATCAGAACCAGGCCCCTGGTTATCCGGTCAGAATCGCGACCTGCAAAGCTCTCGGGAACACCGGCTACTGAGCAAGAATTCGCTCAATATCCAGCTTGCCTGCAATCTGTTCCAGTCGCTCCATCAGTAAGCGGGCATCCGGGTAGCTCTTACTCAGAACGAGGTGAACATCCAGACGAGTGAGGACATCATAGTCAACATCAGGGATCGGTATCGCGGCCAGTACTTCTTCGGACGGCCCGGCATAATCCAGCACATAGTCCGCCCTGCCCCGCTGTAACATCATGAAGGCATTATGATGACGAGCGGTCTCGGACAAGGCCACCCGGTTTGCCTTATCCCGGATAAATCGTCCGATTTTTCCGTAGCTGTAACCCAGCAGGGCGACCACCTGTTTACCGGCCAGCTCCTGATAGCTACTGATGGCGGGAACCCCGTTTCGGCGGTAGACCCTTAACTCGGTAGACGTCACCGGCTGCTGACTGAACAGGCAACACTTTTGCAGAGCGGGGGCACGGACCAGCATGGAGAACATGGAATCACCTTCGCTGAGACGCCTGAACATCCTTTTCGCAGGGTACGGTGTGGCATACCAGTCCAGCTCGGCGCGAGTGAATAATTCCCTGGCCAGCCCCAGCAACGGATTTCTGAGCATTCCATCGGCATCGCGACGGATGGTCCATACGGACTGATCCGGATAGGCATACTCGACAGGATCAGCGGCACGCACGGCATGGGAAGGAATGGCAGCAAGCAGCGCTGTCAGGGCAAAAAAAGGCAGAAAATGAGAACAGTAACGACTATGCATATGGAATGCTTCTGCTGTCATTATGGTCAGGGAAGTATGCTCGCCGGGCACAATCAAGTAAATAACTGATCAATATGCAAACAGGGAGGTCAGTATGGGAGCGAACTCCCCGGGAGCTGCAGGTGTTCTCGGACAATTTTCGCCGGTCGAAGGAATGAGAAAGGTCAGCGGTCAGCCTGTTTCAGTAATCGTTTCAGGGAGCCGTCAGCCTTCAGCGACGCCAGCCCGCGGTTGAAGGCGGCGACAATCTGCTGATGGCGGGGATGATCCTGGCCGGTGGCAACATAGAGATTCTTGGTGATCAGCGGTGTGATGCTGAAAGCGATACTGTCCAGCTGCTGCGGCGCTTTTTCCTTCAGGATAGTGCTGGCAACCAGCTTATCTTCGATGGTCAGATCGATACGCCCGGCCAGCAGCATGCGGACGTTAACCAGAAAATCGGTGTTCTCGATCCGCTGATAGTTATCGGCATTGTAAAAAGCGTCGCCATAGCCGTAGCTCCTGACCACCCCGATACGTTTATTGTCCAGACTCTCAAGCCCTTCGAATTCGAAGGGGTCATCCCTGCGTTTGATAAAGCGAATGCTGTTGACGGCGTAAGGATCGCTGTAATGAAGGTAAGCGGCTCTGGCCTCAGTCCACCAGGCGGCGACCAGCAGATCCGCGTCGCCGGTTCTGACCAGCCGCAGGGCACGAGCCCAGGGCATAAACTGTATCTTCAGTTCATAGCCTTCCCTGCCCAGCGCCTCACGGACGATCCGGGTCGCCAGCCCCTGCTCTCTCAGATCGGGCCCCAGATAGGGCGGCCAGGGGTCTCCGACGGCAACCAGGGTTTCAGCCCGGAGAGCGCTGTGGAATAAACACAGAAAAAGCAGGGTAAGGATATATCGCATAGGGGACTGCCCCTTATCTGTTTAGCTGGTGGTTTTCCGCCGCGGTTCTGGAAATGCTCACCAGAACAGAATAACAAAAGTTCCGTCAGAAAGGCCGGCGATCATAGTTCCGGATCAGCAGACGAAACAGTTCACGGCCATCCGGCACAACCGTTCAGGGATGAAACAGGTGGGAAATCAGGAGTGTAAAGCAACACCGGGAGACAGTCCCCCGGATTCCGGGATCAGCGCCCTGTCGCAAGTTTCCGTCGACTGTAGCCGAGAGCCGCCAGACCGAGACCGAACAGCGCCAGTGATAGAGGTTCAGGTACCTGCGCAGCGTCCGAAGAGTAACTGATCTGCATATTGCCGATGTAACTCGAATCATAATCGGACAGGTCTCCGATTATGCCTCCTCGATAGAAGCGGCTCACCGCAAAGGGATTATCTCTGGACCAAACCAGATTTTGCTCATAGCTGATATCATGCACAGCGCCGTTGGTATTCAGAAAGTCCACAATCAGCCCACCACCGGTGAACTGAAAAGGGGTATCGATGGTAAACGTCAGATCATAATTACCGATAGTCGTATCGCCGTAAAAACCGTTACCCAGAGAAGCCACTCGGGTAAATCCGGCAGCATTCGGAGTCATTCCGCCGTTAGTGGTGGTTGCCGATAGCGACAGATCAAATGAAAGCTCACTGTCATTCACCCGACCCAGGTCAAAAGAGATGGTATCTCCGACACTGAGGGAGAATGGCGTGATGTCCTTGTACACGAAGCCCATATGGGGTCCATACGCATCCGGACACCCGAAGGGAATGCAGTTGCTGACAGCAGTGTTCGACCCTTCCAGAGTGATGATACCGGCATGGGACAGCGAACCGAAAACCAACAAAGACAGCCCTGAAAGTAGTTTTCTTATGGAGATCATTTACGGACCCTGAGTGCTCTTTTTTCCGACTATCCGTATCGCCAGTTACCCGTTCCCTGACCGGGAAGACCAGAATATCCTTCTATTCTGGCTCGGCCGATTATAAACAGTTGTTTTAATTTTTGCATTGCAAACTTAGCCAGAAGGCAGACAGGCCCAGTGAATCCCCGGCAGGACCAGGTTGGCAGGGCACTCAACGGCTCCCGAAATAGTCCAGTTCCCCCACGGCCAGATAGTGCTGGTGGTAATGGTCCAATGCCGCCGGATCCAGTTCAATTCCCAGACCGGGCAGGTCCGGTGGAATAACACCGCCATCCCGGACCAGCCAGCGCGGCCCCCGGAGCAGATCGGATTCCATCCAGTTAATCAGGGTCTGCCCCGGACGCTCCAGCTCCGGCAGCGCCATGCCCAGATGGCACATTGCCGCCCAGGACACACCGGCTTCCAGACAGGAGCGCAACCAGAAACGTTTACCCAGTGCGCTGACCGCCGCTGCCGTGCGAACCACACCGGCAATCCCCCCATCCATATGCAGATCACCGACACAGGCGTCGATCCCCGGATAGTGGCGCATGGTTTCCACGGCGGTGCAGTGGGTGGATATCTCAGGAGAAAAGTCGTTACGCAACAGCTGCATCTGCGCCAGGGTGGCGACCGGTTCCTCGATGAAATCCAGCGCCGCTGCCGTGTGTTTCAGAAAATAACGGGCCTGCTCATAGCTGTAGCCCATATTGGCATCGACCCCGAGAGCAATCCGGGGCCCGATGGCACGGCGAACCGCCAGCACGGTATCGATATCCACATCGACACCGTGACGGCCCACCTTGAATTCGAACAGCCGGCAGCCAGTACGTCCAATGGATTCACAGGCCAGCGCCGCCATCTGATCTGGCACTTCGTCAGGCTGGTAGCCCTGATCCAGATCGACGGTATAGGCGTAGCCGCCATACAGCGCCCGTTTCCGGCAGGCGCCTCCCAGCAGTTTATAGAGCGGCAATCCAGCTTTTTTGCCCAGCAGATCCCAGAGTGCAATTTCGATCGCCACGAAGGCTTTCGCCTTTTCCGGATCGGACAGCTGACCAAAATCGCCATGGCCACTCAGACAACGGCGCTGCAACCCTGCCCGATCATCGGCCGGCAGTCCCACAAGCTTCGGTGCAAAGCGGCCATTGATAATCTCCGCTGCGCCGGCACCGGCGGTTTCCCCCAGCCCGGTCAGGCCGGTATCGGTCCGTACCTGCACCAGGGTTCGGCTGAAGCCATGGCCTTTCCCCCGGGACCAGGCGCAGGGCCGGGTGGTTGGAATACTGACCGCCGTGGCGGTGATATCAGTAATCTTCATCGATTTATACCTGAACAGGACCGGGGCCGGCCCCCGGTGGAGCTCCGCTGTCCGGAGATATAACGGAGCTCCACCGGAACGCCGACCGCGATCAGGCGTTATCCAAGGAAAAATTCCGGCAGGAACAAGGACACTTCCGGCACATAAGTGGTGACGATCAGTGTCGGAATCCAGGCGAACAGGATCATGATCAGTGTGGGCTTCAGCATCGCCCCGACCCGCACGCCGGTGACCCTTGAGCCGAGATAGAGCAGCGGCGCGGTGGGCGGAGTGATATTGCCCATGCCCAGGTTGACGCCGACGATAGCGGCAAACTGGATCGGATCGACGCCAAGCTCGACGACAATCGGCAGCAGCAGCGGTGACGCCAGCAGCACGCCGCTGACATCATCCATCAGCATGCCGATCAGGATCATCACCACGTTAATCATGATCAGCACCACGATCGGATTTTCCGAGACCGAGAAGATCAGTTCCTGAGCCAGTCCCGGAATGTCCTCAAAGATAAACAGCCGGCTGACGATCATCACCATAAAGAACATCACCATCACCACCCCGGTGGTGGTGGCGGACTGTACCAGCGCATCCTTGAAGTTGTCCTTATTCAGCCCTTTATAGATAAAGAAACCGACCGGAATGGCATACACCACGGCGATCCCCGCCGCCTCGGTCGGCGTCATAATGCCGCCGTAGATACCGCCGAGAATCATAAACGGCATAAACAGCGCCGGCAGCGCGAAGCGCCCCTTGCGCACCACTTCACCGGTGAAATCGTCGCTGGGCGGCAGTACTCTGATGTCTTTATTTTTCCGCAGCATCACATAGTTGACGATGCACAGCAGGATAATCAGGATGATGCCCGGCACGATCGTGGCCAGAAAACATTTGAGCACCGACTGGCGGGTAATCCAGGCATAGATGATCTGAATGGCGCTGGGCGGGATCAGCAGTCCCAGCGGCGCGGCATTGGTGATCAGCGCGGCGGACACCCCTTCCGGATACCGTGCCTGGCGCAGCTGCGGCATCATGATGCTGCCGATACAGGTCAGGGTGGCGGTGGCACTGCCGGCAATAGAGCCGAAGACGGCACTGGCACCGACCGCCGCATAGGAGATTCCCCCCTTGAAGCGGCCGACAAACAGCTCCGCCAGTTCCACCAGCGGCTGAGCAATCCTGCCCCGCTCCATAATGGTACCAGCCATGATAAACAGCGGAATGGCCAGCAACACCAGTACATTCATGCGCCAGTGGCCTGAGGTCAGAAAGCCGGCCGGATCGTGATCACCGGTCAGCGACATGTAGATCAGCGCGAGACCGAAGGCGAACGGCACCGGAATACCGGCCACCAGCGCCACGCAGATCACCAGAAGTGTCAGCAGAATAAGCATAATAATTTCCCGTCACTAAGACGCCAGAACAGGGATTGAACAGGTACGGAGCGACTGAGGCTCCTTCAGATATGGGGCGGAGCCTCGTCGGACTCCCATTCTTCCGTAGGGCCGTCACGCAGGCCGCTGTACAGGTGCAGACTGGTATAGAAGGTCATCAGTACAAAACCGAGAAAAATACCCAGCTTGGGGATAAAGAACGGCAGCGACAGTCCGGTGGTGGTCTGCCAGTCCGGATAAGCGCTGATCTCTTCGTACAGCATCAGCCAGCCCCACCAGCTCAGCACCAGACCGATCAGCACCTCCAGCAGAATGGTGACGTTCACCACAATCCATTTGGTGCGAACGTTATCGATCAGCGACAGCAGAAAATCGGCTTTAACATGGGTATTTTCATAGCTGCCCATAGCGGCCCCCATAAAATAAACCCAGAAAGCGATGATCAGCACCCATTCCTCGTAAGCGAACAGGTCAGCCTCAAACAGGTAACGCAGTATGACTACGAAGAAAAAAACAAACGCCATGATCAGACTGGCGACAACCAGTAAATATTCTTTTATACGCAAAAGAATATTTACCAGCCTTCCCAATGGTCGCGGTATATTTAAATGCATACAGCGTCACTCTTTTTATTGTAAATAATGGTCACCGCTGGCTGACAATCATAATCAGCCAGCAGTAATTTCCATTACGAATGATTAAATATCGGGTCCGGTGCTATGGCCCGGTTCCGGGTAATCCGGTCGCCCTCAGAGCGGGCGGCTACCGGCAGGACTTCCAGCCTCGTAGCAGCGGGCTCAGACCGCGACCAGACCAGGCCGGGCAGAGCTTTCGCCCTCAGAGCGGGCTGCTACCGGCAGCAACTTTCAGCCCCGTAGCAGCGGGCTCCGACCGCGACCAGACCAGGCCGGGCAGAGCTTTCGCCCTCAGAGCGGGCGGCTACCGGCAGGACTTCCAGCTCCGTAGCAGCAGGCTCAGACCGCAACCCGACCAGGCCGGGCAGAGCTTTCACCCTCAGAGCGGGCTGCTACCGACGGGACTTCCAGCTCCGTAGCAGCAGGCTCCGACCGGCTCAGATTCCGGCCCGGGCCACAGGCTTCAGAGGTCGGCCATCACCTGTTCCAGTACTTCCTTACCCAGACGCTCTTCCAGTTTGGGCCAGGTCACCGCGCGGATCTCACGGGCAATTACGTTGCGCTCCGCCTCACTCAGCGGCAGGATCTGAACACCGGACTCATCCAGTTTGCGCAGATAAGCGGCGTCGTTCTCACGGCTCCAGTCCACGAACTTAGAAGCGGCTTCGGCGAACACCTCGGCAACCACTTTCCGCTGCTCGTCGTTGAGCTTCTTCTGCCAGGTCTTTTTGCTGGCGTAATAAGCGGTGTTCTCTACAAACGCGTTGTAGGGCACATAGTTTTTGATGGCTTCTTTGAACGTGGTGTAGGTGGCTTCCGGTGTCGCGCCGATCATCCCGTCAACCACGCCCTGCTGGATGGCCGGGAAGGCATCCCCCCAGTCGATGGTGGTGGTGTTATAACCCATATCATGAGTGGCCAGCTTAGCGGCCTGGGCGCTCCATACCCGGATATTCTGGCCTTTGGCTCCGGTGCTCTGATAATTCTCCGGCATGGACGAAGACATCACCCCGATAAAGCCTTCACCGGTCACTCCCAGCAATTTCAGACCCAGACGGTCCATGCGCTGATCAAAGACGTTGTAGAAATTGGAACCGGGGCTGAACACCTTCTCCATTTCGTCGTAGCTGGAGACCAGGTAAGGCAGCGAGTTAATCTCCAGTACCGGATCCTTGTGGCTGTAGACGAAAGCATGGACGATGTCGATACTACCGCGCACGGCTTCCCCCATCAGCTGCTCGCCGGAGCCAAGCTGACCCGCCATATAGAGCTTGACCTTCAGATCAACGCCGGCGCTTTCCAGCTCCTTCTTGATGCCCAGCATCACTTCAGAAGCATACTGATCCGGTGCATGGGTGGTGGCGATACGCAGTGTGGTGGCCGCCTGAACCGAGGACACCAGGGAGGCCCCCAGCATCAGGGTACCGGCGGCGATAGCTTTGAGATTAAATCGGTTAGAAATCTTATTCATTATTATACTCCGCGATTTTCCGCTGGAAGGTTATTTTTATACTGTTCGACGTATTCGAACGGACCAGCCAGTGCCGGCAGAAGCCATACTGGCCGAATCGAATAAACCCGAATTTCATCAGGGTGGATAAATTTATAACGTCGATAAAAGACAGATACCAGAGTGGCGATTTTCAGCAGAAAGTAGCTGAAAATCAGCTTCGAAAGTAAATTGTAAATAGCTGTTTACAACTCACAGAAGACACCGGGGACGGAGATATTACAGAGACGTCATCCTGTAACAGGATAAATACAGATGTGAACGCATATTACGTTTGTAAACACTTGCCTCCTTCTGCCATTTACAAAAAAGTACAATAAATTACCTCACAGGCAGTAACTGACACTGAAGTGACGGTTCCGGATACCCCACTGCCGGAAGTCAGAAGTGAAAACTGCACCCGCAGCCGATATGATGGAAGCGACCGTCCACAACGTGCCGCAGCCAGAACCATGAGTGAATCCAGAGATAAACGCCATTTCAGTTCCCCGATGCGCGATGCTAACAGTGCCTTTCTGCCATCGCAGAAGGGAGGAGACCAGCCGGTAAGAGTCGGCTTTGTCCTGCAGGAACACTTCTCGATGATGGCTTTCACTGCCGCCGTGGATGCCCTGGTGACTGCCAATCTGGTACGTAATGCCCCGCTGTTCAGTTTCTCCACCTGGGGTCTGGACACAATCACCGTGACGAGCGATCTGGGCATCGATATATCCGCCACCGGGTTGCTGGAGCAATTGCCGCTCGAGGGTGAAGAGGCCGTTGAGGTACTGATCGTCTGCGGCGGCTTCCGCTGCTCGCTGGAAGAACAGAGCGCTCTCAGCGCCCGTCTGAAAACGGCCGCCCGCCGCGATATCACCCTCGGCAGCCTCTGGAACGGCGCCGTCGCGCTGGCCAGAGCCGGTCTGCTGGACAACCGGAGCTGCGCCCTGCACCCGGATAATCATGCCTTTATGCGCGAGCAGTTCGACCGGGTCGAGGTGTCAGAAAAAGTCCTGGTGGTGGAAGACAAGCGTTTCAGCAGCGCCGGTCCCAACAGCGCCCTGGAGATGATGCTGAAGCTGATCGCAATGCTTCAGGGACGCGACACGGTGCGGGCGATTCGTGAAATTCTCGCCTGCGACCAGGTGGCAGAAAGCAGCGAACCCAACGAAGCGAGGCTGGTAAAAGCGGCCGATGATCCCAGCTTCCCCGAAACCCTGCGCGATTCGTTGCAACTGATGAGTGCCAATATTGAGGAGCCGCTCAGCGTCGATGAACTGGCCGGTTGTGTCGGCGTATCCAGACGGCGGATCGAGCGGTTATTCCAGACTCACCTGGAGACCACTCCCTCACGCTACTATCTGGAGCTGCGTATCACCCAGGCTCGCCGACTGCTGCTTCAGAGCAGCGATTCGGTGGCCAATATCGCCGTCGCCTGTGGCTTTCTCAGCTCCACCCATTTCAGTCACTGCTTTAAGGACTATTTCGGTGCCTCACCCAGCCAGGTGCGTCAGAAACACCGGGGCTGACGAATCTCCCGATCAGGTCGTCGTCCGCTGGCGGTCTCAGTTAATTTCTGGTTAACTGGACGGCCGCTACCAGCAACAGATGCCGACCGCCAACGATGGATAAACTGCGCAGAACTCTGCCCCCTCTTAATGCTCTGCGCACCTTTGAGGCCGCGGCCCGCCACTGCAGTTTCAAAGCGGCGGCCGAGGAGATCTGCGTCACCCAGGCGGCGGTCAGTCGACAGATACAGGTACTGGAACAGTTTTATCAATTGCGGCTGTTTGTTCGCAGTAATCGCCGGGTCGAGCTGACCACAGAAGGACAGACCCTTTACCTTGCCGCCAGCAGCGCTCTACAGCATATCGCCGCCACGTCCCGGCAGCTGCTGCATCGACGCTCACCGCAGCAGCTGACCCTGCTGACCACCACCTCATTTTCCCGTTTCTTTCTGATGCCGCGTCTGAAACAGTTCAGAGCCCGTTATCCGGAGCTGTCACTGCATCTGCTCAGCGACGAACGCAGCTGGGGAGTCGACGAACATATCGATGCCGCTGTGACCCTGGGTCTGGAAGAGCATCCCGACTACGTCGCCGAACGGCTGTTCAGCGAGGAGATATTTCCGGTCTGCACACCGGGATTTCTGGAGCGTAATCCGGAGATCAGCACTCTCCCGGGCCTGCTGGGTAAGCCACTGCTGAACCTCAGCGCCGATCACTGGAAAGCGAAACTCTGGCCCGCGATGGACTGGGCTCTGTGGCTGAAGCAGTTTGCCATGAAGGTTCCGCCGGAGCAGATCGATATGAAGTTCAGTCACTTTTCGCTGCTGATGGATGCCGTCCTGGAAGAGATGGGCATCGGCCTGGCCTGGCGCCACCTGGTCCAGAACCGGCTGGATGACGGCTCGCTGGTACAGCCACTCAGCGAGACCAGCTTCGCCGACGACCGGGTCCACTATTTCGTATACCGGCGGGACCTGGCGGAAGACCCGGAACTGCTGGCGTTCCGCAGCTGGTTGCGGGAACAGACCCGGCCGTTTCGCACGACAGCCGATAACTGAGCGGACTGCCGGGACTCAGAACGGCAACGGCAGTTTAGCGGTGCGACCGCCGTCGATAACCAGCACCTGGCCGGTCAGAAAGGCCGACTCCCCGGAGGCCAGAAACACCACGCCGCCACCGATATCATCGGGGTCGCCGGTGCGGCCGATCGGATGCATCGCATGGAGGTCCCGCCAGGCCTGCTCGGCATTGTGCCGGGCGTTGATATAGTCGTTGCTGAGATCGGAATTGATCCAGCCCGGCGCGATGGCGTTGCAGCGAATACCGTCCCTGCCAAGATCCACCGCCAGCGCCCGGGTAATACCGTGCAATCCCGCTTTGGAGCCACAGTAGGCGGCGTGATAGGGATTGGCGCCGATCCCTTCGATAGAGCCGATATTGATAATACTGCCGCCCCCCCGCTCCCGCATCTGGGGCAGCAGCGCTTTCGCCAGAAACACCGGTGCCCGCATATTGACGATCATCATCCGGTCCCAGCTCTCCTCGTCCATATCCTCGATATGCTGTTCGAACATAAAACCGGCGTTATTGACCAGCACATCCGCACCACCGAACTGCTCTTTCGCCGCCCGGGCCACGGCCACGGGCGCCTCCCGGTCCAGCAGGTCCGCTTCGATATGGGCAACCCGCAGATCGGCGGTCAGTTGCTCATCCAGCGGTTGACGCTGAGCCACCAGCACCCGGGCGCCGGCGGCCAGCAGTTTGTCGGTAATACCGCGGCCGATACCGCGTCCGCCGCCGGTGACGACGGCGACTTTATCTTTCAGAGTCATCTGCTGCTCCTCAACCGGAAACCGGCTTGGCACCGGTCACTTCGATGGTTTCACCGGCGATATAACGGGACTGATCGGAGGCCAGAAAGGCGATCACATCGGCAATATCCTCGGGCTCGGCGATACGCCCCAGCGGCACTGTTCTATTGAGTTCCTCCACCGCTTTATCGGGATCGAGACCGCGGCGTTCGAAGCCGCTGCGAATCATCGGCGTATTGATTTCGTGTGGGCAGACGGCATTGACGCGAATGCCCAGCGGTGCGCAATCACGACCCAGGTTCTTGGTCAGCGCCGCCACAGCGCCCTTGCTGGTGCAGTAGGCAACATGGGCCGGTCCCGGATAGGTTCCCCAGACCGAGGAGGTGTTGACGATCGCCCCGCCACCCCGTTGTTTCATCTGCGGAATCACCGCCCGGCACAGATAGAACACGGCATTAAGATTGACATCCATGGCGCTGAACCACATCTCGTCGCTGGTTTCCTCGATGGTTCCGCGGGGAATGATACCGGCGTTGTTGAGGAGAATATCAACCCCGCCGAAGCGTTCTCCGGCGAAACCGATCAGCCGCTCGCAGTACTCTTTCTCCCGCAGATTTCCGGCCAGATAATCGGCTTCTGCCCCCAGCATTCGGGCCTCTTCGGCAACCTCCCGGCACCCCTCCTCGTTCATATCGGCGATGATGATGCGTGCCCCTGAGCGGGCGAAAAGACGGACCAGGGTCTGACCGACACCGCCGGCCCCACCGGTGATAACCACAATCTGATTCTCGAAAGACATTCGCTCCCTTCCCCTCCCATCAATGAAAAATGAAGGACCACAGGTTCGCAGCCCGGAAATGCAACAGGCTTTATCTTCAGGAAACAGAAAATCACTGACAAACGACATTTTCTGCCGGTTCAGTTAACTTTTTGTTAATCGATGCAGGAATGCCGTTGAACCACCGCTGGTTCTCAGCGGACCTCTTTCCCTGCCATGGTTACTCCGAACCGGGTCACGGCTGCACCAGTTTCCGGTCTGTTCGGTCCGACCAGACGATGACAGCCCCCATGATCGCCCCGCTGATTGCGAAGGAACCTGAGAGGACCCTTTCAACAAAGACAGCGCGGATTAGCGGTTCCCACTCAGCGACGACAATACTATGCTTTGAACCTGCCAGATCGGTTCATTTTTGCGGATGCCTTATGATCAGAAAACTGCCTCCTCTGAAAGCCCTCAGAGTGTTCGAATCGGTTGCCCGTAACCAGAGCTTCCGGCGTTCGGCTGATGAGTTGTTTGTGACTCATTCGGCGGTGAGCCATCAGATAAAGTTACTGGAGGAAGAGCTTGGTGTAATTCTGTTCAACCGTTCAGGGCGTACAATCTCGCTGACCGCAGACGGACTCTTTCTTTATCCGATAGTGCGCGACAGTTTTGACACTCTCGAGCGAGCAGCGAAGCAACTTCGGTCATCTCATCAGCCCAGGACCCTGAATATCCAGACCTACGTAACCTTTGGCACGACCTGGTTTATTCCGCGGCTGGGTGACTTTCAGAAGAAGCACCCCGATATACAGGTTCGCAATACCATCTCCTTTGTCGATGTGGATTTCGATCGGGATGATGTGGATATCGGCATCATCATGGGCGAAAAAAGCTGGTCTCACTGGAACTATGAATATCTGTTCGATCTGCAGATTTTTCCGATATGTTCGCCGAAACTGCTGGAATCAGGAAAGCTGGAATCTCCCGAGGACCTGAAGAATTTTACGCTGATTAATATCGAGCTGGCGCTGGAAGACTGGCCACGCTGGCTGCAGGCTGCCGGCGCCGACCCGGGTATCGCCGGGGATGGTCCGGTTATGGATAACTATTTGCAGGCGCTGGAACGGGTCTATGACGGTGAGGCCCTGGTCATGGCCAGAGCTCCCTTTGCTGACAGGGATCTGAAAGAGGGCCGGCTGATCCGGCCTTTTGAACTGACCGTGGCGGAACCGGGAACCTGGTATATGGTTTACCCCAGAAAGAACAATGCCAGCAAAGAGATAGCATTGTTTAAACAGTGGTTGCTTGATCAGATAAAGCAGGACAACAACCTGCCGGGAATTCCGGATTAATGGCTGCCTCCTGCCGATCAGGCATGAATGTCGCGCTGGTTATCTGAATGCCTGTTATCTGAATGCCTGTTATCTGAATGCCGGTACCGCCAGAAAAGACCCGGAGACCGCCACAGTCTCTGAGTCAGACGGGCATTCCCCCCCGGTGAGCTGATTACTGAGCGGACTGTGCCTCTTGCCGGCCGTCTTCTTGAGGATGTGAGAGCAGTGCTTTCACCAGCGCCACGGTCATCAGGATCATAATGAATGAGAAGGGCAGAGCTCCGATGATCATTGCGGTTTTCAGGGCACCAAGTCCGCCAGCTATCATCAGGGAGGCGATCATCGCGGTGAGGAAGGCCCCCCAGATGGCGATGTGGGTTTTGCTTGCCTGGCGGGTGCTGCCACCGGCGTTGATGGTATTTACCACCAGTACCGCCGAGTCAGCCGATGTGACCAGGAAGGTCAGCAGCAGTACCACCACGATTGCTGACATCAGCTTTGCCGCGGTGGGAGACAGCATCAGGTTCAGCACCTGATAGATCTGTGCGGAGATGTCAGCGCCGAGAATCTGGCCGTTGGCCTGACCGCTGAGCTCCATATCCAGCGCCGTGCCACCGACAAAGGTAAACCAGACAAAGCACATCAGCGCCGGGATCATAATGGAGCCGAGAATAAACTCGCGGATAGTACGCCCCCTGGAGATGCGGGCGAAGAACATACCGACAAAGGGGGCGTAAGCGACCCACCAGGCCCAGTAGAAGATGGTCCAGCCACTCTGCCAGTCACCCAGCGGTGTACCCTTCTCTTCTACGTTGAGGGCCATGGGGATAAAGTTCAGCAGGTGACTGATCGTGCCCCTGGCCAGCAGCTCCAGAGAAAGCCAGGTCGAACCGAACAGCAGGAAGAAGGCCAGCAGCACGAAAGAGAGACTCATATTGAGATTACTCAGCCACTTGATGCCTTTGCCCACGCCACTGATGGCGGAAAGCGTCGACAGTGCCATAACCACCACAAGCGCTGACAACACGGCAGCAGTGGTGGGTTTACCGGCATCCACCATCCACTCAGCACCGGTAATGTTGTAGATACCGGACGCAAACTGGCTGATGCCGAAACCGATGGTGACGGCGATGCCGAGTATCGTAGCCAGTACCGCGGTAATGTCGACAATATGGCCGAAACTGCCGTTAATGGCTTTGCCGAACAGTGGCGACAGTCCGGAACGAATGGTCAGAGGCATCCCCCGGTTAAAGCCAAAATAGGCCAGCGACAGTCCCACCAGGGCATAAACACTCCAGGCGGACAGCCCCCAGTGGAGGAAGGAGTAGCGATAGGCGGAGTCAAGGGTCTCGGCGGATCTGGCCGGGACTATACCGGAAATCACATCCGGATTGCTGGCAAAATGATACATCGGTTCACCGGTGGCGTAGGTCAGCATGCCGATACCGATACCGGCACCAAACATCATCGAGAACCAGGAGAAACGGGAGAATTCAGGCTTTGCGTCGGGACCTCCCAGCTTGATCCGACTGGCCGTGGGCACCAGAGCGAAGCCAAAGCAGACAAAGGCAAACATTGCCATCACATAAATGTAATAGGCGCCGAAGCTACCCAGGGCGACACCCTTTATGGAGGAGAGCGCACTGGCAGCCTGTTCCGGCATCACCATGGCCCAGAGCGCCAGGGTCAGGATCAGCGCTTTTGAGCCGATGGTGACCACCTGGTTAAATCCTTTATAGAAACCGCTGTCAGCCGTTTTTATACTGACTTCATCGGTTGTGGTTTTCGTATTCATACAAACACCTGTTTTTATTAATATTGAGGCAGTTAAATATTTAATTTACGAAGCTATCCTGACGGCATTTATCTCCTGTTATTCAGAAACCAGTTTCTGATACATTTAAATAATGAGGAGAAGAAACACCTCCTCATTATTTGTGGTTCTGTCCTGCCTTACTTTTTAAGGGATGAGCAGATCCATCACACCGAAGTGCGATACCTTTAATCCTGTGGTTAATGTTGTGGTCAGTTAGGGAACCTGCGAACAAGTCCCTTGCGCCTCTGGCTTTCAGAGCGATCAGAGATCAAGGCAACGATTACAGACATACTGGTTGTCTGTCGAAAATCGGTAACGCTGAGATCAGGTCGCTCTGATAGCCCCGAAGGGCGGGCTCTGGAACGGCCATCTGCTTTGTCAGACAGCTTGAAAAGGTCCAGACATTTCACTGCGCTGTCTTTCGCGCATCTGGCCGTTCTATAGCCCGCAGAGAACACACTGGACTTATTCGCAGGTTCCTTAGATAGCGAGTTCCACCGCCAGCTCTGTCGGGGTCGGGGGCCTGCTCGTATCCCGGGTGCCGGGCTCTGCAATGCTGTCCGGTGCTTTGCCGACAATCAGTGCGTCCACCGCGATGCAGCCACTTGCATCGACGATCAGTGGATTAATGTCCACTTCGGCCAGGACATCCGACAGACAGGCTACCAGCTGCGAGAAACGCGCCAGGGTCCGGGACAGCTTGTCCAGGTCGCAGGCGGGACGTCCCCGTACACCGGACAGCAGGGGGCGGATCCTGAGGCTGTCCAGCATGCGACGGGCTTCAGTCTGATCGAATCCGGCCAGGGAGAAACAGCGATCTTTGAGTATCTCAATATAAACACCGCCACTGCCGACCATCACCATGGGACCGAACTGCGGATCGCTGATCATGCCGAAGGCTATTTCGATCCCGGCATCAACCATCGGCTCGACGGTGACGAGGTGGCCAAGGCGCTCGCTGAGATCCTCATAGGCCTGCGTCACTTCGGTGGCATCAGCCAGGTTGAGCCTGACCCCACCCACATCAGACTTGTGATGGATGCCCGGCTCGGCGGTTTTCAGCACCACCGGGTAACCGACTGTTTCGGCCGCCTGCAGTGTTGTAGCCAGGTTATCGGTTTCGGCAGGCGTGGCAACAGGGATGCCAAACTCCCACAGCAGCGTCAGGCTTTCAGACTCCGTCAGGGGGAAGCCGCTACCGAGACGGGCTTTCCACTTAGCGACCAGGGCCGGGTGGAAACTTTCCGTATCCCGGAGCTCAGGATCATCCTGCTGCTGGCTGTCCCGCCACTGAAGTACGTTACTGATAGCCCTGACGGCGTTCTCGACACCGTTGATCAACGGCACATCATGGTCCATCAGATCATCGGCAATACCGGCATTGAGGGCTGCGGAGAAGCTGTTCAGGACCAGGAACGGCTTGTCGCAGTAACTGCTTACTTCCCTGGCAATCTCGATTAACTCCGGCATGTAGATAAACTCATCCCGGGCTTCGAACTCAAAGACACCAATGGCCACCTGCGGATCCTCCATCAGATAACGGACACAATCGCGGAACACACTGGCATAGTCCGGAGTAAAGGAGCCGGCCGCATCGAGAGGATTGACCGGATCCAGTCCATGGGGCAGCCGCGCAGCCAGCCTGGCTACGGTCTCGTCAGTGATCCTGGCAAAGGGCACCTGATACTGCTCGCTGGTGTCCACAAAGAGTTCCCGCAGACCACCGGAATCAGAGACGTACCCCAGATCACCACTACCGGGACGGGCTCCCTGAGATAGCAACAGTGCGGTATTCATCAGGTCGTCTAACGTATCGGTACAGATTACGCCGTATTTTTTGAACAGTGCCTCATAGGCGGTGTTGTTGCCTGCGATAGCGCCGGAGTGAGTGGCAGCTAACTTCGCGCTCACTTCGGTGCGGCCCACCCTGGTGACGACCACCGGAATGCCCCTGCGCCTGGCCTTTTCCAGTACCTTCACAAAGCCTGACGGGTCGCGGACCGCCTCCATAAACACCGCCAGCACTCGGGTGGACTCCTGCTCCAGGGCAAAATCCATGTAGTCGTCCAGGGTGGTGGAGATCTCCTGCCCCGCTGATACGACCAGGTTAAAGCGAAAGCGCGGATCGTTGCTGACCGGCAATACAAAGATCGAACCGGAGTGGGCGATTAACGAGATATGACCGGGCTTGCGCTGGCCAGGAAACTGAAAACTGATATGGGTACTGGCTTCGAAGTTGTAATAGCCCATGCAGTTGCCGCCACAGATCGGCATGCCGGCAGCCCTGGCCTTTTCTTTCAGGCGATCCAGCAGAGTGGGGGCTGTTTCCCCGTCGATTTTGCAGTAGTCGTAGATGGTGACACCACCGACCCCGAGGGCGATTGCTTCGTCAAGCAGGGCCTCCATACGGGGGCCGGCGACGCTGAGCACCGCCATGTCGATGGGCTCGGGAATATCACTCATGGAGGCAAAGCAGGGAATGCCCTCGATCTCTTCGTAGCGAGGATTCACCAGGAATACCTTGCCGCGATACCCGCCGTTGTGCAGAACTTCAAGCATGTCGTTGCCTACCGACCCCTTACGCGGGGATACGCCCACCAGGGCAATGCTCCGGGGTTTCAGCAGGCGATCCAGGCGGTGGCCTTCAGTCCCGGGTTGGAGCTGTTGGTTATCCATCTTCATTGTCCTTTGTAAACGGGCTGGCGTTTTTCGGCGAAGGCCCGTGAGCCTTCCAGGTAATCCTCAGAGTTCAGCATCTTCTCCAGCATCGGCAGGCCGCTGTCTCCCTTCCAGGCCTGACGGGTGAGGCGGAATGACTCTTCCACGTCGACGGTTTGCAGCAGGCTCAGGGTCTCCTTAGCTGCCTGCAGGGATAGCGGAGCGCCTTCGGCGATCTGCCGGGCCAACTGGCGGGCCCGAATGATCAACTGGTCGGCGGGAACCACCTCATTGACTAAGCCATAGCTCCTGGCTTCGCTGGCGCTGAAAGAGCGGCCGGTTAAGACCAGTTCAGCGGCGATGTTACTGGGCAGGCGTTTCCCCAGACGCTGGATCCCACCACCGTCGGGCAGAAAACCGAGCTTCACTTCCGGCAGGCTGAACTCCACATGCTCGGCGGCGATAATCAGATCCGCAGCCAGCAGCATTTCGAAGCCTCCACCGATTGCGCGGCCGTTAACGGCGGCGATAACAGGTTTCTTCAGCCCCCAGAACTCCGACATGCCGCCGAGTCCACCTGGCCCCAGATCATATTCCCCGCCTTCAACCATTGCATCGCCGTTGTCAGCGAACTCTTTCAGGTCCCAACCAGCGGAAAACAGTCGCTCACCGGCGGCGGTGATAATGCCGACACGAAGCTCCGGGTCCTGCTGCAACAGAGCAAATGCTTCATAGAGATCGCAACTGGTTTTCAGATCAATGGCATTAACCGGAGGGCGGTCGAGTGTTATTTCCAGCACATAGCCGTGCTGCTCAGTTGTTACCGTTTTATTCATAGCAACCCTTCTGTTTCTTATATTTTATTTAAATGAACGGAAACTGTTCTGACAGGATTCAATACTTAACAAACTGCATGTTTTATTTAATCAGCCAGTCGATAGACAGCACATTAAATATTGATTTAATGCGGTCGTATTTATATTGCATGGGTGGCGAAAAACTGTAAATTGATTAAATTTTGACTACTGGTCTAAAAAACTAACCAGGTTTTCCGGCGCCGGAACAGCAATGGGTGACAGCACTTCTTATAATGAATGCAGGGCTGTGGGCTAAATATCTGAGGAAGGAGGTATCGGCATGACAATGCTGCCTGTAGCGGAGACCCTTACCAGTCCGTGGTATGAGCTGGTAATCGAGCTGATTCGCTGGCTGCTGCGGTATCTGAGGGACCTGATGCAACCGACGGTCGGGTTTTAAGCTGCCTGTTCATCAGCGCTGACCGACCGGACCGGACAGCACACAGGAATGCTCTTCAGCGATCGTCAGGGTGAATAGTGTCTGAATTGCGGTGAGTTCAGCGGCGATTATGGCGGAGAGAGGGGGCAGCCTGACGACGTTCCCCGAGCAGCTCTGAACATAGGATGATCTCTGCAGCAGGGTCGGAGCCGGAGTACTGATATCTCTCAGCTCCACCTCAGCTCCGGTTCAGTTTTCAGCGGTAAAAGGCTCAGGGCTCCAGCAGCTGCTCCAGTAGTGCCGAGCAGTCCTCAGCCTGCGCCAGCCCGGAAATCACATCGCTTATGCCATCGATCCGTTGCGGGTCAAAACTGACCGAGGCCAGCAGCCGGAACTTGGCCTGAAACTCGGCAGCGGTCATCGCCGTTTCCGGATCCCCTCTGGCCGGCGTTACCGGGCTGCTGATCAGCCGGCCGTCCTTGAGCCGGATATGGACCCGGGACAGTATCTCCTTCGGGAAGCGAGCCGACAGATCATCCGCTTCGACAATCTCGATCCGATCGCTGATTGCCAGAATATCCGCGGCACCGATGGCATCGCCGGTGACTTCCGCCGGCCCCAGCTGGCCACGACTGATCAGCGCCGCCAGCGGAAACGCCAGACCGTACTGAGCTTCATCGGCGCTGGCCGGCCGGTGTCCCTGCAGCCGCATCGATTCATGAAAAGTCTCCACCCGGACATTGTCGATATTCTCCGCTGTGATTTCGGAGTGTTCCACCAGCAATGCGGTGGTTGCGGTCAGGGCCGGCTGTGCCCAGCGACAGACCGGCCAGGGCTTGAAGTACTGGGCGTCGATCTCCCAGCGCTCCCCCAGGTCCTGCCAGCAATGCTGCACCCGCTCCATCTGGACCGTCTCTGCCGGCGCACCGGTGATCCCGGCTCGTGCCATCAGCAGGGCATTAACGCCGGCATAGGCCCCGGCACCGTGGGCATCGCGTAGCATCGACGGAAAGTCCACCAGCCGCATCATCGGACAACGGGGACCGAAGTATTCGGCGATACCCAGCGCATGCAGCATCTGGGCTTCACTGAACCCCAGCAACCGGGAACCGGCACAGACGACCCCGAGGCCGGAGAAAGCGCCGGAGGCGTGGTATTCCGGAGCGGTAGCCATCAGCGCAACGCCGGCTCGCAACGCCGTCTCATAGGCAATGGTCAGGGCGCTCAGAAATTCTCTGCCGCTGATCTCCCGACCGCCATCACGGCAGGCGTCCACCAGCGCCAGCAACGCCGGTACCACCGTCGCGCCGGCATGGCCCTTGGAGGTGAAGTGACCTTCATGGGCATCCAGACTGTCAACGGTAAAGCCTCCCGCCCAGGCCATCCCCAGCGGGTGCACCCGACGGCCGTCAAACAGCAGCCGGCTGCTCAGGGCGGTGGGCGCATAGTGTTCGACGGCGTAGCTTCTCAGGTTGCGGGAAGTTTCGTTGTCACGGGCCCCGGCGGCGATACCGACAATATCCAGCAACGAGGTAGCCACCAGATTGCGGGTATGCTCCGGCACCCGGTTAAAATCCAGCTCATTGATAAAAGAATACAGTGACATCTCCGAAAACCTCACAGCAGCAAATCAACATCAGCGCAAATCACGCCGCCACAAAAAAGAGGTGCCGGACCGGCACCTCAAAGCATAGGACATCGGCCGGTTTCAGCGCCCCGGCCGGTGGAATGTCCTTATCGCAGTCGCAAGGATGAACTCAGTTGGCGGCGGCGCGGGCCTGCTCCAGCCAGCCATCAAATTTGCTGCGGTTGGCGGCGATCCACTCACGGGCGTGGCGCTTGATATCATCCATGGATTTCTCGCCATTCTGCATCTTCAGGTTCTGGGCGCTCTCCTCGTCGGCGGAGATCTGCACCAGCGACAGCAGTTTTTCCGCCGCCGGATTCTCTTCGGCAAACTCACGGGTCATCACCGCCATAATACGATCGACGGCAAAGCCCAGGTTTTTACCGTTAAAGCTGGTGTTGGCGTCGTTGTTGCCATTGGGCAGGTCGGTACGGGAAACCTCCAGCCACTCCACATCCTCGCCGGGAACCAGCACACCGGAGATCCACTGCGGTGCCCAGGTGTAGTAGAGAATCGGGTTGCCGGCCTGGTAACGGGCGATGGTGTCGGCCATAAGCGCGAAGTAGGAGCCGCGGTTGTGGGTCACCGTATCACCGAGATCGTAAGCCTTGATATGGTGATCGATCACCAGCTCACAGCCCCAGCCGGGGTTACAGCCGGTCAGATCGGCTTTGCCGTCACCGTCGGCATCGAACAGTTTCGCGATTTCCGGCTTTTTCAGATCGTCGAGGGTACGGATGTTGTACTTATCGGCGGTCTTCTTGTCGATCAGGTAGCCCTGCAACACCCCCGGGATCACATCTCCGGCCTTGACCAGGTCGCGATCGCCCCCGGCTTTCTTATAGAAGGGCTCATGGAGGATGTCCCACAGATGGACGGTAAAGTCGGCGTCGCCGTAGGCCAGCGCCAGCATCATGGTGGCGTATTCGGTCTCTTTGGGTTCTTTCACTTCATAACCCAGCTCTTCCAGACCGGCGATGGCGATCTCACCACGAAAGCGCTCCTCAGCGATAGCCGGGAAAATCGGTCGTATCGACTCGCCCTCGCCGGGCTTGTCGACGGCATGGGCCAGGCCCGCAAAAGTGATGGCGGTCAGTGAAGCCGTCGCCGTGAATTTTACAGCCGTCTGTGTCAGTTGCTTGATACGTGCTTGCATCGTAGCGTACTCCTCGGAGTGATTATTATTGGTGTAATTCAGGGGTTGTATTGCAACAGAGCCGTTCAGGGGTCGGTACGGACACTGCCGCTGCTCTGCATGCCGCGATACAGGCGGACAAAGAAGCCGGCGGGGCCGGTTTCATACCAGTGCAGGGTATTGCTGGCGTCGGAACGCTCACCGATCGCCTGAGTCAGTCGGTCCAGGAAGATCGCCAGCAGCACCAGACCGACGCCACCAACGGTGGCCAGTCCCATATCGAGACGACCGATACCGCGCAGTACCATCTGACCGAGGCCGCCGACCGAGATCATCGAGGCGATCACCACCATCGACAGCGACAGCATCAGCGTCTGGTTGACGCCGGCCATGATGGTCGGCATCGCCAGCGGCAGCTGCACCTTGAACAGCATCTGGCGGGGGGTACAGCCAAAGGCCCGTCCCGCTTCCACTTTGTCGGCGGGTACCTGGCGGATCCCGAGATTGGTGAGACGCACCAGCGGTGGCAGTGCGAAGACGATGGTGACCAGCACCCCCGGCACATTGCCGATTCCGAACAGCATCACCACCGGCACCAGGTAAACGAACGCCGGCAGGGTCTGCATGGCATCGAGCACCGGTCGCACCATCCGCTCCAGTCGATCGCTGCGGGCACAGAAAATGCCCAGCGGCACACCGAATACGGTGCAGAAGAACAGCGAGGTCAGCACCAGCGACAGGGTGGTCATGGATTCCGACCAGACCCCGATCAGACCAAGGAAAAACAGGGTACCCGCACAGAATATGCCCATCCGCTTGCCGGCCAGCTGCCAGCCGAACAGCGACGAGAGCACAATACCGATCAGTGGCGGAATCGACTGAAGCACATATTCAATCCCGTTGAGCACCTGATCGATGGGCCAGCGGATGGCACGGAAGAAGCTGCGGAAATTCTGGACCAGATAGTTGAGCATGCTCTCCACCCACTCGCCGAGCGGAATGCTGAGATACTGAAAAGGATCCAGGAAGCTGAATTCGGACATCTGACTAATCCTTCAATTATTTTTATAGTTACCGGTTCTGCCCGATCAGCCGTGGCTGAGGGTCTGCAGCAGCTGGCTCTTGGAGATCGAACCGCAGAAGCCGCCGTCGCGGTCAACCACCGGTATCGGATAGGGAGCGCCGGCGACCACATCCAGCACATCTTTCAGCGGAGTATCGGTGTAGATGCTGTCGTGGCTGTCGACCCGCAGCTGTTTCAGAGCCTGCTGGTCGGAGGCCTGCCGCTCCAGAGCGCTGAAGGGGACCACCCCCTGCAGCCGGTTCTGATCATCGACGAGGTAGCCAAAATCAGCATCGTCGGCCGGCTCAACCGGATGCACTTTGCCGTTGATGCGGATAATGCTCCGGGGATCGGATTCGGCCACATCCCCGGCTTTCAGTACCTTGGATACATCGACGCCCTTAAAGAAGGTCTCGACATACTCATCGGCCGGATCGCGCAGTATCTCTTCGGGACGGCCGATCTGGACCACTCGCCCGCCCTCCATGATGGCGATCCGATCGCCGATGCGGATCGCCTCATCCAGATCATGGGAGATAAAGATGATGGTGCGTTCCTGTTCCCGTTGCAGCCGGATCAGTTCGTCCTGCATCTCGTTGCGGATGAGCGGATCCAGCGCCGAAAAAGCCTCATCCATCAGCAGAATGGTGGGATCGTTGGCCAGCGCGCGGGCCAGTCCGACCCGCTGCTGCATGCCCCCTGACAGCTGGTGGGGATAACTGCTGCCGTGCTCGCCGAGACCCACCTGACTCAGCGCTTCGGCAGCGCGGGCATGGCGCTCCTTTTCCGAAACCCCGGAGATTTCCAGTCCGAAGGCGGCGTTTTCCAGCACCGTCATATGGGGCATCAGCGCGAAGGACTGAAACACCATACTCATTTCGTTGCGACGCACATCGAGCAGATCATGATCGGACAGGCCGGTAATATCACGGCCATTCAGCTGAATGGTGCCGGCGGTGGGCTCAATCAGCCGATTGAGCAGGCGGACCATGGTGGATTTTCCGGAACCGGACAGCCCCATGATGACAAATATTTCGCCCTTTCTGACACTGAAGCTGGCGTCGAAAACACCAACGGTCTGGCCGGTCTTTTCGAAAATTTCATCTTTTTCGGCACCGTTATCCAGCATCTCCATGGCAACATCGGTTTTGTTGCCGAATACCTTGTAGACGTTTCTGATCGAGAGTATTTCATCGGAGTCTGTCATGATGCCCTCTGTGCTTTTATATTTATTCTTGTTGCTGCTGCCCCGCAGGCGGGTACACGAATCTGCCCGTAGCAGGACACAGACAGACTGAATCGAGGCAACTGAATCAGGGGATACACCGACTCCGGTCAGCATCATCCCGATGCCCGCTATCCGTCAGCGTTTCGCCCGGTCAGGCTCAGTTGCTGATTAATAAATTATTGATTCCGGCCGGGAGCGTCCAACGATATTTGGTGGGTATAAACCATAACCAAAGGTTATTATTGGCAGCATACCTCCGCACACTTGCCCAGCTGCGACATTTTCGGACCGACAGTGGACGTCAGCGTTGTCGCTCCGGAAAATCTGAGCTATCTGTAGCTTTTATCAGTACGGTCCGGCACTCCGGAAGAGCAGAGATAAACGATGACACATTCCGAAAAATTATCGGTGCCTGGCAGTCTGACGGCCGATCGGCCATGACCGCCAGCTCTGCTCCCGAACGGGTCCGGGTCAGCTTCATCCTTATCCCCGGCTTTGCCCTCACCTCATTTTCGCTGGCCATCGAAGCCCTCAGTGTTGCCAACCTGCTGAGCGATTCGGGGCGCTACGACTACGGCCTCTACAGCGGCGACCCCGATCCGACGGTGATCAGCGTTCACAGCTCCAACGGCGTTCCGGTACAGACCCGGGGCCATGTCAGCCAGTGTCCCGACTGCGATATTCTGTTTGTGTGCGCCTACCAGCAAGCCGCCAGGCGACAGAATCCTGCGGTGATCGCTACCCTCAGGCGGCTCAGCAGAGGCGGCTGTCGCTTTGCTTCCCTTTCCTGCGGCAGTTTTCTACTGGCTGGCGCCGGCATTCTGGAAAATCAGCGCTGCACCCTGGTCCATGAGCAGATCAGTACCTTTCGGGAGCTCTACCCCGATGTTCCGGTGCTGGAGAATCTGTATACCATCAGCGGCAGAGTACTGAGCTGCGCCGGCGGCATGTCGGCACTGGATATGCTGCTGTATATCATTGGTCAGGACTATGGGGCCGACTTTGCTACCGAGGTCTGCCACCAGTTCCTGCAGGAGCGCATTCGCTCAGATAAAGAGGCTCTCAATGCCAGCCGTTACCTGAAACTGCGAATGAAGTCGGCCAGCCTCGGCGCGGCCATCGAACTGATGGAAGCCAGTATCGAAACGCCCCTGAGTGTTGAAGAGATCGCCTCGCGGATCGGCACCAGCCTCCGCACTCTGGAACAGGTATTCAGACGCCATGAAGCCTCTACCCCGGGCCAGTACTACCTGAGGCTGCGGCTGGACCGTGCTCGTCAGCTGGTGGAAGACACCAACATGAACATCGCCACCATCGCTCAGGCCACTGGTTTTACCTCCCAGAGCTACTTTACCCGACGGTTTCGTGAACAGTTCGGTATCCCACCGGGGCAGCTTCGGCAACAGCTGCGGGTATAAAATTTTTCGGATTTGTTATATCTGAGAGGCTTTCGTCCATAGAAACTGTTCTCCCTTCCGGTTCATAAAAATAAGGGTGAATGCCGTGAATATGTCGATCAACCGAAGCCTTGAAAGCAGATCAACCTCCTTCAGTGAAATCCCGGTGGTGGACGTCGGACCGCTGCTGGACGGCAGCGACCCGGCCGCGGTCGCCGCAGAGATCGGCGATGTCTGTGAGCATATCGGCTTCCTCTACATCCGTAATCACGGTATCGATCCTGAACTGATCGAAGAGGTGTACCGACTGGCCCGCGAGTTTTTCGAACTGCCGGCAGAGCAGAAGAACAAACTCGACATTAAGGCCTCCGGCCCTACCCTGCGCGGTTATATTCCGATGTATGCCGAGAATGTCGATCCCGACTTCACCCGGGATTTTAAGGAGTGTTTCGACTTTGGCCAGCACCAGCAGGAGGTCTCCCCCTTCTTCGGCCCCAACCTGATGCCGGAGCAACCGGCCCGCTTTAAAGAGGTGATGGAGCGCTACCATGACGCCATGCTGACCCTGGCCCGCAAGCTGATCGGCGCCATTGCCCTCAGCCTCAATCTGCCGGCCGACTACTTCGAGAAACTGCAGCGCAAGCCCATCACCATTCAGCGACTGCTCCACTACCCGCCTCAGCAGGGGGAGATCAGCATCGAGGAGATCGGTATCGGCGCCCATACCGATTACGGTTTTCTGACCATTCTGTCGCAGGATGCCAACGGCGGTCTGCAGGTTCAGAACCGCGACGGCGACTGGATCAGCGCGCCTCCGATCGACGGCACCTTCGTGGTCAATATCGGCGATCTGGTACAGACCTTCACCAATGACCGCTACATTTCCACAGTCCATCGGGTGATCAACACCAGCGGCAACGAACGCTACTCGGTTCCCTTCTTTATCGATCTGGATTTTGATGGCCGGGTGGAGGTGGTGCCCACCTGCATCAGCGAGGAAAATCCCGCCCGATACCAGCCCTACACCTGTGGTGAGCACAAATACAGGCGTTTTGTGGAGAGCTATACCCATCTGAAAGGGGAATAACTCTCTTCTTCAGGAAGGTTTTGCTCCTCAGGTGGGGGGTAACCTGAATTATCGGGTTTGGCTGAAAGCCCGGGTTGCGCCCTCCCGGGCGCCTTCATTTCTCTGAAGCGGCTCAGAGAAACAGAAGCAAAGAGAACCCGCCCCATGCCACCGGCCTGCGGCCTCAGACAAGCGCTTGCTCAATCCCGCTTCCGCCTGCGGGGCTCGGCGCTGGCAGAGGGGATCTGGTGCCAGCTGATAGGCCAGTGTTAATTACAAGTCGGTTGCAGGCACAGACTCAATCTTCCCTTCTGTGCAGCCGAGCATTGCAGCTTGTGAATGGATCAGTGCGAGGACTGTTTGAGGCCACAAAGCGGCCTCGGTTATTGGTGCAGGCATCAACCCTTCGGGCCAGCTGAAGCTGTTCAGGCTGCGCCTGTCGCAGCACCCATTTACAAGCGAGACGCGCAGGGAAGCTGGCAAAGCCAGCCAGACAGCAGGGGGCGGCTTTGGATTGTTAAGGTCTTTGGCCGCCCAAAGGGCTTTAACTCGCCGTCGGGGCGAAAGGGAAATATCAGTAAACTCGACAAGTCAGGATAATTCCTGAATTTCTGTGAGAGCCTGAGAGCACCTGTTGCGCCCACCCGGGCGCCTTCATTTCTCTGAAGCGGCTCAGAGAAACAGAAGCAAAGAGAACCCGCCCCATGCCACCGGCCTTCGGCAGCCCTCACTCCTCGCCTGAAGCGGGCGCTGCGCGAACTCGGCCTATGGCCTCAGACAAGCGCTTGCTCAATCCCGCTTCCGCCTGCAGGGCTCGGCGCTGGCAGAGGGGATCTGGTGCCAGCTGATAGGCCAGTGTTAATTACAAGTCGGTTGCAGGCACAGACTCAATCTTCCCTTCTGTGCAGCCGAGCATTGCAGCTTGTGAATGGATCAGTGCGAGGACTGTTTGAGGGCGCAAAGCGGCCTCGGTGATTGGTGCAGGCACCAACCCTTCGGGCCAGCTGAAGCTGTTCAGGCTGCGCCTGTCGCAGCACCCATTTGCAGGCGAAACGCGCAGGGAAGCTGGCGAAGCCAGCCAGACAGCAAGGGGCGGCTTTGGATTGTTAAGGTCTTTGGCCGCCCAAAGACCTTAACTCGCCTTCAGGGCGAAAGGGAAATATCAGTAAACTCGATAAGTCAGGATAACTCCTGGGTTTCAATGGGTGGATGAGAGCATCTGTTGCGCCTTGCCGGGCGCCTTCATTTCTCTGAAGCGGCTCAGAGAAACGGAAGCAAAGAGAACCCGCCCCATGCCACCGGCCTGCGGCCTCAGACAAGCGCTTGCTCAATCCCGCTTCCGCCTGCGGGGCTCGGCGGTAGCAGAGGGTAATTTGGTGCCAACGGGCAGTTCTGGGTTAGCCTGCAGGCAGTAGCTTTGCCACTGGTTACAAGCACGGACTCAGTTTCCCCCTTCTGTGCAGCCGAGCATTGCAGCTTGTAAATGGATCAGTGCGAGGACTGTTTGAGGGCGCAAAGCGGCCTCGGTGATTGGTGCAGGCACCAACCCTTCGGGCCAGCTGAAGCTGTTCAGGCTGCGCCTGTCGCAGCACCCATTTGCAAGCGAAACGCGCAGGGAAGCTGGCAAAGCCAGCCAAACAGCAGGGGCGGCTTTGGATTGTTAAGGTCTTTGGCCGCCCAAAGACCTTAACTCGCCGTCAGGGCGAAAAGGGGATCTCCGGCAAACACAGCACATACCCCTGTTACACATAGTCGAGCAACATCATTCACGCCGCTGTCGGCGACCACTGTTCGATAACAGCACTGCCGCAATAATCACCATCACCCCACCCCACAGCATCGGCTGACTGAGCTCCTCACCTATCAGCATCACCGCGATCACCACCGCCACTACCGGCTCCAGGGTCGACAGCGTCGCCGCATCGGAGGCGCCGATTCGCGGCGAGCCACTGATAAAGGAGGCGATCGGCAGTATGGTTGCGAACAGCGCCAGACCCAGTGTGGCCAGCCAGCCGGTGGTTGTCTGAGGCCAGCTGGCGCCCTGAATCAGCGCGGCGACTGAGAACATCAGCGCTCCGCCAATCAGAATCACCCCCGCCGAGGCCAGCGGTTTCTCCGGCGATACCCGGTGGGTGCCATAGAGAATCGCCGAGCCATAACTGACGGCGGCAAACAGCGCCCAGAGCACGCCGGTGAGATCTCCCCGAAAGTCCATTCCGGAAGCCAGCACCACACCAGCGCTGGCCAGCAACAGGCTGAAAATTTTCAGCAGGCTGGATTTTTCCGCCAGAAACAGGATCGACCAGAGAGTCACAAAGGCCGGGAACAAAAACATCAGGATCACCGCCAGACTGACCGAGGTGGTATGACTGGCGCTGTAATAACCGAGTGCGGCGCAGGCGTAGCCGATACCGATCAGCAATGTACGGGCAAAGGCGGCAGATGCAGGTAGCGCTACCGCGCGCTTTTTCAGCCACAGCAGCATAATGCCGGCCGCCAGTGTGAACCGGATCAGCAGCAGGCCGACCGGATCGGCCCCGGCCTGATAGGCAAAGTGAGCGAAGAAGGGCTGTATGCCATAGCTGAAAGCGGCCAGCAGCACCAGGGCGAAACCCTTCAGGTACTCCTGCTGATGATTGTGGGTGTAGCTTGTCTGCATCGCTGTTCCGGGGTAAGAGCAGGTGGTTAATCTGGGCAGCCTCTGTTGTGCCACACAACGACCGTCGCGGTATTTCCATTTCCGCCGGTTTCCGGTGTACCAGCGCCATCGGAGCGGCCGGCAACCGTTTTCGCCACCGATTCATTAAACAAAGCTGCGCCGGACCCCGAATCCACAGGGCCCGGCCGTTTTAAGCGATCATTCAGTCAGGCGACGTTTCATGGTGTCGCAGTACCAGTCCACAAACTGGCAGACGCCGTTCTCGGCAACGTCGGAAAAAGGACCCGGCACGTAAGCGGGCGAACTGACACCCCGAAAGGTCTCCTCGACCAGCTGGCGGTCCTGATCGTTGGTGGCCAGCCAGACCTTTGTCAGGTTGTCGAGATCGTAGTCCACCCCTTCCACGGCATCCCTGTGCACCAGCCACCTGGTGGTCACCAGGGTTTCGCCGGGGCCCAGCGGCAGCACCCGGAAGCTGAGGGCGTGATCACCGAGAAAGTGGTTCCAGCTGGAGGGGTAGTTAAAGTACAGCAGCGCACCGATGTTCGCTTCGCCGCTGCTGTCCAGCCGTCCATTGACCGCCGGCCTGCCGTCCAGGGTGTAACTGACGGCATCGTTGAACATCGGTATCCGGGTCATCCGGTACTGACCCAGCGGATCCATCAGCAACCGGCTCGGCAGCCCCGCCGCCTCGCAGCGATCCCAGAAAGCCACCAGCGCCGGATCCTCTTCGCCACCGACGCCGGCCACCGCCAGGTTTTCGACAAAGGAGTTGAGCAGCTCCGGGTGATTGCCTTCGCAGTGATAACACTCGCGGTTGTTTTCGAACACCAGCTTCCAGTTGCCCTGCTCCACCAGGTTGGATTCGAAGGCTACCCTGTAGCTGTCGGGCTGATGCGGGGTGACGTAGGAGGCGACGGCATCGCGAAACTGACTGAAGTCAGGCGCCTGATCGGCAACGCAGACATAGATAAAGGATTTCACCACCTCACAGTGCACCGGCATCAGGCCATGATCGTCGTTATTGAACTTCTCCCCCATATTAGCGGCAAACAGCAGTCGGCCGTCGAGATCGAAGGTCCAGCGGTGATAAGGACAGACCAGCTTCGCCACCCTGCCTTTTGATTCCGAGCAGAGGCGGGAGCCCCGATGCCGGCAGGCGTTATGGAAAGCCCGAATGCGGTTGTCGTCGTCACGGACGATGACCACCGGATAGTCGCCGATCTGCAGGGTCAGATATTCACCGGGTTTCTCAATCTCAAAGCTGTGGCCGGCGAAGATCCACTCCTTATGCCAGATCTGCTCGAGATCATCCCGATAGACCGCCGGATCCCGATAGAGATCGCGGCTGAGGGCATGGCGGGGTTTTCTCTGGTTTATCAGCGACAGGGTGGTCTGATCGTTCATAGGGTTTACTCCGGAACAGGCATCGTCTCAGGATGCTTCTTATGGGTTACAACAGGCACGGCCGGACCGCTTCGCCGACCGCCGTCAGAGGTGACGACCGATCGCAAAGCAGCCTGACCGTGGTTCAGCACAGAAGATAAAGGAATCGGGTGATGGCGGACCGGCGACTGCCGGCCCGCCCAGCGTCAGTGGCTCTCGTTCAGAGCATCGACGGCGGGAATTTCCCGCTCGCGACGGGCGATAAAGTCCAGCAGCTCATCATTCTTCGCCGCATCCAGGGTCGGTTCCTGGTATTCGCTGAGCAGCTTGCGGGCGTACTCCAGCGCCCGTTGGGTGATGTCTTTGGAGCCCTCGGCTTCCCACTGCTCGATGGAATTATTGTCGAACAGTTTCGGCATATAGAAGGCTCGCTTGAAGTTCTCCATGGTATGGGCGTGGCCCAGATAGTGGCCGGCGGGCCCCACATCACGGACCGCCGCCAGCGCCTGGTCGAAATCATCCCAGCGCGGCCCTTCCGCCATCCGGTAGCCCATGCCGCACATATCGGCATCGACCACGAACTTGGCCATCGAACAGTGCATGCCGGCTTCGTTCCAGCCCGCCGAATGCCAGATGTAATTGGCGCCGGACATCAGCACCGCGTTCATGGTCATGGCGCTCTCGTAGCCGGCCTGGGCATCGAAGGTCTTGGCACCGCCGAGGGTGTTGGAGGTGCGCCAGGGCACATCGTAATAGCGGGCCAGCTGACCGATCATAAAGTTCATCAGGCTGATCTCCGGCGTCCCCGCCATCGGCGCCCCGGACGCCATGGACACCGTGGACAGATAATGGCCGTAGATCGCCGGTGTGCCCTTGCGGACCAGCTGGGTATAGGCCAGTCCGGACAGAGCTTCGGCGTTCAACTGCACCACCGCCGGTACCGTCGAGGCCGGGGTGTTGGCGCCGCCCAGCACGAAGGGGGAACAGAGCACCGGCTGGTTATACTTCGCAAACGCCCGCATGGCCCCCAGCATGGTTTCATCCCACACCAGCGGCGAATTGCCGTTGATGTTGCCGGTGGTCACCGGATGACTCTGCATAAACTCCTCGCCGAACAGGATGGCGCACATCTTCATCACATCTTCGGCATTTTTACCGGAGGAGGTCATGCCCATAAACATCTTGTCGGAGTGCTTCATGGAGGAATAGGTGATGCGCAGATGGCGGTGGGAAACCGGATGATCCATCGGCTCGACGATGTGGTGAGCGGTGGAATGCAGGGCCGGCAGCATATGGGCCAGCTTATGGAAATCTCCGAGATCGTTGAGGGTCGGCCAGCGCCGCTTATCTTCCAGATCCCGCATAAAAGGGGCACCGGTCATGGGCACGAAGATAGAGTGAGGGCCGCCCAGCTTCAGGTTATTCTCCGGATTACGGGCATGGTAGGTAATCTCGGAGGGGATCGAAGCGATCAGCTCACGAATCATACCGCGATCGAACTTCACCAGCTCCCCGTCCACCCGGGCGCCGGCGGCACGCCACTGCTCCAGCGCGACCGGGTCACGGAACATCACCCCGACCTCTTCCAGGATCCGCATCGATTCATGGTCGATCAGCCTGATCTGATCCTCATCCAGCGGCTCCACCAGCGGCAGCCCCCGGGTCAGTTGCGGGAGCATCTTTTCGATATGGCCGGAACGGGCCTGACGAAGCGCATTGCGGCCACCACGACGGCGTGATCGGGTTACAGCGGTCATAACTCACCCCTCAGATGATTATTGTTATTGCTCTGCTTACAGCCTGTAAGGACTTTACAGCCGGTAATGCTGCCAGTAAATTGAATGTTTCAGGCAATAGCTATGAGGATTACTTATGGCAAGTGCAATTAATATGGATATCGCCGCGCTCCGCAGCTTTGTGCTGGCGGACAATCTCGGATCCTTCTCCGCCGCCGCCCAGGCGATGCACTGCTCCCAGTCCGCCCTGTCGCTACGGATCAAGAAGCTGGAAGAGCAGCTCAATTGCAGCCTGTTCCACCGCAACTACCACAATCTTCGGCTAACCGCTGCCGGTCGCCAGCTACTGAACGAAGCGGTGTCGGTACTGTCTGCCCATGACCAGATGGTGGGGCTGGCCCATCGCAGTGACGAAGGCAGCCAGATCCGACTGGGGCTGCCGGAGGATATGACCGTCTCCTTCTTCCAGAATTTTCTCGCCAGACACAGGGAGCTGACCGATCAGGTGGAGATTGAGCTGTCGATGAATCTGTGTCGGGAGCTGGTGCAGAAGGTCTGCGACGACCAGCTGGACATCGCGGTTGTCAACGCCATGCCCCACTATATGGGTGGCGAGACACTGACCTCGCGTGATCTGAAATGGGTCTGCTCCCCGGAGTTTGATTTTCAGCCGGATCAGCCGCTGCCGCTGGCGCTGCACCCCCAGGGTTGCATCTATCGCGAACACGCTTTCAAGGTGCTTGATGCACTGGGCAGACCCTATCGGATCGTCTTCTCCGCGCAGGGCTCGGTCAGCGTACAGGCCGCAGTTATTGCCGGAATGGGACTGTCCATCATTGCCGAAGGCGCCATTCCCGGCGAGTTGAGAGTAGCACCGGACGACTGGAACCTGCCGGCTCTCGGCCAGACCGATATCCGCATTTTTCAGAAAGATCGCAGCTCACCGGTACTGGCAATGTTCGCCGACCTGCTGCGCCGGGAACTGCCACGGGTAATCTGATCAGCCCCCCTGCAGGAATCCCGGCTGCATGCAGAGGTGTTTCGGCGAGCAGCCGAACTGATCTTTAATACTTCTGCTGAAGTGGGATGCGGTTGAGAAACCACAGGCTACCGCGATTTCGATGACGCTGAGACTGGTCTGCTGCAACAGTTGACGGGCTCGATTAAGCCGCAGCTCCATATAAAAGCGGGAGGGCTGACGGTTAAGGTATTTACGGAACAGTCGCTCCAGCTGACGTCGGGAAATACCCAGCAGCTGTGCCAGTTCCTGCAGTTGCAACGGTTCGGAAATGTTCGATTCCATCAGCGAGATCGCCTCCCGCAGTCGCGGTGGCAGGTAACCGGCCTGAGACCTGCTACTGGCAGCTCGCTGAGGCTCATCCGGCAGACGCATACCGCAGATCAGCATCTCCGATACCTGCTTCGCCAGCTCCGCCCCCTGCTCCTGCGCCAGCAGGTGCAGCATCATTCCCTGAACACCACCGCCGCCGGCACAGCTGAATCGATCACGATCAACCACAAACAGCTGAGAGGTTACCAGTAGTTGCGGGTACTCCTCTCGCAGACTGGCCATATACTCCCAGTGAATGGTGCAGCTGTAACCGCTCAGCAAGCCGGCTCTGGCCAGCGCATAGCTGCCCTGGCCTATGGCGCCGATGGCCAGCCGCTTCTTTGCCGCCCTTTTCAGCCAGTGCATCACCTCGGGCTGATCGAAGCGATGCCCCCCACAGACCACTAATTTGCTGAGACTGGCCGGGTCGACCGCGGTTATCTGCTGATGAACATCGAGACGGAATCCCTCCTCCGTCATGACCGGCGCACCATCCGCACTGAACAACTGCCATCGGAAAATGGCCTGATCGGCAAGGCGATTGGCCAGTCGCAGCACGCTGATCGCCGCCGTCAGACAGGCGGTGGTAGCACCGGGTAGCAACAGAAAGGCAACCTCCTGAACTTCCGTCTGCCCTCCTGTATTCAACAGCACCGGGGCGTCGCTCTCCGTTTTCCTGCAGTCGGCAGCGGTGAGTCCTGCCTTCGGGACAACGGGTTTACGGCTGTAACGGGGAAGGTCGGAGGATGCCGGCAGTTCGGCAATAATCACCGGACTGATTGCTTCGGACGGCGGCTGAAAAGACTGAGGCAACGGTTGCATAAGGTTCATTGCGATCACCCTGTCGATCTGCTGAGAATATCGCCGCCGACCTGTTCAGTTCGCTCAGCCGCTCCGCAGGTCGCAGAGCAGCAACAGCCGCTGGCAAATTCTCGATATTATTGTTGGAATGGTTAGGGAACCTGCGGACAGGCCCCTCAACCTTACAGAGCAGATGGTTATCGGTAAATTGAATATTTCAGGCGATAGCTATGAGAATTACTGCAGGCTATAACCCGGGGCCATGATCCCGGATTGCGACTCAGCAGGCAGCGGGCGGTCGTTACCGCGAGCGTCAGCCAGTCCCTGAAAGATACCGGACAAGCGAAGGCAAAAGACAATGGTCAAGCACGTCGAACCCGACAAAATCCTGGTAAAAATGCCGTCGTTGCGAGCGGTAAAATCCTTTGTGGCGGCGGCCAAGTACCAGAACTTCACCCGCGCCGCCGAAGCGCTCTGCGTCACCCAGGCCGCGATCAGTCGGCAGATTCGCGAGCTGGAGGCTTCGCTGGGAGTCGACCTGTTCAGGCGGACCGGCCGCGCCGTCGAACTGACCGACGCCGGCACCATTTTCTATGACGCCGCCTACCTCTCTTTCGTCAATATCGCCCAGGCGGCGGACCGCATCATTTCAACCCATACCAGCAAGAAAGTACTGACCATCTGCTGCTCACCGGCCTTCTCAGCGCTCTGGCTGTCGCGTCGGCTGCCGAGCTTTTTTACCGCCAATCCCGATATCGATATTAATGTGGTCACCACCCAGAATTTCCTGCAGATGGAACCGGGGGTATACCCCGATGTGTTTATCAACAAGGTAACGGACCCCCGGGAGGGCTACCGCTCGGTACCGCTGTTTCATGATGTGATCTACCCGGTCTGTTCGCCGCGCTATCTCGAGCAGAACCCCGGCATACGCAGTCTGGAGGGGCTTCGTGACACCGTGTTGCTGAACCTGAGCCCCTACGGCCGGGCCCAGATTGCCGAACATGTGGACTGGGGGGTCTGGTTCGCCTTCCACGATATTCAGCTGGATGACCGCCCCGCCGACGGCAACCATCTGTTCAACGCCAACGATTACAACATGCTGATCCAGATGGTGCTCAACCATCAGGGCGTCTCGCTGGGCTGGAATCATCTGGTGGAACCGCTGGTGGAGGAAGGTCTGCTGGTTAAGCCGGTGGCGGAAGCGACGGTGTTCCGAGAGAAGCTTCACTACCTCACCTTTGCCGAAAGCAAGGAGAGCAATGATGAATTCTGCCGCTTCAGGGACTGGTTTCTCTCCTGCACCGGCAATCTCTGAGCACCGGTCAGTCAGACCTTTGTAGCAAAACCGGCCGACCTGAGCTCGGCGACAACCTCCCCCGGGCGGACACCGACACAATTGTCGCACTCGAAGCAGTTGCCACAGCTGACATAGCGGCAGGCTTCGGGCGACGGAACCTGTTCATCCCTCTTCCCCATCACCTCGATGCAGAGCCACTGACGACGGGCCAGCTCCCGAGCCGGCCGGATCGAGCTTATCGAAACAGACAGCATCGTTCTCAGCCGAACAACTGCGGACGCCAGCGCCCGACAGGTACAGGCAGCCCTTCCGGGCTCGCTTCAGCGGCCGCAGACAGCACCCACGGAATTAATAACGCAGCGTTATGTTTACTGCGAAATAAATGTTGCTGTGTGGGTTTTACATCTTTCGATAGGCTGTAAAGAGCTTTAAGCAGCCAGAGCGTTTTCGATACGCAGAGATATCCGGATGCCGTGGAACGCTGACAGACCTGCCCGCAGTTGTCTCTCATTCCCCCCTTACTGAATACGCATCTGATACCGCTGTTGCTGAAAATAAAAACCAATCGTTAAGCAGGTGAGCTAAATGCGCTTTGACGGAATTTACACACCGGTAATCACCCCTTTCAGGGATGATTACTCAATTGATTATGATGCCTTTGCCCTGATGGTCCGGCACCTGACCGAGGCCGGCGTTCACGGCATCGTGGTCGGTGGAACCACCGGCGAATACTACGTCGAGAGCCACGAAGAGCGGATACGCCTGCTGCAGATCGCAAAGGATCGTGCCGAAGGAAAAGTGCCGGTAGTCTTCGGTACCGGCTCCCTCAATCCCAACGATTCCATCGTGCTGGCCGAAGCGGCTGCAAAGAATGATGCGGACGCCATTCTGGTCGCCACACCGCCCTATGCCCTGCCCACCGAGCGGGAGCTGGCAATCCATGCGCTGGCCGTAGATCGCGCCGCCAACCTGCCGATTATGCTCTACAACTACCCGGATCGGATGGGCGTGATGATGGGCGAGGAGTTTCTCGACCGAGTCGGACGTTCCTCCAATTTCTGCGGTATTAAGGAAAGCTCCGGCGACATCAATCGCCTGCATCTGCTGGCCCGGGATTACCCCCACATTCAGATCGCCTGCGGCATGGACGATCAGGCCCTTGAATTCTTTGCCTGGGGCGCCAGCGGCTGGGTCTGTGCCGGTTCCAACTTCCTGCCCAATGAGCATATCGCGCTCTATAACGCCTGCGTGCTGGAAGGTGATTTCAGTAAAGGTCGACGGATCATGTCGGCGATGATGCCGCTGATGCGGGTGCTGGAACAGGGCGGTAAATTTATTCAATGCGTCAAACACGGCGTTACCGTCGAGGGCCTCTGCGCCGGTATCACTCGCAAGCCGCTGTACGGTCTCAACAAAGACGAAAAGCGCTCGCTGGAGCAGGTCATCCGCACCGTAAAAACCACCATCGCCAGTATTGTTGCCGAAGCTACCGAGCGGTCTGAACAGGCCTCGGAGAACAGCAGCGACCGCCAGCAAAAGGGGAAATAAACCATGTCTGATCTGCTGACTCACGAAGAATATCAGGCGATCGCCGCGGACCTGAATCCGCCGACCATGAGCTTTATCGACGGTCGTTTTCAGCCGGCAGCATCCGGAAACACCTTTACCACCACCAACCCGGCCACCGGTCAGGTGCTGGCGGAAGTGGCGGCCTGTGGTCCCGAGGATGTCGATCTGGCTGTCCGCAAAGCCCGCGAGGCTTTCGACGACGGCCGCTGGCGCTGCCTGCATCCCAATGATCGCAAGGAAGTTCTGATCCGGCTTTGCAAGCTGATATCCCGCAACCGTCGCGAACTGGCGGTGCTGGAGAGTATCGATTCCGGTAAGCCGATCCTGGATTGCGAGACCATCGATGTCCCTGAGCTGATCCACACCATCAAGTGGCATGCCGAAGCCATCGACAAGATCTACGACCAGACCGCTCCGGTCGGTCCAGACGCCGTATCGATGATCGTCCGTGAACCCATCGGCGTGGTCGCCGCAGTACTGCCCTGGAACTTCCCGCTGCTGATGCTGGCCTGGAAAATCGGTCCGGCGCTGGCGGCCGGCTGTTCGATGGTGGTTAAGCCGGCGGCTCAGACCTCGCTGACCGCTCTGCGGATCGCCGAGCTGGCGATGGAAGCGGGCCTGCCCCGGGGCGTGCTGAATGTAGTGACCGGCAGCGGCTCCGAAGTGGGCGAACCGCTGGGGTTGCATATGGATGTGGATATGGCCACCTTCACCGGCTCAACCGCCACCGGCCGGCGTTTTCTGCGTTACGCCGCCGATTCCAACCTGAAGAAAGTGGTGCTGGAATGCGGTGGCAAGAACCCCTGCATCGTGCTGGATGACGCCGAAGACCTGGATATCGTCGCCGCCCAGGTGGTCAGCGCCGCCTTCTGGAATATGGGCGAAAACTGTTCCGCCGGTTCCCGATTGATTGTCCATGAGGCGATTAAGGAAGAGCTGCTGGAGCGGATCAGAGCCCATGCCCGCGACTGGCGTACCGGAGATCCGCTGAACCCGGCCAATCATCTCGGTGCGCTGGTGGATCGGGGCCATTTCACCAAAGTCTCCGAATATCTGGCCCTCGGCAAAGAGGAAGGGAAAGAGGTCATTCTCGGCGGCGAAACCATGGACGGCGTCTACGTTCAGCCCACCATCTTCGACGGCGTCAGCCAGAACGACCGGCTGGCCCGGGAGGAGATCTTCGGACCGGTGCTGTCGGTGATCACCGTCTCCAGCTACGAGGATGCCATCCGGGTGGCCAACGATTCCGAGTACGGACTGGCCGCGTCGGTATTTACCGCTAATTCAAAGCGAGCCATTCGCGCGGCCCAGGCGATCCGCGCTGGCACCGTGACAGTGAACTGCTTCGGCGAAGGCGACATCACCACCCCCTTCGGCGGCTATAAGCAGTCCGGATTCGGCGGCCGTGATAACTCCATTCACGCTCATGACCAGTATACCGAGCTGAAAACCATCTGGATCGATCTCAGCGACAGTGCCGATGAGGCCCACGTGAGCTGACCAGAGCGGTTTCACCCACAGCGACAGCCCGATCGTCTGTCAAAGACGGTCAGCATCCGGTGGCGTTGCCCGCCGCCGGATCGCTGTGCCCTTTACTACAGAGCAACGGAGCAGGTTTATGAGCAGATCCGTCCACGTCTCCCGTACGCCCAAAGACACCGGACCCGCCGCCTGGAACAGTATCATTCACCAGTCCGAGCCGTTTCCGGAACTGGACAATCGCATCAGCGCCGACTGGGTGGTGGTCGGCGCCGGTTACGCCGGCATCGCCGCGGCCCGACGGCTGAGCCAGCTCGTCAACGGCGACCGCATCGTGCTGCTGGAAGCCTGCGGACTGGCGGAAGGGCCCGCCGGTCGCAACAGCGGCTTTATGATCGATCTGCCGCACGATCTGAATTCAAAGACCTATGCCGGCGCCCGGGACGAGGACCTGAAACAGATCCGTCTCAATCGCGCCGCCATCGATTTCGCCGCCGACATGGCCTCGGACTGGCAGATGCCGCCGGAGGTATTCCGGCGCACCGGCAAGGTGACCGGTGCCGCCTCACCGCGGGGTGAAAAACATATCAGCAGCTATCTGCAGCACCTCAGAGCACTGGATGAGGACTTTCAGCTGATGGACGCCGTTGAGATGAAAGCTCTGACCGGCACTGACTATTACCGCCGGGGCCTGTTTACCCCGGGTGCAGCGATGATTCAGCCCGCGGCCTTTGTTCACCGGGTCGCTCGCGGGCTGAGCCGGACGGTATCGATCTATGAACGCAGTCCGGTGATCGAGATGCAGCTGGGCAGGGACCATCTGCTGAAGACCCCCAGAGGCAGCGTCAGCGCCCGCAATGTCATTCTGGCGGTCAACGGACATATTCAGTCGTTCGGCTACTTCCCCAAAAAACTGCTGCACGCCTTTACCTACGCCTCCATGACCCGACCGCTGACTGCCGAGGAAGTGCGCCGGCTCGGCGGTGAAAGCGACTGGGGGGTACTGCCCGCTGACCCGATGGGCACCACCGTACGGCGAAGTTCCGATTTTATGGGCAGCGGCGATCGGATCACCGTCCGAAACCGCTTCACCCTCAATCAGTCACTGGAAGTCACGGACAAGCACATTCGCAATGTCGCAAGCACGCACGATCAGGCCTTCCGAGCCCGTTTTCCGATGCTCAGCGAGGTCCCCATGGAGCACCGCTGGGGTGGCCGGCTGTGCCTGTCGCTGAACTCCGTACCCGCCTTCGGTGAGCTGGAGGAGAGGGTCTTCTCCGCCGCCTGTCAGAACGGGCTCGGCACCGTAAAAGGCACGATGTCCGGGATGATGGCCGCGGATCTGGCCACCGGTAACGATTCGCCGATGCTGCAGGATTACCGGGCCTACGATCAGCCAGGGCGACTGCCACCGGAACCCTTCCTGTCCATCGGCGCCAATGCCACCATGCGCTGGAAAGAGTGGCTGGCCGGGGTCGAGCTGTAAGCCTCCCTGCCAGCCCGCCGGCCGACAATCTTCGAACTCTCACTCAGCGATTCAGCAGCCAGAAACTGACTTTGCTCATTTCCTGCGCCGAACAGCACCGAAAAATGCAACCCGATGCCGCTTCCCGGCCTCCTGTCACCCTCAGGCTGTGGCAGAATCCCCCTCCTGAACCCGGGGATAATCCACGAGGCACCTATGGCAGCACATCAGCGCAGTTCCACCTGCCCTTCCGAGGACGGGCGTATCGAGATCATCGCCCATCAACGCAGTGCCGATCGGCTGCTGAATCTACTAAAAGGCTCACCACTGTTCACCTGCACCCTGGCTTCCACCGCCACCGCGCAGATTGACGGTATATCTGCCGCCGGCGCCACCCCTGAAATGCGTCGCTACACCGCCGCCCTGGATGGCGAAGCGCTGGTTCAGGGTCGACCACTGTCACTGAACGAGATTCCCAGGAGCCCCGAAGGGCCACCGAGTCCGGTAGTCATCAGTTGCGCCGCCCTGCGGCTGCTGAACCTGGAACCGATGGTTGTCGATGCGGGAACCGAAATTCCGCCGCTGGCCCCACGGCTGGCCCTGGGCGGGCAGCCGGGTCGTTGCATCAGTGGTGGCAGTGCGCTGTCACTGACGCCGGAATTCATTGAAAACAGCAGCCGCACCGGCCGTGTGCTGGCTCAGCAGGCTCCCTGGCTGGTGCTGTCGGAGTCGGTTCCCGGCGGCACCACCACCGCGCTGGCACTGCTGGAGGGTCTGGGGTTCAGCGCCCGGGGCCGGGTCTCCTCCTCCATGCCCGGCGGCAATCATCATCTCAAGGAACAGCTGGTTGGCCGAGCTCTTGAGGCCGCCGCCCTGAGTTCCGACTGCTCCGCGCTGGACGTTGCCGCCGCCGTGGGAGACCCGATGCAGCCGGCGGTCGCCCTGATGGCGCTGGAGGCCAGTCGCACCACGCCGGTGATCCTGGGCGGCGGAACCCAGATGGCCGCCGTCGCCGCGCTGATCCAGCGGCTTTACGAGGAAGGCCATGCCGGCAACCTTGCCAATATCGGTCTGGCCACCACCGCCTGGGTGAGTCGTGACAGCAGCGCCGACCTGGCCGCGATTCTCAATCAGCTGCCCTTCCCCATGGCGGCCTTTGCCGCCTGTCTCGACTTCAGTCGTTCCTCACTGCATCAGCTGCAGCGCTATGAAGAGGGGCTGGTCAAAGAGGGCGTCGGCGCCGGAGCCGCGGCTTTTGCCGCCTTTGTCAGCGGCGACATCAGTCATGATCGGCTGCTGGAGGAGATCGAGGCCGTAACCCTCAGCCTCGGAGCCGGCTGACTACCACAGCTCAGCCGGCGCACTGCAGTTTTCTACTGAATGCGGGTGTTCAGGAATCGTTCTGAATTACCGAGTTTTCTGACATCTCCTTTTCGCCCCGACGGCGAGTTAAGGTCTTTGGGCGTCCAAAGACCTTAACAATCCAAAACCGCCCCTGCTGTTTGGCTGGCTTCGCCAGCTTCCCTGCGCATTTCGCCTGCAAATGGGTGCTGCGACAGGTGCAGCCTGAACAGCTTCAGCTGGCCCGGAGGGTTGGTGCCCGCACCAATAACCGAGGCCGCTTTGCGGCCTCAAACAGTCCTCGCACTGATCCATTTACAAGCTGCAATGCTCGGCTGCACAGAAGGGAAGACTGAGTCCGTGCCAGCAATCAACTCTGCTATTACATGCAAGCTAACTCAGAACTAGCCGCTGGCACCCAATTTCCCCTTTGCCACCGCCGAGCCCCGCAGGCTGAAGCGGGATTAAGCAAGCGCTTGTCTGAGGCCGCAGGCCGAGTTCGCGCAGCGCCCGCTTCCGGCGAGGAGTGAGGGAAGCCGAAGGCCGGCGGCATGGGCGGGCTTTCTTTGCTTCTGTTTCTTTGGCCCGCGGCAAAGAAATGAAGGCGCCCGAGGGCGCAATCTGTACGATCAACTGTGTTCTGTAATGTAAGAAGAACTCTGGTTTCGAGTTCGTTGGTAGTCCGCTTTTCGCCCTGACGGCGAGTTAAGGTCTTTGGGCGTCCAAAGACCTTAACAATCCAAAACCGCCCCTGCTGTTTGGCTGGCTTCGCCAGCTTCCCTGTGCATTTCGCCTGCAAATGGGTGCTGCGACAGGTGCAGCCTGAACAGCTTCAGCTGGCCCGGAGGGTTGGTGCCCGCACCAATAACCGAGGCCGCTTCGCGGCCTCAAACAGTCCTCGCACTGATCCATTTACAGGCTGCAATGCTCGGCAGCACAGAAGGGGAGATTGAGCCCGTGCCAGCAATCAACTCTGCTATTACATGCAAATTAACACAGAACTATCAGCCGGCACCTGTCACCCTTTGCTACCGCCGAGCCCCGCAGGCCGAGTTCGCGCAGCGCCCGGCTGGGCGCAACCCTGACCATCGTTCAACCCTCCCAAATCCTGACGCACACATTACCTGTTGTTTTTAATTGCATTTTCTATCCAACCATCAACGATTGAAGACCTCTCTGGTAACAGAAACCTGCTCAAAGCAGCCATTCCCCCATTCCCGACAATGACGCTCAGACACAGATCAAAGTCGCTCGCAGATCAGCCCGCCGCTATCGGGCCCACCATACTGGCGTGAGATGTATCTGATCAGGCTGTCGGCCCCGGCCTTGTGCTACCGGTCACCACAGGCCGGAGCATCGACACCAGAGTCCAGGGTATGCACGAATAAGACGGAGTAATAATAAGATGAGCGAAACAGAAGCCCCAGTACGTGGACGGCGCGGCCGTCGTGGTCGCGCAGGTCGTCGGTCCGAAAGCCAGGCCGCCGCACCGGCCGCCCCGTATATCACCCGCAACATCCCCTACTTCGAAGTCCTGGACGACGAAGGCCTGAGCCTGATTGAACAGAATGCCGACACCATCCTCGAAGAGGTGGGTATTGAGTTCCGGGATGACCCTGAATCGCTGCAGATCTGGAAGGATGCAGGTGCCGACGTCAATGGCGAACTGGTTCGTTTCCCCCGTGGCATGTGTCGCTCCATTATCCAGGCCTCCGCGCCCCGCGAGTACACCCAGCATGCCCGCAACCCGGCTCGCAGCGTCCGGGTCGGTGGTAAAAACACGGTCTTTGTACCGGCCTACGGCTGCCCCTTTGTCTACGACATGGACAACGGCCGCCGCTACGCCACCATCGAAGACTTCCGTAACTTCGTCAAGCTGGCCTACATGTCGCCCAGCCTGCACCACTCCGGCGGCACCATCTGCGAGCCGGTGGACCTGCCGGTCAACAAGCGCCACTTCGACATGATCTACTCCCACATGAAGTACTCCGACAAGTGCTTTATGGGATCGGTCACGGCACCCGAGCGGGCGGAAGATACTGTCGAGATGTGTAAGATCCTGTTCGGCGATAACTATATCGATCCGGAAACCGGCAAGCCCAGGACCATTACCACCAGTCTGATCAATGCCAACTCACCGATGACCTTCGACGACACCATGCTCGGTGCCGCCAAGGTCTATGCCCGCAACAACCAGGCCTGTGTGGTGACTCCCTTTATCCTTGCCGGTGCCATGTCGCCGGTGACGGTTGCCGGCACCGCCGCTCAGTCGCTGGCCGAAGCCATGGCGGGCATGGCCTTCGTCCAGCTGGTTAATCCCGGTGCACCGGTGGTGATGGGCAGCTTTGCCAGCTCCATCTCCATGCAGTCCGGCGCTCCCACCTTCGGTACTCCGGAACCGGCACTGGTGCTCTATGTGATGGCCGCGCTGGCGCGTCGTCTGGGTGTACCTTTCCGTTCCGGTGGCGGCTTCTGCGCCGCCAAGGTTCCTGATGCCCAGGCCGGGGTCGAGTCGGTCAGCACCCTGATCCCCACCGCGCTGGCGGGCGTCAACTTCGCCCTTCACACCGCCGGCTGGCAGGAAGGCGGGCTGGTGATGGGCTACGAGAAATTCGTGATGGATGCCGACCAGGCCGGCATGATGGAAACCATGCTGAAAGGCGTTGATCTTTCCGACAACGGTCAGGCGCTGGATGCCATTCGCGAAGTGGGTCCCGGCAATCACTTCCTCGGCTGTGCCCACACTCAGGCTAACTTCAAGACCGCCTTCTACCGCTCACCGCTGGCGGACAACAACAGCTTCGAGCAGTGGGAATCGGAAGGCAGTAAGACCCAGGAGCAGCGGGCTAACGCCTACTGGAAGAAGCAGCTGGCCGACTACCAGGCCCCGGAGCTGGATCCGGCCATCGACGAAGCGCTGCTGGATTATATGGAGCGCCGTAAGTCCTCCTTCCCCGACTCCAACATCTGATCCCGGTAGTCACCCCAGAATGACCCGTCCGGACACCGCGGTGATGGCAACATCCCGCGGTGTCGCTTTTGTCCATTCCTGTGCCTGTTCAAATCCCATTCGACAGCGAGCCACTGCCCCGGCTACATCACCGACGAGCCTTCCCCTTACCTTTTTGGCGGAAAGTTAACCGAATAACACCGGGCAGACTATTTGCTGACCAGGGTATATCCTTAGTTTGAACGAGATCCTCGTACCCATTGGTCTAAGAGAGGATATTCAGTCACAGAAGTGTCGTATAGCGGCAGTTTGTAAATTGACTTAGTCCTTACAAATTGGGATGTTATGCGCTGTTTTTTTGCTGCACCTGAATCCCGATTCACTCCTGAAAGGCAAGCAGAAAAGATGTCGTCTGAACAGAAAAAAATCACCCCGGTTCGCTACGGTTTCCTGCTGGTACCGAACTATTCGATGATCGCAGTCAGCTCGGCGATCGAACCTCTGCGTATGGCCAACCGGCTGGCTGAGGATAAGCTCTACGAATGGCCGGTGATGACCCTGGACGGTGAACCGGTCGCCGCCAGCAACGGCCTGGGAATCGCCCCGGACTGTGCGATGGCTGATGCCGGCCGCCTGGATGTGCTCTTCGTCTGCTCCGGGGTCGATGTCTCCGGTGCCTACTCGAAGGCCCTGCACAACACTCTCAACACACTGGCCAGCCAGAAGCTCACTCTCGGCGGGATCTGCACCGGCACCTACCTGCTGGCGCGCTCGGGACTGATGGACGGCTATCGCTGCACCATTCACTGGGAGAATATGGCCAGCATGCGGGAGGAGTATCCTCAGGTGCTGATCAATGATGAACTGTTTGAGATCGACCGCGACCGGGTCACCTGCGCCGGCGGCAGCGCGCCGCTGGACATGATGCTGCAGCTGATTACCGACAGCAACGGTGCCACCCTGTCAGTCAACATCTCCGAGCAGTTTATGTGCGACCGTATTCGTGGCCGCCATGACCGTCAGCGCATCCCGCTTCAGCTGCAGCTGGGTACCAACCAGACCAAGCTGACCGATGCGGTCACCCTGATGGAAGCCAATATCGAAGAACCGATCAGTCTGGAAGAGCTGTCCGGACTGGTGGGGGTTTCACGCCGCCAGCTGGAACGGCTGTTCCAGCGCTACCTCAACTGCGTACCCACCCGCTACTACATGGATCTGCGACTGAAACGGGCCCGTCAGCTGCTGCTGCAGACCGATAAACCGATCATCGATGTGGCGCTGGCCTGCGGCTTTGTCTCCGCCCCCCATTTCAGCAAATGTTATCGGGACTTCTTCGGCATTCCACCCCGGGATGATCGCCATCTGAAGAAAAAAGGAGAGAAACCGGCCTGAGCCGGCATCGACGACCCGACGGGCCGTCGATGTTAGTAAGAGAATAGCCTGCGCTTCAGCCGGCCCGGCGAGAGCGGGCCCTGCGGCGTCCGCGTCCGACACCGGTAGTCGCTGCGGTTGCTGTCACCGTCCGTGCCGGCAGCTCCACCAGCGCTCCCAGCTGCGTAAAATCATCACTGCCGTGAGGCAACGCCATCGCCTTGACGAAATGATCCTGGAAGCTGGCTTCGGTGGCGGTCTCTATCTTCTCGACTCGCCGCAGTACCGCTTCAATCTCGTCCCGCTGATGGCGATTCAGCAGTGCGATGCGGGCCCCGGTGCCGGCGGCATTGCCGACCGGTCCGACATTCTCCAGATTACAGTCAGGTATCAGCCCCAGCACCATCGCATACTTAACGTCGATATGGCTGCCGAAGGCGCCGGCCAGGGCGATACGATCGACGGCACTGACACCCAGATGATCCATCAGCAGCCGGATACCGGCATAGAGCGCGGCCTTGGCCAGCTGGATGGCACGGACATCGTTCTGGGTCAGCTTCAGGGTCTTTTCACCCTCGTGGAGCAGGTAGACGAAGGTACGGCCATCGGCAACCACACGCGGTGTCTTCTCCGCCATGGCCGGGTCGATCACCCCTTCAGAATTGATCACTCCGGCCAGGAACAGCTCGGCGATCAACTCGATAATGCCGGACCCACAGATACCACTGACTCCGATTTTTCGGGTCTTGCGGGCGAAATCGGGATGATCGGACCAGAGGTCGCAACCGATCACCTTAAAGCGGGGCTCCAGCGTCTCACGGTCGATCCGCACCCGTTCGACGGCACCGGAGGCGGCCCGCTGACCGCAGCTGATCTGGGCGCCTTCGAAGGCGGGCCCCGTGGGGCTGGAGGCCGCCAGCAGACGATGGCGATTACCCAGCACGATCTCGGCATTGGTACCGACATCCACCAGCAGGGTGACCTCATCCGTCAGGTCGGGTCGTTCTGCCAGAATCACGCCGGCGGTATCGGCGCCGATATGACCGGCGATACAGGGCAGGATAAAGGCCCGGGCCCCGGGATGCAGGTTCAGCTCCAGCTCAGCGGCTTTCAGACTCAGCGGCCGGTCGGTGGCCAGCGCAAAAGGCGCCGACCCCAGTGGCGTCGGATCGATCCCCAGCAGCAGGTGGTGCATGATGGGGTTACAGACGATGGTCAGCTCCAGGATATCTCCGGCATCGATGCCCGCCTTATCTGCCGCTTCATGGGCCAGGTCGGCAAAGGCTTCACGCACCGCCCGGGTCATTTCCCGATCACCGCCATCATTCATCATCACGTAGGAGACCCGGCTCATCAGGTCTTCACCAAAGCGAATCTGAGGATTCATCACCGCCGAGGAGGAGACCACCACCCCCTCTTCAAGATCACAGAGGTGGGCAGCGATCGTAGTGGAACCCAGGTCCACCGCCAGCCCGTACAGCCGTTCTTTATGGCCCGGCCAGACGGCAATAATTTCGGCATCGTCATCACTGCCATGGTGAACCGCCACCGACAACGTTCTGTCACCGCTTTTCAGCGCCGGCTGCAGCTGCTGCAGCACCGACAGGTCACATCGGGGAGTCAGCGGCCGCTCGAACTGCTTCTCCAGCTCCCACTGCACACGGCGCAGGTCCGACGCCGGCTCATCCATATCCGGTACCGAAACGCTGACCCGATACAGCCGTACTGCCGGATCGCGGTCGATCTCCAGCGCCGTGGCTTCTTTAACGATATGTTGCTTATGGATCTGGCTGCCTGACGGGATATCGACCACCATATCCCCCAGAATCTGAGCCGCACAGCCAAGGCGACGCCCCTTAGTCAGCACCTGATCCTTGCTTTCCGCTTCCAGTTCGGAAGGATCGGAAAGGTGCTCCGGCCGCGAGCTGATGCTGTGCTTGGGAAACTCCCCCACGCTGTGCACCACCTGACAACGACCACAGAGCCCCCGGCCGCCGCAACTGGACTCCAGATCCACGCCCAGTTGCTGAGCGGCCTGGAGCACCGAGGTTCCCAGCGGAAAATCCCCCCGCAGACCTGAGGGTGTAAAAACAACCGTTACGGTTTCTCCGGACACCGTAACGTCAGAGACTATCGCTTCAGATTCAGGCATATACAGCACCTTTTGTTGTCAGTTATCGGCTTCTGATTCGATTCTGAGGTATTGCCCCGAATGGCAATACCTGAAAACCGAAAAAGGTGCGTCACGCCTCTCGGCTAACGCACCCTGCAATCCATCGTTGCTCAGAACTGATCACACACCTCCGGTGTTTGATGCCGGTGCATGGCTCACGCCTGCTGCACCGGCATTATCACCGGGTGACGAGCTCCTCAGCTGGCCCGACGGCGACGGCTCGGACGTCGCCCACGCGCCGCACCTTCTCCCTCCGGTGCCGGCTCACGGAAACGCTGAATCCAGTTCATGCAGTCCGGATCGCGGCCCATCATCACATCGGCGCCCAGCGTCGCAGCCACGACCTCTTTGTGCAGCGGGTTGGCGATGGCCGAAGTCATGCCGGCGTGAATAGCCATGCTCAGGAAGGCGCCGTTGACGCCGTCACGATTGGGCAGACCGAAGCTGATGTTGGAAGCACCACAGGTGGTGTTGACCTTAAGCTCGGTACGCAGACGGTGGATCAGGTGCAGCACCTGCTTACCGGCGGTGTTGACCGCGCCCACCGGCATTACCAGTGGATCGACCACGACGTCGCAGGAGGGAATACCGTAATCGGCAGCCCGCTCAACGATCTTCTTCGCCACTTCGAAACGGACATCGGGATCCTGAGAGATGCCGGTTTCATCGTTGGAGATCGCAACCACCGCCGCGCCGTATTTCTTCACCAGCGGCAGCACCTGCTCCATCTGCTCCTCTTCACCGGTCACCGAGTTGACCAGTGCCTTACCCTGGTACACTTCCAGGCCAGCCTGCAACGCCGCGACGATGGAGGAATCGATACAGAGCGGCATATCGGAGAAAGACTGAATCAGCTGAATCACCTCGGCCAGAATCCGTGGCTCGTCGGCCAGCGGAATACCGGCGTTGACGTCCAGGATATGCGCGCCGGCTTCGATCTGAGCGCGGGCATCCGCTTCCACCCGGCTGTAGTCGCCTTCCTTCATTTCGGCGGCCAGCACCTTGCGGCCGGTCGGGTTGATACGCTCGCCGATGATGACGAACGGACGTTCAAAGCCGATGACAACCTCTTTGCTGGCTGAGCTGATAATGGTATCGGTCATGATATTGCTCTCTCCTGATGTAACTGCTGGTCACGGCCGGGATACCAGGGCACACGTCCCCCCAGAACTCCCGATCGATCGATAATTTCGGCTACGGTCTCTTCCTGACGGTAGGCCATTACATGGACGCCGCTGACACCGGCGATTTCGCGGATTTCCTGAATCAGCTCAACACAGAGGTTGATCCCTTCACGCTTCTGATCCTCAGCGCCGGCAAGACGCTTGATCACCGCGTCGGGAATATGAATGCCCGGCACGTTGGTGCGAATCCAGTTGGCGGCGCGGGCGGACGCCAGCGGACCGACTCCGGCAAGGATGAAACACTTCTCATCCA